>NZ_JBSVCZ010000029.1:0-79880 GCF_054072955.1 Streptomyces sp. SS8
CCGTACGGTCGTCCGTACGGCCCCGCCGCCGTGGTGTGCCGCCCGCCGGGGCGGCCGTGCGGGCTCAGCCCGGCCAGGTGCCCGTCAGCCTGCGGACGGCGACGGCGCCCGAGCGGTCCACCGCCGCCCTGACCACCGAGAAGATCACGCCCTGGATCGCGGCCGCCAGCAGGATCTCGCCCAGCTTGCGGTCCTCGTCCCCGGGGTCGGGCGCGTCGTCCTCGTCGCTGATCGCCTTCCACGCCTTCTTGAAGGCGGTGCTCGCGATCAGGCCGCCCAGGGTGCCGAGCGCGAACCCCACGGGCCTGTACACCAGCTTCTGCTTCCTCTTCTTCATGGCCGGTTCTCTCCTACCGGGTCCGCGGGACTGTTCCGGGCGCCACTGCCACGGGCCGCCCGGCTCTTCCCACGGCTTCCCCGTACGCGCCGCGCCATACCGCGTACACGCCGGTCAGCGGGTCACCACATGCCGCTCGTCGGGGACGCAGTGGGTCATCGTCAGTCCCTCGACGTCCCGCGGCGGGTTCTTTCCGAGGTTCGCCAGGCGCTCGCGGTCCTCGTCGGTGAGCCGCTGGTTCGGCAGCGGCTCCAGGTCCGCCACGTCCTGCGGGGAGATGCCGAGCCCTTCGCCCACCCGCAGTCCGAGGTCGTTCTCCGCGAGCAGCAGGTGCCACACCATCCGCTCCTGGATGTGCCGGGGGCACTGCTTGAACTGGCCTGTGAAGTTGGCGACCAGGTCGTCTCGCTCCCAGTCCTCCATCAGCAGGTAGCGCTGCCCGGCCTGCATGTAGTCGTTGGTCCGCGGGATGCGGCTGCGGGTCAGCCTGCCGCGGAGCTCCGGACCCTGCTCGCCGTAGCCCGGCCCCTCCGCCTCCTGGAGCCCCCCGAGGGTGGACGGCTCGTAGTTGACGTGCCGGTTCTCGCCCCGGGGGTCGACCTCATAGGCCATGGGGCCGCCGTTCTGGTTGGTGTGGACCGGGGCCTTGGCCCGGTTCACCGGCAGCTGGAGGTAGTTGGGGCCCACCCGGTAGCGCTGGGTGTCGCTGTAGGAGAAGGTGCGGCCGACCAGCATCTTGTCGTCGGAGAAGTCCAGGCCGTCGACCAGCACGCCGGTGCCGAAGGCGATCTGCTCGTTCTGGGTGAAGAAGTCGTCCGGCATCCGGTTCAGGACCATGCGGCCGACCGGCTTGGGCGGGAACTCCTGCTCGGGCCAGGTCTTGGTGTCGTCCAGCGGGTCGAAGTCCAGCTCCGGGTGCTCGTGGTCCTCCATCATCTGCACCAGGAGTTCCCACTCGGGGTAGTCGCCCCGCTCGACCGCCTCGTACAGGTCCTTGGTGGCGTGGCCGAGGCTGTCGGCCTGGACGTTCGCGGCGTCCTCCTCGGTCATGGAGCGCACGCCCTGCTTGGGCATCCAGTGGTACTTGACCAGCATGGTGCGGCCGTCGGAGTTCTCCCACTTGTAGGTGTTGACCCCGAAGCCCTGCATGTGCCGGTAGTCGGCGGGGATGCCGCGCGGGCTGAAGAGGTTGACCAGCATGTGCATGGACTCGGGGGTCTGCGACATGAAGTCGAAGATCCGCTCCGGCCGCTGCTCGAAGGTCACCGGGTCGGGCTTGAGGGCGTGGATGACGTCGGGGAACTTGATGGCGTCCCGGATGAAGAAGACACCCAGGTTGTTGCCGACGAGGTCCCAGTTGCCCTCCTCGGTGTAGAACTTCACCGCGAAGCCGCGGGGGTCCCGGGCGGTCTCGGCGGAGTCGCGTCCGCCGATGACCGTGGAGAAGCGGACGGCCACGTCGGTGCGCTTGCCCCGCTCCTGGAACAGCTTGGCGCGGGTGTACTGCGCGATGGGCTCGTCACCCCAGGAGCCGTACGCCTCGAAGTAGCCGAAGGCCGTCACGCCGCGCGCGTGCACCACCCGCTCGGGGATGCGCTCGCGGTCGAAGTGGCTGATCTTCTCGAGGAAGTGGTAGTTCTCCAGCGTGGCGGGACCCCGGGCGCCGACCGTGCGCTGGTTCTGGTTGTCGTGGATCGGGTGGCCCTGCCGGTTCGTGAGCACCGGCCGGTCGTCGCGCTGCCTGGCTGTCTCGGTCACGTACAGGTCTCCTTCGAACGAGGGTTCGCGCGGCGGAGGCGTCCGGAACCGCCGCGCGCGTGTGCCTGTACCCCGATCCGCCCCTTTCGTACCTTCGCGTCGGCCATCGGTGCGCCGCGCGGAGCGCGGACGGACACGCCGGCCGGCTCCCCGTCCGGGGTCAGCGCTCCAGATCACCGCGCATGGCGACGAACAGCTTCCCGGCCTCGCCGAGGGTGCTGTCGGGGAACAGCGCCACCGCGGCGGTGCTCTCGTCCGCCCAGCCGCAGATCACCTGGCCGTTCTCGGCGAGGGAGGCCATCAGGCACTCGACCGAGCCGCCCAGCGGCCCCGGATCGGCCACCGGCCGCGCCTGGGGCTGCCCCAGTTCCGGATCCCACTCGATGTACTCCAGCATGCCGCGGAAGAGGTGTTCGCGGCGTTTGTTCGTGTCCTCGGGGACGTTGTCGACGCCCTCGAAGAGAACCGGGTCGCCGCCGTCCGGGGCGGCGAAGCGGCTGACGACCAGTCGCATGCCGTCCCGCATCTCCCCCGGGTCGACCGGTACGTCCCCGGCGGCCCCGTCCCCGGTCTGCTTGCGCAGGCCCCCCGCCTCCGCCGTGTCCACCAGGGACCGCTGACCGTCCGTCGCGGCCGGCTGCGACGCGCTCGGGGAGGCGGTCGCCGAAGCGCCCGGAACGGCGGACGCCGGGACGTCGTCCGCCGGCAGGTCCTCCGGCTGGCAGGCGGTCAGCGCCGCGACGGCCGCCGCCGCGATGACCGCTGTCCGGCGCAGCGCTCCCCGTGATGTCCGAAACACAGTGGTGTACCCCCCTGTCCAGGGCCGTCCGTCCGACGGCCGCGACCAGTGGACGCGCAGGTGGGCGGGCCCGGTTCCCGCGCCCGGGCCTCCGCCGGAGGGAGAGGCGGCGCGCCCGTGAGGCTGGCCCGAAGTCCCGCTGTCCCCGCCGGGCGATCCGGGGTACGCATGACGGGGGGACCGCAGAGCGGACGGCCGCTCCCCCGTGTGGAGAGGAGGCGCCCCGTGTCCACCGAGACGGACACCGGCCGGGAGTGCGGCGCCCCACCCGCCGCCCCGCCCGGCCCCACGCGCCCCGGGCCGCCCGCGAAGCCGCCGCGGCAGGGGCGGCCGCAACAGCGGGAGCAGCGGGCGGAGGACGGCCGGTGCGCGTGGGTCGTCGGCGACTGCTGGCTGTGGTGTCTGCGCAGCGGCACGGCGGTGACCTGGCTCGGGCCGGTGGTCTCCTGGGGCACCCACGCCCCGCTGTACGCCTGCGAGGACTGCATCAGCCTGCTGGAGGAGCAGGTGGAGAGCCCCTCCCCCGCCGGACGGGGCCCCGTGTGCTGGCTGTGGTGCGGGCGGGGCGACGTGCCGCTGAGCCCTCTCGCGGAGGTCGGGTACCGCGGGAGGACGACCGTGTTCTCCGCCTGCGAGGAGTGCGTCGCCCGGCTCAAGCAGAGGGTGCTGGCCGCGGCGATGGTCAAGGACACGGCCGGTCGCTGAGCCCCCGCCCCGGTGGGCGGGGGCTCGGTTCAGGCCACGTTCAGGCCACGGTCCTGCGCACCGCTTCGGCCACGACGGCGCTCAGGTCGCCCCCCGTCTCCTCGAGGACCGCGCGCTGGACGGCGGCGCCGTTGCCGCGCCGGAAGAGGTCCTCGGCCCCCTCCTTGGCCAGGGACAGGTCGCCGGCGTCCGACAGGGCCGGGGCGGCGTGGTCGAGCAGGGCGCCCACGACGCTCTCCGCGGGGGCGGGCTCGAAGGTCACCGGGTGCACCAGTTCCCCGGAGAGGCCGGAGCGGCCCGCCCGCCATGCCGCCAGGCGCAGCAGGCCGACGTCCACCGGCGCGGGCGGTTCGCCGGCGCGCCACTGCCGGGCCGCCGTCTCCACCAGCGCGCGGACCAGCGCCGCGAGCAGCACCGTGTCGCGGGCGTCGAGGCACACGTCGGCGACCCGCACCTCGACCGTGGGGTAGTTCCGCGCCAGCCGGGCGTCGAAGTAGATCATCCCCTCGTCCAGCAGCGCTCCCGTCCGGATCATCGAGCGCACCCGCTCGCGGTAGTTCCCGGCCGAGCCGAAGACCTCCACCGGCCCCGCCGAGGGCCACCGGCCCCACACCCGGTTGCGGTAACTGGCGTATCCGCTGTCCTCCCCCTGCCAGAAGGGGGAGTTGGCGCTCATCGCCAGCAGCGGGGCCAGCCACGGCCGGATCCGGTCCAGGACGGCGACCCCCTCCTCGTCGGACTCCACGCTCACATGGACGTGGAGTCCGCAGGTGAGCTGCTCCTGGGCGGTCAGCCCGTACTCGCCGGCCATCCGCCGGTAGCGCTCGCCGGGGCTGAGCGAGGGGTCGACCGCCCGCGGCGAGGTGGCCAGCGCCGCGACCTCCGCCCCGACCGCGCGCGCCCGCTGCGACGCCGCGCCGCGCCACCGGCGGACCTCGACGGCCAGGTCCACCATCTGCGTACGCGGACGTGTACCGGTCTCCAGCTGTTCCTCCTGGAGTTCCTTCTCCAGTTCCTCGCCCTCGCCCACGGAGGCCAGCACCGCTCCCGAGACGGCCTGCGGCTCACCACTGTCCGCGCTCACCAGGAGCAGTTCTTCCTCGACACCGACGCTTCTCATCGCCACAGCCTCCTCAGGCGCTCGTCCGGTCCAGCGACTTCCCCGACCGGGCGCGAGTACGCGCCACGGTTCGGTCACACGGCCGGCCCAGGCGAACGGGTCATGGAAAAGCCGAAAGGGGGAATGAGCACCATCCCACCGGCGCACCGCCCGCGGCGGCGCGCCGGCCCCGGGTGTCCCGGGGAGCCCCGGGAGCTTCGCGGGGACCACAGGAGACAGGCCAGGGAGGACCGCTTGCGTCTGCGCCACACCCGGCCCGGCGATCCCGGCTACACCCGCAGGCGCCACGGCCGCGGCTTCCGCTACCTCGACGCCGAGGGCCGTCCGCTGCGCGATCCGGCGGAACTGGAGCGGATCAGATCCCTGGTGATCCCGCCGGCCTGGACGGAGGTGTGGATCTGCCCCCGGCCCAACGGCCACCTCCAGGCCGTGGGCACCGACGCCGCCGGGCGCCGCCAGTACCTGTACCACCCGCGCTTCCGGGCGGAGCAGGAGAGGGCCAAGCACGAGCACGTGCTGGAGGTGGCCGAGGCGCTGCCCCGCATCCGCGAGACGGCCGGGATGCACCTGGGCGAGCGCGGGCTGACCCGAAAGCGGGTGCTGGGCACCGCGGTCCGCCTGCTGGACCTGGGATTCTTCCGCGTCGGGGGCGAGCGCTACGCGGAACTGAACAACTCCTACGGCCTGACCACCCTGCTGCGCGAGCACGCCGACTGCGCGGGCGGCGAGGTGACCTTCGCCTACACCGGCAAGCACGGCCGGGAGGTGGTGCGCGCCGTGGCGGACCCCGCGACGTTCCGGGCGGTGCGCGCCCTCAAACGGCGCCGCGGGGGCGGCGAGAGGCTGCTGGCCTACTGGGAGCGGCCGGCGTGGCACGAGGTGACGGGTGAGGACCTCAACGCCTATCTGAGGGATCTGGGCGGGGTGGACGTCACCGCCAAGGACTTCCGCACCTGGCACGCCACCGTGCTGGCCTCCGTCGCCCTGGCCGTGTCACGGTTCGCCGACCGGAGCGACGCCTCCCGCCGCCGTGCGGTCGCCCGTGCCGTCAAGGAGGTCTCCGAGTACCTGGGCAACACCCCGGCGGTGTGCCGCGCCTCGTACGTCAACCCGCGGGTGATCGAACTGTACGAGGAGGGCGTCACCGTCGCCCCGGCCCTGCACCGGCTCGGGGACCGGGCCGCATTCGGGGTCCCCGCGACACAGGGGGCGATCGAGGAGGCGGTGCTGCGGATGCTGCGCACCGGCCGCCCTCCACGGGGCTGAGCCGGACGGCCGGTGCGGGAGCGGCCGGTGCCGCTTCCTGCCCCAGCGCCGGCTCCGCTGCCGCGCGGCGGCTTCCTCGTCGGCCTTCCGCAGGCGCTCGGTCACCATCCGCGCCCGGGCGGACGGCTCCTTGGGGGCGGCGTCCGGGGAGGTCTCGCACTCGACGGCGAAGCGCTCCCACGTCTCGTCGGGTATGTCCGGCCGCCCGCCCTCCGGTTCGCCGGCGTCGTTCCCCGGAGTGGGCGGCTGGACAGACATGACGTGCTCTTCCTCGTCTCTTCCGATCACGTGCCGACGTGAATCGATCATCGGGAAGGGCCATTCCTACATGCCCGTACACCGACCGCACAACGGTTGTACGGAAGAGGGCGGCCGCCCTGTGACATCGGCCACACCGGGCGGGAGGGTGTGCGGGCCGCCTCAGAAGGCGTCGCGCAGTTCGAGCAGCGTCCGCTCGGTGTCCTGGACCGGCAGGGCCTGGGTGACCATGCGGTCCAGGGCTTCCAGATAGGTGGTGACCTCGGGGCGCTCGTCGATGTAGACGGCGCCGGTCAGGCTCTCGGTGTAGATGATGTCCGGCAGCTCCGGGTAGCTGAACCGGAAGAGCTGGAAGGGGCCGAACATCCCCGGGTGGGGCCCCGCGCTGAAGGGCATGATCTGCAGGCTGATCCCGGGAGCGGCGCAGACTTCGACCAGCCGGTCGATCTGCGCCCTCATGACACCGGCTCCGCCGACCGGTCTGCGCAGCACCTGTTCGTCCAGCACCGCCCACAGTCGCGGCGCGTCGGGCTTGGCCAGGAGCTGCTGCCTGCCCATGCGCAGCGCGACCCGCCGGTCGAGCTCCTCCTCGTCCGCCCGGGGGAAGCCGGTCCGCAGCAGGGCGCGGGCGTACTCCTCGGTCTGGAGCAGGCCCGGAACGCAGTGGGGCTCGTAGGAGCGGATGAGGTCGGCCTCGCTCTCGAGGCTGACGTAGAGGCTGAACCAGTCCGGCAGGACGCTGCGGAAGCGGTGCCACCAGCCCGGCTTGTTGGCCTTCTCCACCAGCGCGAGGAAGGCGTCGGCCTCTTCCGCCCCGACGCCGTAGCTCTCCAGCAGCGCCTTGACGTACAGCGGGCGCAGACCCACCTCGGCCTTCTCCATGCGGCGGACCGTGGATGTGGTGACGCTCAGGACCCGGGCGGCTTCCTCGAAGGATTTCCCCGCACGTTCCCGCAGGTCACGCAGGCGTAGGCCCAGGACGATCTGCCCCACGGTCGGTGCCGACCGGGACTCGCCCATGGTCTCTCCCTCTCCGCTCGCGTCCCACCGGCAGAGCAGTGTGCCACGGACCCGGCGACGCAGCCAGGCTGTCGTTTAAATCTTGCAATTTGCAGAACTCTTCTTGCCTTTTGCGGACACCAATGAGCATAGTAGCCGGGTGATCCAGTTCACGGCGCGGTCACACCGGCGTCGAACCGTACCGGTACACGGGCTCTCCCACTCCCTTCGAGGACCCCGTGCCCTCGCCGTTCCTCCCCACCGTGGCGCACCGGGCACCGGCCCCCGGCACGGGCCGCGCCCCGCACACGGTGCACCGGACCCGACGCCCACCGGCGTACGAAAGGCGAGCCACTGATGGCTCTTCTCCCCCGCTCAGCGCACATGACCCCCATGCTGCCGGCCGTCCACCCCCAGCGATCGCGGCAACGGGCGGAATTCGAGGTGCCCGCCCAGCGCTCCTCGGTGTGTGTGGCCCGGCATCTGCTCGCGGAGTGGCTGCACCGCTGGCACTGTCCGCAGAGCGTGGTCGACACGGCACAGCTGGTCGTCTCCGAGTTCGTCACCAACGCCGTGGTCCACACCGTCAGCGACAGAATCGCCTGCCTTCTCCAGCACGGCGACCGGCGGCTGCGCATAGAGGTGCGCGACCAGGGCACCGGCGCGCCCGGACTCGCGGCCCGCTCGGCGGACGTGGAGGCGACCAGCGGGCGCGGCCTCCAGCTCGTCGACGCCCTCGCCGATTCCTGGGGGGACATACCCGCCGCCCGGACGCGGGGACGCGTCGTATGGGCGGAACTCAGGCTCGACGACGTCTGACGGGCCCGGGCCCCGGCCGTCGCACGCCGTCCCGCGCGTCACATGGCTTCCCGCGCGTCACATGGCGTCCCGCGCGTCACTCGGCGGTGGGCACGTCCGGGGGCGTGCCGTGCCAGACCGTGGTGACGTTGCAGAACTCACGGATGCCGTGCCCCGACAGCTCCCGGCCGTAGCCGGAGCGCTTGATCCCGCCGAAGGGCATCGCCGGGTGCGAGGCGGTCATGCCGTTGAAGTAGACACCGCCCGCCCGCAGGTCGCGCACACAGCGTTCCTGTTCCTCCCGGTCGCGGGTCCAGACGTTGGAGCTCAGGCCGAAGGGGGTGTCGTTGGCCACCGCGATCGCCTCGTCCAAGTCGGCCGCCCGGTAGAGCGTCGCCACCGGACCGAAGGTCTCCTCGCGGTGGATCCGCATCCCGGGCGTGACGTCCGCGACGACGGTGGGCTCGTAGAACCAGCCGGCCGGGTGGGCCGCGGGCCGCCGTCCGCCGCACAGCACGGTGGCGCCGCGTTCGCGGGCGTCGGTGACCAGCTCCTCCAGGTCGGCCCGGCCCCTCTCGCTGGCCAGCGGCCCGACCTGGGTGGACTCCTCCATCGGGTCGCCCACCTTCAGCGCCTTCATCCCGTCCACGAACAGCCGGGCGAACTCCTCGTACACGTCCCGGTGCACGATGAAGCGCTTGGCCGCGATGCAGGACTGGCCGTTGTTCTGGGTCCGCGCGGTCACCGCGACCTCGGCCGCCTTCACCACGTCCGCCGAGGGCAGGACGAGGTACGGGTCGCTGCCGCCCAGCTCCAGAACGGTCTTCTTGATCTCGTCGCCGGCGACCGAGGCCACCGAACGCCCGGCGGGTTCGCTGCCGGTGAGCGTCGCGGCGGCCACACGGTCGTCGCGCAGGACGCCCTCCACCGCGCCGGATCCGATCAGCAGGGTCTGGAAGCAGCCTCGCGGATAGCCCGCCCGCCGGAAGAGGTCCTCCAGGTACAGAGCGGTCCGCGGCACGTTCGAGGCGTGCTTGAGCAGACCGGTGTTGCCCGCCATCAGCGCCGGGGCCGCGAAGCGGATCACCTGCCACAGCGGGAAGTTCCACGGCATCACCGCCAGGACCGGGCCCAGCGGGCGGTAGCGCACGTACGCGGTGCTGCCGCCGCTGTCCTCCACGTCCGCCGGTGAGGGGTGCTCGTCGGCCAGCAGCTCCCCGGCGTGGTCGGCGTACCAGCGCATCGCCTTCACGCACTTGGCGGCCTCGGCGCGGGCCGCGGCGACGGGCTTGCCCATCTCGGTGGTCAGGGTGCGGGCGACCTCGTCCCGCTCCTTCTCCAGCAGATCGGCCGCCCGGCGCAGCAGTTCGGCACGCTCGGCGAAGCCGGTGGTGCGGTACTCCTCGAAGGCGGCGCGGGCGCGCTCCAGCCGCTCCTCGATCTCCCGGTCGTCCAGGGCCTCGAAGGTCTGCAGGGTCTCACCGGTGGCCGGGTTGGTGGTCGAGATGGGCATGGTTCCCTCCCGGGGTGGTCTGAGACGGTGCGGCCCGCCGGCCGGGACAGCCGGCCGCGGTCGGGCACGCGCTTCCCGCTCCCGCTCGTCCTCGCTCGCTTCCGTTCGCGGGGGCGCGTACCCGCCCGCGGCGGTCTCAGTCCGCGAACGGCGGCCCGGGGCCGGTGGGAGCGGCCCCGGGCCGGTGGGCACCAGAGCAGGTCAGCGCCGGGGCGGGTCAGCGCTGGGCGAGCCTCAGCCGCACCTCCACCTCCTGGTCGCCCGAGATCCGGGGCTCGGCCGTCACCTCGTAGAAGCCCGCCAGAGCGTCCTGGACCTGCCGTACCGCGTCGGGGCCGCCGCTGAGGTCCGCCTCGACCGGCTCCCCGAGTTCCAGGGTGCACTTCACCTCACCGTGGGCGCGGACGTCGACCGTGCCCACCCAGAACTTCCGCTGCTCTCCGTCCGACCCCGGCCCGCCCCCACCGTTGCCGCCGCCCAGCTCGGGCGATTCGGGGAACGCCGACCTCAGGACGGCGAAGACGGCCGCCGCGTCCGAAGCGGTGCAGTGGGGCAGCTCGATCTCGACGAGGCAGGCCCCTTCCTTGGTCTTTCCGGTCTGTTCAGTGCTCATAGCCCCACCTGTACCCCGGTGCGGGCGATGGTCACAGGTCGTTCCGGCACACGGCCGGTCCGCCGCCGCGGAGCCGGGCGCGGGGGCCGGCCGTGTGCCGGAACGCGCCGCTACCCGGCGGGGTCCGGGGTGGCCCCGGTGTCGCGGAGGTAATCGCCGTAGGGCTGCGGCACGGGCCCCTCGAGCGGTTCCCGGAGAGGCCCCGGACCGGGCTCGGCGGAGCGGGGGACGGCCTGGGAGCACATCCGGAGAGCCTCCGGAGGGCTGGGATCCCACCACTGGTCCGGTCCGGGCGTCGCGCAACGGTCGTCCCCCGCCGGAGCCGGGGGCTCCCCCCGCGGGGTGGACTCGTACCAGCCGTACCGCCCGGGAGCGTCGTCGGTGCTGTCGTTCAGCACCAGCGTGGCCCCGGCGCCCGCCGCCGCGAGCACCGCCCATCCGCAGACCAGCACCCGCTTCGCCCGGCGCGACGCCATGACGGACTCCCCCTCACGGAAACGACGGCGATCATCACCCTAGTGGCCGGCCCACCACCGTGCGGAGGATCTCGGCCTCCTTCGCGGGCGCCAGCCCGACCCGGGGGCGGTCGGGGCGGAGGGGCGGCTCGCCGTCCAGGCCGCACAGCCAGGCCCAGGTGTCGGCCACGGTCCGCTCCACGGGGCGGCAGCGCAGCCCCGCCGCGACGGCCCGGGAGACGTCCCCGGCGTGCATGGCGTCGTGGAGCTCGCCCGGAGGGATCCACACCGGCAGGTCCGTCCACGGCCGCGCCCCCGCCGCCAGGATCGGCTCCGGGTCGGTCCACCGCAGCCCGGCGCCGGAACCGGTGGCGCGCACGCAGCTGTCCAGCAACTCCCCCATGGTCACGTGACCGGGCGGGCTCACCAGGTTGTACGGGCCGCCCAGTCCGCGCCCGGCGGCGTCCAGCGTCCAGACGGCGAGGTCGCGCGCGTCCACGTACTGCAGGGGGAGGTCCCGGGGGCCGGGCGCCAGCACCTCACCGCCCCGGGCGACGCGCAGCAGCCACCACGGCAGCCGCCCGATGTTCTCGTACGGGCCCAGGATCAGCCCCGCCCGTACCAGCAGGCCCCGGTCGCCGAAGGCCGCCTCGACGGCCATCTCCCCTCCCCGCTTGGCCCTGGCGTAGTCGGCGGCGCCGTCGTCGTCGGGCGAGGCGTCGACGAGCGGGCCGGTCTCGTCCAGGCCGGCCGGGGACGGGTAGGCGTACACCGAGCGGCTGGAGACGTACGCGTAGCACCCCGCACGCCGCGCCAGCAGGGCCGCGGCGTCGCGTACCGCGGCGGGCGCCCCCGACCAGGTGTCGACCACGACGTCCCAGCCGCCGGCCGGCTCCTCCAGGGCGGCGAGGCCGCCGTCGGCCGTGCGGTCGCCCCGCAGCGCGGTGGCGCCGGGCGGCGGGGCGTGGCGTCCGCGGTTGAGGACGGTCACCTCCCAGCCGCGCGCCAGCGCCTCCTCGACGACCGCGCGGCCGACGAACTCCGTTCCACCCAGCACCAGAAGTCTCATGGGCCGAGCGTGCCCGCCGGCGCGGCCGGGCGGAACGGCTCCACGCCCGTGGCGTAATCGCCACGAGCCGAACCGGGCCGGTCCCTTGTGGGGCCCGGCCCGGTTCGGTCCGGGTGACGCCGTGTCACCTCACGCGGCCGTAGCGCACGCTCTTGGTCCAGATCCTCTCCTTGCGGACGGTCTTGCCCGGCTTGGGAGAGTGCCAGATCCGTCCCTCGCCGGCGTAGATGCCGACGTGGTAGACGCTGCCGCCCGAGTGGAAGAAGACCAGGTCCCCCTTCTTGCGCGACTTGGCGGAGACCTTCTTCGAGCGGTTGTACTGGGCTGCCGCGGTGCGCGGCAGCTTCTTGCCCGCCTTCTTGTACGAGTACTGGGTGAGTCCCGAGCAGTCGAACCGGCTGGGGCCGGCGGCGCCGTAGCTGTAGGGGGCGCCCTTCTTGGAGGCCGCGACCTTGAGTGCCTTGCCGGCGGGCGTGGCCGCCTCGGCCTCGGGTGCGGCGGACGGGATGAGCATCGTCCCCGCCAGGGTGGCGGCGGTGACGGCGGCGGTGATGCCCGCCCGGGACACCGAAGTCGCTATGCGTGCGTGCGCAGACATGAATGAACCCTTCGTCATACGCCTGCGAAAGATGACCTGTCGGGTTCGGGCTGGCGAAGTTGCCCGGCCACGCGCCGCGTGGCTTCACCCCAAGGGCCGCGTCGTGCGCGGCCCGCCTTGCTCGGGTCTCCCGCTCCTGCCGTCTCGTCATGGTCCGTACATCACCCGGGCGGCGGCAGGATTGGGCGTCCGTCCGGGCGGCCCCGCCCTGCGGCGGGGACTTGCGGTCTTCTACGGATAGTGCGTCAGAAAAGCTCCCGATCGGTCGATCGGAGATGTTTTGTGAACATGCTCACTGTCGGCTCGCCACGTCCGCTGTCTTGCCCGGGTGGGCCGTTCGGGGTGTCAAAAGGCTTGCGTGAGGGGCTGGTTGTTCTCTTCGGAGAGGGCGCGGCGGCTCGGTGGCCGGCCTGCGCACCGGTTCGGCGTGCCGCCGGGATCAGCCCGAATGGGTGCGGTCGTGTCGGGTGAATGCGGCGGGTCGCGGTGTGCGGGCCCGGGCGGGGGTACGGGTGCGGGCGCCGTGCGGGGTGGTGGGGGGCGGGGCCGGTCCGTCGCCCGGGTGCGAGGCGGGGACCGACCGCGCGTTCCGGCTGCGGCTCCGGGGTGGTGGGGGCGGGGCCGGTCCGTTGTCCGGGGTGCGAGTGGGCAGGGGCACGTGCCCCGGGGCGGGTGGACGGCCTCTGTCCGGTTCTCTTCCGCCGTCGCTCGGGTGCGGGGGAGGGCGACCGCACGTTTCCGGCGGGCAGGGCGTGTCCCGCCGGGCGGCCGCCGACCGTGCGGCGGCCACCCGGCGGGGCGGGGGTCAGCGGACGTGCACGCCCGAGACGGTGCGGGCGATGACCAGGCGCTGGATCTCGCTGGTGCCCTCGAAGATCGTGTAGATCGCCGCGTCCCGGTGCATGCGCTCCACCGGGTACTCCCGGGTGAAGCCGTTGCCGCCGAGGATCTGCATCGCCTGGGCCGTGACGCTCTTGGCGGTCTCCCCGGCGAACAGCTTGGACATCGAGCCCTCGGCGCCCTCGAAGGGCTTGCCCGCCGCCGCCATCCACGAGGCCCGCCACACCAGCAGCCGGGCGGCGTCGATGCGGGTGCGCATGTCGGCGAGCTGGAAGGCGATGCCCTGGTTGTCGATGATCGGGCGGCCGAACTGCACACGGGTCCTGGCGTAGTCCAGGGCGACCTCGTAGGCGGCGCGGGCGATGCCGACCGCCTGGGCGCCCACGGCGGGACGGGACGCCTCGAAGGTGGCCATCGCGGCGTTCTTCACGCTCCCCCGGCCTCCGCCCCCCGTCTCGCTTCGCTCGCCGCCCTTCTTCGCCCGCTCGCGGGCGCGGGCGAGGCGCTCGTCGAGCTTGTCCTTGCCGCCCAGCAGGCAGTGGCCGGGCACGCGGACGTCCTCGAGGACGACCTCGGCGGTGTGGGAGGCGCGGATGCCGTGCTTCTTGAACTTCTGCCCCTGGGACAGGCCGGGGGTGTTCGGCGGGATCACGAAGGAGGCGTGCCCCTTGGAGCCGAGCTCGGGGTCGACGACGGCGACGACGACGTGGACGTTGGCGATGCCGCCGTTGGTGGCCCAGGTCTTGGTGCCGTTGAGCACCCACTCGTCCTTGGCCTCGTCGTAGACCGCGCGGGTGCGCATGGCCGAGACGTCCGATCCGGCGTCCGGCTCGGAGGAGCAGAAGGCGGCGACCTTCACGTCGTCGGCGTCACCGTACATCTGGGGAATCCAGGTGCCGATCTGCTCCTCGGTCCCGTTGGCGAGTACGCCGACGGCCGCCAGCGCGGTGCCGACGATCGACAGGCCGATGCCCGCGTCGCCCCAGAACAGCTCCTCCATGACCATCGGGATGCTCAGGCCGGTGGGGTCGAAGTACTGCTGGGCGTAGAAGTCGAGCGAGTACAGGCCGATCTTGGCCGCCTCCTGGATGACGGGCCAGGGCGTCTCCTCACGCTCGTCCCACTCCGCGGCGGCGGGGCGCATGACATCGGCCGCGAAGCCGTGGATCCATTCCCGTACGGCCTTCTGGTCGTCGTTGAGGTCGAGTGCGAACTCCGCCATGGAAGCCCCTCCATCGGTTGTTACTAGCGGTAACGTGAATATGTTACCGGCCAGTGCGATGTCAACCTCCACGGTCGGCGCCCTCTCGTGCGCCCCGCGGGTGTTACGTTGCGCTCAGGCGGCACCGAGGTGTCACAGCAGGGTCGGGGAGGCCGAGGAACATGGAGACCACACAGCGGGAGGACCAGCGCAGCGCCACCGAGCGCCGCCGCCGGGAGCTCCTGGAGGCCGCCGAGCGCGTGGTGCTGCGCGACGGCCCGGGCGCCTCGATGAACGCCATCGCCGCCGAGGCCGGCATCACCAAACCCATCCTCTACCGGCACTTCGGCGACAAGGGCGGGCTCTACCGCGCTCTGGCGGTGCGGCATACCGACGCCCTGGTGGACGCGCTGCGGGCCGCCCTGGACGCGCCCACCGACCGGCGCGAGCGCGTGGAGGCCGCGCTCGACACCTACCTGGCCGCCATCGAGGCCAGGCCCCAGGTCTACCGCTTCCTGATGCACCCGGCCGAGGAGTCCGGGGGCGAGCGCGGCTTCGACGTCGGCCAGCACTCGGCCCCGCTGCTGCGCAGGCTCGGCGAGGAGCTGGCCACGGTGATCGCCGAACGCGTCGACCTCGGCGCCGACCGCGAGGAGCGGGCCCGGGTGTGGGGGCACGGGATCGTCGGCATGATGCACGCGGCGGGCGACTGGTGGCTGGGCGAGCGGCCCTGTCCCCGGGAGCGGCTGGTCCGGCACCTGGCCGATCTGCTGTGGGGAGGCCTGGCCACGGCACAGGACCTGGCCGGCGGCCCGGGTCTGTGAACGCCGCCGGGCGCTTCCGTCAAGGGTTCCAGGCCCTTGAGGCCCGGCGTACCGCGCGCAGTGCCCGGCGGCGGCGCAGCCCCGTGAGGCGGTCGGTGTAGACGCCGCCGTCGAGGTGGTCGCACTCGTGCTGCAGGCACCGGGCGAAGAAGCCGGTGCCCTCGATCCGCACCGGCGCCCCCGTCCTGTCCCGCCCCTCCACCACGGCCCGGTCGTGGCGCTCCACGGCGGCCTCCGCGCCGGGCAGGGACAGACAGCTCTCCGGACCGCGTACGATGACGCCGCCGGTCTCCACCAGACGCGGGTTGATCACGTGACCCAGGTGGCGGCGGTCCTCGTCGTCGGGGCAGTCGTAGACGAACGCCCGCACGGGGGCACCGATCTGGTTGGCCGCCAGCCCCACACCGTGCGCGGCGTACATCGACGCGAACAGGTCCTCCACCAGGCGGGACAGCTCCGCGTCGAAGGAGACCACCTCGGCGCACCGCACGCGCAGGGCCGGATCGGCCGGCGGTCGCAGGGGATGGACAGAGCCGGAACTTCCGGGAATGGTGCCGCGGTGCATGTGTGTCACCCTACGCCGTGTTGATCATCTGTGGGGTGGCGCGGTTCGGGGCCGGGAGCGGACCTCGGTAGGCTGATCCCCGACCCAGGGGCAAGGAGGGACAAGGACGATGTCAGGCAACACGGAGCCGCTGCCGCCGCGGGCCAAACTGGCCGTGACGGCGGGCAAGGCGGCCGCGGCGGTGTCACGGGCCGCGGGCCGTGGCAGCGGGTCGGTGATCGGCGGAAAGGTGGCCCTCAGGCTCGACCCCGACCTGCTGGCCAAGCTCGCCCAGAACCTGGACGTCGTCCTGGTGTCGGCGACCAACGGCAAGACCACGACGACCCGGCTGATCGCCGAGGCGCTGCGGGCCGCCGGCCCGGTCGTCTCCAACGCGCTGGGCGCCAACATGCCCGCGGGCATCACCGCGGCGCTCGCCGGGAGCGGCGACGCGCGCTACGGCGTCATCGAGGTGGACGAGAAGTACCTCGCCGCGGTCGCCCGCGACGTGACGCCCAAGGCGATCGCCCTGCTGAACCTCTCCCGCGACCAGCTCGACCGCGCCGCCGAGACCCGGATGCTCGCCGAGCACTGGCGCGAGGGGCTGTCCGGCTCCAAGGCCGTGATCGTGGCGAACGCCGACGATCCGCTGGTGGTGTGGGCCGCCTCCTCCTCCCCCAACGTGGTGTGGGTGGCCGCGGGCCAGGAGTGGAAGGACGACGCCTGGTCCTGCCCGGCCTGCGGCGGCGTGATGCAGCGCCCCGGGGACGACTGGTTCTGCGGCGAGTGCGGCTTCCGCCGCCCCACCCCGAGCTGGGCCCTGTCGGGCGACCACGTGCTGGACCCGCACGGGTCGGCCTGGCCGATCCGCCTCCAGCTCCCCGGCCGTGCCAACAAGGCCAACGCCACCACCTCCGCGGCCGTCGCCGCCGCCTTCGGGGTGCCGCCCCAGACGGCGCTGGAGCGGATGTACTCGGTGACCGCGGTGGCCGGCCGCTACGACGTGGTGTCCTTCCAGGGACGCGAGATCCGGCTGCTGCTGGCGAAGAACCCGGCCGGCTGGCTGGAGACCTTCTCCCTGATCGACGGTCCCCCGGCGCCCGTGATCCTGTCGGTCAACGCGCGCGGCGCGGACGGCACCGACACCTCCTGGCTGTGGGACGTGGACTACTCCCGGCTGGCCGGCCACCCCATCTGCGTGATCGGCGACCGCAAGCTGGACCTGGCGGTCCGGCTGGAGGTCGCGGGGATCGACTTCCAGGTCTGCGAGAACGCCGCCGAGGCGGTGCGGCAGTGCCCGCCCGGCCGGATCGAGGCGATCGCCAACTACACCGCCTTCCAGGATCTGCGCCGCATCGTCGGCAACTGATCCCGGGCCTTCCGGGCTCCCGGCCGGAGCCGGGAGCCCGGAGGGCTTCCGAAGACGCAAAGACGTCGAAGACGCCGGAAACACGGCGAGGATGCGAGCGAGCATGAGTGACAGCGGCCTGCGCGTGGTGTGGGTCTACCCGGACCTGCTGAGCACCTACGGCGACCAGGGCAACGTACTGGTGGTGGAGCGGCGGGCCCGGCAGCGCAGGCTGGGCGTGCAGCGGATCGACGTCCGCTCCGACCAGCCGATCCCCACCTCCGGGGACATCTACCTGGTCGGCGGCGGCGAGGACCGGCCCCAGCGGCTGGCGGCCGAGCGGCTGCGCCGCGACGGCGGGCTGAACCGGGCCGTGGACAACGGCGCCATCGTCTTCTCGGTGTGCGCCGGCTACCAGATCCTGGGGCACGAGTTCATCAACGATCTCGGGCAGCGCGAGCCGGGCCTGGGGCTGCTGGACGTCACCAGCACCCGCGGCGAGGGCGAGCGGTGCGTCGGGGACGTGCTGGCCGACATGGACGAGCGGCTGGGCCTGCCGCAGCTGACCGGGTTCGAGAACCACCAGGGCATCACCCACCTGGGCCCGACCGCGCGGCCGCTGGCCCGGGTGCGGCTGGGCAGGGGCAACGGGACCGGGGACGGCACCGAGGGCGCCTGGAACGACACCGTCTTCGGCACCTACATGCACGGTCCGGTGCTGGCCAGGAACCCTCAGATCGCGGATCTGCTGCTCAAGCTGGCCCTGGACGTGAACGCGCTGCCGCCGGTGGACGACCGGTGGTACGAGGCGCTGCGCGCCGAGCGGATCGCGGCGGCCACCCAGCCCGCCTGACGCCCCCGTCCGGGCGTCCGCCGAGCCGCGTACCGGATCCGCCCGAGACCGCCCCCGGCCGGAGCTCCGGCCGGGGGCGGTCCTAATCTGTTCCGAGCGGATCGGCACGAATCGGGAGAGCTGCGGATGGACCACGACGGACACGGCACGATGGCGGATCTGCCGCCGTTCACCCTCGGACGCGGCCTGGAGCTCTCCCCCGAGCCGTTCTTCCTGGTGAGCTGCCTGCTGGCGCTGGCGCTCTACGGCTGGGGCGTCGCGCGGCTGCGGCAGCGCGGTGACACCTGGCAGACCGGCCGCACGGTCTCCTTCGCCCTGGGCGTGCTGACGGTCGCGCTGGTGATGTGCACCAAGCTCAACGACTACGGCATGGTGCTGTTCAGCGTGCACATGGTGCAGCACATGGTGATCAGCATGCTCTCCCCGATCCTGGTGCTGCTGGGCGCCCCCGTGACACTGGCGCTGCGCGCGCTCCCGGCCGCCGGGCGCGGCCGCAGGGGGCCGCGCGAGGTCCTGGTGGCGGTGCTGCACAGCCGCTACATGCGGGTGGTCACGCACCCGGGGTTCACCATCCCGATGTTCATCGCGAGCCTGTACGCGCTGTACTTCACGCCGCTGTTCGACTTCCTGATGGAGTCGAAGGCCGGGCACCTCGGGATGATGGTGCACTTCCTGGCGGTCGGGCTGGTCTTCTTCTGGCCGATCATGGGCGTGGACCCGGGACCCCACCGCCCCGGCTACGTGATGCGGATGCTGGAGCTGTTCGCGGGCATGCCCTTCCACGCCTTCTTCGGCATCGCACTGATGATGGCCGGCGAGCCGATGGTCGAGACGTACGCGAACCCGCCCGCCTCGCTCGGGGTCACCGCGCTGTCCGACCAGAACGCCGCGGGCGGCATCGCCTGGGCGTTCAGCGAGATTCCCACGGTCATCGTGCTGATTGCACTCGTCTTCCAGTGGTACTTCTCCGAACAACGGCAGGCTCGGCGCGACGACCGGGCCGCTGACCGCAACGGCGACCAGGACCTGACCGCCTACAACGCCTACCTGGCGTCGCTGCAGGCCCGCGGCCAGTAGCGCACCGGGCCGGGCCGGACAGGGCGGGGCCGGTCGCCGCGGCGGTACGACGGCCACGGCGACCGGCGGTCCCGCTCCGACCGACTCGGGAGGAAGGTGTGAGCGATGCCGGAGACGGCGAAGGCCATGACCGTCACCACGGTGGCCGCCCTGATACTGGTGACCGCCTACTCGGTGGCGCTGGGCGGCAGCGGCTGGCTGTGGTTCGCGTGGGTGGTCCTGGGGCTGGTGACCCTGGGCATGGTGACGTCGCGGGAGCGGTGAGCCGCCGCGCCGGGCAAGCACCCCGCCCCCGCCCCGCATGCGTGTGAGTCCCGGCCCGGACGACTGCCCGGGCCGGGACTCACACGCATGCGGGGGACTCGGAAGCGGATCCGGAGCCGGGATCAGAAGTCGAACACCGCTCCGGTCTGCCTGAGCATGGCGCAGGCGTTGGGGAACTCCGACCGCCAGTGGATCCGGCTCCCCCGCCAGATGCCCGTGGCCTCGGCCACCACGGGCCGGTGCTCGTTGGTGCAGTCGCCCTGCCTGCCGGAGAGCTGTCGCAGTTCGCCCCCGGACCGGTCGATGGCCTCGCACGCCTCGGCCGCGCGGGGGTGGGGGCCGCCGCCGTCGTCCGGGCAGATCAGCATCACGCCCCGCGTCCAGGTGTCCTCGGCGTCGGCGACGGTCAGGAAGACCTCACCTCGGGCCGGATCGGCCCCGGGTGCCTCGGCGCGGGCGGCGGACGCCGGGGTGAGGAGCGCGGCGACGGCCGCCGCGGCGAGGGCCGCGGCGGCGGTGGTGCGGGGGCGCGGGAACATGCTGGCCTCCAGGGAGCTGGGCGCGATTGCGCGCCCAAGACCACCGTGGCGGAACAGGCCGGGCAAGGACCCTCGCCCGGCCCTTCACCCGGCCGGCGCACACCGCTCCCCCGGTCGGGGCCCGGGGCCGTCCCGCGGCCCCGGGGCCCGGACCGCTCCCCGGGCGCGGGGGAGGGCTCCGGAGCACACGGGTCTAGGATGCATACATGTCGAAGGTACTGAATAAACTTCCAGTCGGTGAGCGCATCGGCATCGCGTTCTCGGGCGGTTTGGACACCTCTGTCGCGGTGGCGTGGATGCGCGAGCGCGGCGCCGTCCCCTATGCCTATACGGCCGACGTCGGCCAGTACGACGAGCCCGATCTGGCCGACGTGCCGGAGCGGGGCCTGGCGTACGGCGCCGAACGGGCGCGGCTGGTCGACTGCCGTGACGCCCTGGTCGAGGAGGGGCTGGCCGCCCTGGCGTGCGGCGCCTTCCACATCCGCTCGGGCGCGCAGACCTACTTCAACACCACCCCGCTCGGCCGTGCGGTGGTGGGCACCCTGCTGGTGCGGGCGATGCGCGAGGACGACGTCTTCATCTGGGGGGACGGGTCCACCTACAAGGGCAACGACATCGAGCGGTTCTACCGCTACGGTCTGCTGGCCAACCCCGGTCTGCGGATCTACAAGCCCTGGCTGGACCGGGCGTTCGTGGCCGAGCTCGGCGGGCGGCACGAGATGTCCGCCTGGCTGTCGCAGCGCGACCTGCCCTACCGCGACTCCGCCGAGAAGGCGTACTCCACCGACGCGAACATCTGGGGCGCCACGCACGAGGCCAAGCGCCTGGAGTACCTCGACACCTCGATGGAGATCGTGACCCCGATCATGGGAGTCCCCTTCTGGGACCTTGAGGTCGACATCCCGGCCGAGGACGTCACCGTGGAGTTCGAGCACGGGCGCCCCGTGCGGGTCAACGGGCGCGCGTTCGCGAGCGCGGTCGAGCTGGTGCGGGAGGCCAACCTCATCGGCGGCCGGCACGGCCTGGGGATGTCCGACCAGATCGAGAACCGCATCATCGAGGCCAAGAGCCGCGGCGTCTACGAGGCGCCCGGCATGGCGCTGCTGCACGTGGCCTACGAGCGGCTGCTGAACGCCATCCACAACGAGGACACCGTGGCCATGTACCACGTGGAGGGGCGCCGGCTCGGGCGGCTGCTCTACGAGGGCCGCTGGTTCGACCCGCAGGCGCTCATGCTCCGCGAGAGCCTCCAGCGCTGGGTCGGCCGCCCGGTCACCGGCAGCGTCACGGTGCGGCTGCGCCGCGGCCAGGACTACTCCGTCCTCGACACCCAGGGTCCGCACCTGAGCTACCACCCCGAGAAGCTGTCCATGGAGCGCAGCCACGACCCGGCGTTCGTCCCGGACGACCGCATCGGTCAGCTGACCATGCGCAACCTCGACATCGCCGACTCGCGGAGCAAGCTCGAGCAGTACGCAGCCCACGGCCAGCTCGCGGCGTGGGGCGGGCTCATCGGCGAGCTGCCCCCGGGCGGCGCCGAGGCCATCTCGGCGGGCAGCCACGAGGGCGGGGAGAGTCCGGTGGACTCCGACGCGCTCGACCACGCGGCGATCGAGTCGGGCACGGACTGAGGTCCGGGCGGAGGCGTCCGGGCAGGACGTCCCGCCCGCTCCCGGGGCCGTAACCGGGCGGCCCCGGGAGCGGGTTGGCGGGATCCGGCCGCCGCGGAAGCCGACGGGCACGGGCGCCGGAGGTGGTCGCACACCGCGGTGCCCGCACATACACTGAATCCTCCCCGGTCGGCTCTCCGGCGGCCCCCCGGCCGCTCCCCGGCCGGGGGAAGCAGCTCGCGGGTTCGTCCAGTGCGGTAGGGAGCCACCCCGTGTTCTACTACGTGCTCAAGTACGTCCTGCTGGGCCCGCTGCTGCGGCTGCTGTTCAGGCCCCGGATCGAGGGCCTGGAGAACGTCCCCGGCGAAGGCGCGGCGATCGTCGCCGGAAACCACCTGTCCTTCTCCGACCACTTCCTGATGCCCGCGATCCTGCACCGGCGCATCACCTTCCTCGCCAAGGCCGAGTACTTCACGGGGCCGGGGCTGAAGGGCAGGCTGACGGCCGCGTTCTTCCGCAGCATCGGCCAGATCCCGGTCGACCGCTCGGGCCGCGGCGCCGGGCAGGCGGCGGTCGAGGAGGGGCTGCGGGTGCTGCGCCGGGGGGAACTGCTCGGCATCTACCCCGAGGGCACCCGGTCGCACGACGGGCGGCTGTACCGGGGGCGGGTCGGTGTCGCGTCCATGGCGCTCAGGGCCGGTGTGCCGGTGGTCCCGTGCGCCATGGTGGGCACCTTCGAGCTCCAGCCGCCGGGCCGACGGCTGCCGAAGATCGGGCGGGTGACCATCCGGTTCGGTGAGCCGCTGGACTTCTCGCGCTTCGCCGACCAGCACGGCGAGCGGACGGTGCTGCGTGCGGTCACCGACGAGATCATGTACACGATCATGAATCTGTCCGGCCAGGAGTACGTGGACCTGTACGCGCCCGACGCCAAGGCCGCGCAGGCGAAGGCCCGCAGGAGCGGCGACGACACGGACCCGGCTCCGGGGAACGCCGCGCCGTAAGTCCCGCACCGTAGGACCCGCGCCACCGGGAGCGGCCGCACGGCGCGGTGGACCTGCAGGCGGCCGGCGTCCCGCTCGTCGCGCGCCCCTCCCCGTGCTCTTCCCTTCCCCCTCACGCCTCTCTCGTCCTCGTGCGCCGCGCCCGCTCACACGCCCCGGCGGCCCGGGCCCCGGTCACCGGCGGGCGGGGCGGAATGGTGCGCCGCGATACCGAAGCGGCCCCGTTCGCCCGGAGCGGACGGCACCTCGCCGACAGCCGAGACCGTGCTGATCACCGCGTCCCGCTCAGAGGCATCCTGCCCTTCCAGTCGTTCCAGGTCAGCGGCGGTCACCAGGGCCACCAGCGGCTTCCCGTGGCGTGTCACCACCACCCGTTCGCCGCCGTACACCACGCGGTTGATCAGGTCGGCGAGTTCGGCACGGGCTTGCGTCACCGGAATTTCGTAGGCCATGCTCCCAGCATAACCGGATGTACGTCCTGTACATTTTGTGCGTTGTCCATGCGCAGGGCGTCTCACCGAGCCCACGGAGGGATCCCACCGCCATGCACCGATCCGCCGCCCCGTCATCCGCCCGCTCCGGCCGGCCGGCCGCCCGCCATGTGCTGCCCGAGTTCACCGAGCGCACCAGCGGCGGCGTACGGACGCTGGACCCGTACTCCAAGCTGCTCCACGAGCGCATCGTCTTCCTCGGCACCCCGATCGACGACACATCCGCCAACGACGTCATGGCACAGCTCGTCCACCTCGAGCACGCCGCGCCCGAGCGGGACATCTCGCTCTACATCAACTCCCCCGGCGGCTCCTTCACCGCGATGACCGCGATCTACGACACGATGCGGTTCGTCTCCTGCGACATCGAGACCGTCTGCCTGGGACAGGCCGCCTCCGCGGCGGCCGTGCTGCTCGCGGCCGGCACCCCCGGCAAGCGCCTGGCCCTGCCCGGGGCGCGCGTCATGATCCATCAGCCCTCCCTGGCCGAACCCGTCCGGGGACAGGCCCGGGATCTGGAGATCCAGGCCGCCGAGCTGCTGCGCACCCGAAAGCGGCTGGAGGAGATGCTGGCCGAGCACACCGGGCAGCCGCTGGAGCGCGTCCGGCGGGACATCGAGCGGGACACCTTCCTCGACGCCGGGGGCGCGGTGGCCTACGGGCTCGTGGACCGGCTGACGGCCGGCCGCAAGCGGCCCCGTGCCGTGCGCGCGCCGAGGTGAGCGGGCAGACGGGCCGGATGCCCCCGGAGCCTCCGCCCCTGCCCGCCCTGACCCGGGCCGAGTGCGAGCTGGTGGACCGCTATCTGGAGGTGGTCGACCTGCTGGGCAGGATCAACCCCGCGCGCGGGCGCGACACCTACGGGGCCCTGCGCGCCGCCCAGGCGCTGGCCGGCCGGGCGGCGGCACTGCGGGACGCGCTGACGGTGATGTACGAGCGCGGTGAGACCGAACTCCACGCGCACACCCTGGCGCGGGCGCTGCGCGTACTGGACGGACGGCGGCGCGCGGGCCTGGTGGGGCTCCCGCCGGAGCCCGGGAACTGAGGTTCCGGCCGGTGCGGGCCCCGGGGTCCGCACCGGCCGGAACCCCACCGGGTCGGCGGCGAGTGCCGCGCCCCCGGGCGGCAACACCGGAGCACATGACCGACCGCCACGAGACACCCCTGGAACGCGCCGACCGCAACTTCGTCGAGCTGCTGCAGGAGCTGAGGGTCATCCAGACGGGCGTCCAGATCCTCTTCGCCTTCCTCCTCACCCTCGCCTTCACCCAGCGCTTCACCGGCCTGGACACGGTGCAGCGCGGCACCTACGTCACCACGCTGCTGCTGGCGGTGACCGCCTCCATCCTCTTCACCGCGCCCGCGGCACTGCACCGGGCGCTGTTCCGGCGCGGGGCCAAGCGGCTGATCGTCGACGTGTCCTCACGGCTGGCCGGAGCCGGGCTGGTCGTCCTCGCCCTGGCACTGACCGGGTCCGTGCTGCTCGTGGTGGACGTGGTGCTGGGAAGGGCCGCGGGGATCGCGGTGGCGGCGTGCGTGCTGGCGTTCTGCGCGGCGGTGTGGGCGCTGCTGCCCTTCGGGCTGCGCCGCAGGGTCGCCGGGAAGCGGGACCGTGCGGCGGGCCCGCCGAGGGAACGGCCGCCGGACCCCGGATGAGCGGCCGGGCGGGCGCGGGCGCCCGGTGGTCAGGCGCCCGTCCCCGCGGGCGGCGCGGTGCGCGCGATGGTGGCCGCGGCCGTGTCCAGCTCGGCCTCCGTCAGATCGGCGCGGGCGGTCAGCCGCAGCCGGGAGATCCCGTCGGGCACCGACGGGGGCCGGAAGCAGCCGGCGGCCAGGGAGGCACCGCGGCAGTCGGCGGCCCAGCGCAGGGCCGCCTCCGGGGAGGGGGCGCGCACCGACACCACGGCGGCGTCCGGGCGGGTGGCGTCCAGACCGGCGCCCGCCAGCCGCTCGTACAGCCCGGTGGCGACCTCGCGGACGCGGGCGGCGCGGCCGGGCTCGGCCCGCAGCAGCCGCAGCGCGGCGAGCGCGGCCCCGGCGGCCGCCGGGGCCAGGCCGGTGTCGAAGACGAAGGTGCGGGCGGTGTTGACCAGATGGTCGATCACCCGGGCCGGGCCGAGGACGGCGCCACCCTGGCTGCCGAGCGACTTCGACAACGTCACGGTGGCCACCACGTCCGGGTCCCCCGCCAGGCCCGCCGCGTGCAGGGCGCCCCGGCCGCCGTCGCCGAGGACACCCAGACCGTGCGCGTCGTCCGCCAGCAGCGCGGCGCCGTGGCCGCGGCAGACGGCGGCCAGAAAGGCCAGCGGCGCGGCGTCGCCGTCCACGGAGAAGACGGTGTCGGTCACGGCCACGGCGCGGCCTGCGAAGCCGTCGAGCGCCTTGTCCACGGCGCCGGGGTCGGCGTGCGGGACGACGGCGGTCTCCGCCCGGGACAGCCTGCAGCCGTCGATCAGGGAGGCGTGGTTGGCGGCGTCGGAGACCACCAGCGTGCCGCGGCCGGTCAGGGAGGTGACCGCGGCGAGGTTGGCGGCGTAGCCGGAGGAGAACACCAGGGCGGCCTCGAAGCCGCAGAAGTCGGCGAGTTCCGCCTCCAGTTCGGCGTGCAGCCCGGTGGTGCCGGTGACCAGGCGGGAGCCGGTGGCGCCCGCGCCCCAGCGGCGGGCGGCGGCAGAGGCGGCCGCGACGACCTCCGGATGCCGTGCCAGGCCCAGGTAGTCGTTGCCCGCGAGGTCGAGCAGGTCCGAGTCGGCGGGCCGGGGACGCAGGGAGCGCACCAGGCCCGCGCGGCGGCGCAGTTCGGCGTGCTCGTCGATCCAGTCGAACGGGTCCGGGGTGCTGCGGTGCTCCTGCGGCATGGCGGGCCGTCCCTCGCCTTCTGTCGGTTCCGCCCAAAGGTAGTGGTGGACGGACCCGCACAGGGTGTGGCGATACACACACCTTCCGCCCGCCCGGTTGTGGGGGTTCGTCCTTGGCCGCGGGCGGGCCCGTAGGCGAGGATCAACGCCATGGACCTGCTGAAGACGCTGGTGGACAAGGGGCTGCGGCGCGAGCTGCCCACGCGCGACGAGGCGCTGGCCGTACTGGCCACCTCCGACGACGAACTCCTCGATGTGGTGGCCGCGGCCGGGAAGGTGCGGCGCCAGTGGTTCGGCCGGCGGGTGAAGCTCAACTACCTGGTCAACCTGAAGTCCGGGCTGTGCCCGGAGGACTGCTCGTACTGCTCTCAGCGGCTGGGCTCGAAGGCCGAGATCCTCAAGTACACCTGGCTGAAGCCTCAGGAGGCCGCGGCGGCGGCCGGCGCGGGCGTGGCCGGGGGCGCCAAGCGGGTGTGCCTGGTGGCCAGCGGGCGCGGCCCCACCGACCGGGACGTGGACCGGGTCTCGCAGACCATCGCCGCCATCAAGGAGCAGAACGAGGGCGTGGAGGTGTGCGCCTGCCTGGGCCTGCTCTCCGGCGGCCAGGCCGAGCGGCTGCGCGAGGCGGGCGCGGACGCCTACAACCACAACCTCAACACCTCCGAGGCCACCTACGGGGAGATCACCACCACCCACACCTACGCCGACCGCGTGGAGACGGTCCATCAGGCGCAGGCGGCCGGGCTGTCGGCCTGCTCGGGGCTGATCGCGGGCATGGGCGAGTCGGACGAGGACCTGGTGGACGTGGTCTTCTCGCTGCGTGAACTGGACCCGGACTCGGTGCCGGTGAACTTCCTCATCCCCTTCGAGGGGACTCCGCTGGCCAAGGAGTGGAACCTCACGCCGCAGCGCTGCCTGCGCATCCTGGCGATGGTCCGCTTCGTCTGCCCCGATGTGGAGGTCCGCCTGGCGGGCGGGCGCGAGGTGCACCTGCGGTCGATGCAGCCGCTGGCCCTGCATCTGGCCAACTCCATCTTCCTGGGCGACTACCTCACCAGCGAGGGCCAGGCGGGCAGGGCCGACCTGGAGATGATCGCCGACGCCGGTTTCGAGGTGGAGGGAGCCGGGGAGCGGACGCTGCCCGAGCACCGGGCGGAGGCGCTCGCCGCGCCGGGCGGAGGCTGCGGCGGACACGGCGGCGCGGAGGCCGGCGGGGGCTGCGGACCCTGTGGCGGCGCGGACGGCGTGGGCACCACCGTCGCCGCAGGCACCGCGGGCGAGCCGGCCCCGGAGGCGGACGCCGCGGCGGCCTCCGGCCGGGCCCGCACCGATCTGGTGGCGGTACGGCGGCGGGGCGCGGGCACGGAGCTGCCGCCCAATGCCTGACGCCGACGCCCCGCTCCCCCTCTCCCCCGCACCCGCCCCCGGCCTCCCGCCCGAGGAGCTGGCCGAGCTCGACCGCCGCCACGTCTGGCACCCCTACGGCCCGATGCCCGGCCGCTCCGAACCGCTGATCGTCTCCTCCGCCTCCGGGGTCCGGCTGCGGCTGGCGCGGCCGGCCCGGGGCAGTGTGGAGCTGGTCGACGGGATGTCGTCGTGGTGGTCGGCGATCCACGGCTACAACCACCCGGTGCTCAACGACGCGGCGCGCGCCCAGCTGGAGCGGATGAGCCATGTGATGTTCGGCGGGCTCACCCACGAGCCCGCCGTACGGCTGGCCAGGCGGCTGGTGGACGTCACCCCGGAGGGGCTGGAGCACGTCTTCCTCGCCGACTCCGGCTCGGTGTCGGTCGAGGTCGCCGCCAAGATGTGCCTGCAGTACTGGCGTTCGCTGGGGCGGCCGGGCAAGCGGCGGCTGCTGACCTGGCGTGGCGGCTACCACGGGGACACCTGGCAGCCGATGTCGGTGTGCGACCCCGAGGGCGGCATGCACCACCTGTGGTCCGGGACGCTGCCCGAGCAGGTCTTCGCGGACGCTCCGCCGGGCGGCTTCGACGACGGCCCCGACCCGGCCTACGAGGCGCACCTGCGGGAGCTGGTCGCCTCCCACGCCGACGAGCTGGCCGCGGTGATCGTGGAGCCCGTGGTCCAGGGCGCGGGCGGGATGCGCTTCCACTCCCCCGCCTATCTGCGGGTGCTGCGCGAGGCGTGCGACGAGCACGGCGTGCTGCTGGTGTTCGACGAGATCGCCACCGGCTTCGGCCGTACCGGCTCCCTGTTCGCGGCCGGCCACGCGGGGGTGGCCCCCGATGTGATGTGCGTCGGCAAGGCGCTGACCGGCGGTTATCTGACGATGGCCGCGACCTTGTGCACCACGCGGGTGGCGGAGGGCATCTCGCGCGGCGAGGTGCCGGTGCTGGCCCACGGACCCACGTTCATGGGCAACCCGCTGGCGGCGGCGATCGCGGTGGCCTCCCTGGACCTGCTGCTCGCCCAGGACTGGGCGGGCGAGGTGAAGCGGATCGAGACCGGGCTGCGCGCCGGGCTCGCCGGGGCCGCCGCGCTGCCGGGGGTGCGGGACGTGCGTGTGCTGGGGGCGATCGGGGTTGTCCAGCTCGATCACGAGGTGGACATGGCGGCGGCCACCGAGGCGGCGGTGCGCGCCGGCGTGTGGCTGCGCCCGTTCCGCGATCTGGTGTACACGATGCCTCCCTACGTCACCGGCGACGAGGACGTGGCGCGGATCGCGGCCGCGGTGTGCGCGGCGGCGCGCGCGGGCTGAGCGGACGGGCCGGGCAGGCGGGACGGACAGGCGGTGCGGAAGCGGGCCGGGGGATGTCCCGGTGCCCGAAGGAGCGAGGAGAGGCGCGAAGATGTCGGTGCTGGTCGTCACCGGGACGGGCACGGAGGTCGGCAAGACCGTGGCCACGGCGGTGCTGGCCGCCGCGGCGGTGGCGGCGGGCCGCTCGGTGGCCGTGCTCAAACCCGCGCAGACCGGGGTGGCCGAGGGCGAGCCGGGGGACGTGGCCGAGGTGCGGCGTCTGGCGGGGGCGGACGTGACCGCCGTGGAGCTGGCCCGCTACCCCGAGCCGCTGGCCCCCGAGACGGCGGCGCGCCGGTCCGGTCTGCCCCGGGTGCGTCCCGAGGCGGTGGCGGAGACGGCGCGTGCTCTGGAGGAGGAGCACGATCTGGTGCTGGTCGAGGGCGCGGGCGGGCTGCTGGTCCGCTTCGACGAACGGGGATCGACCCTCGCCGACGCAGCCCGGCTGCTGGGCGCCCCGGTGCTGGTGGTCGCCGCCGCCGGGCTGGGCACCCTGAACGCGACGGCGCTGACGGCCGAGGCGCTGCGCTCCAGGGGCCTGGAGTGCGCCGGGGTGGTGGTCGGCAGCTGGCCGCGCGAGCCGGATCTGGCGGCCCGCTGCAATCTGGCGGACCTCCCGGTGGCGGCGGGCGCCCCGCTGGCGGGGTTGCTGCCGCAGGGGGCGGGCTCGCTGGAGCCCCCGGTGTTCCGCAGGCGGGCGGCGGGCTGGATCTCCCCCCGGCTGGGCGGCTCCTGGGAGGGTGGTACCCGGCTCGCGGAGGGAGAATGGGAGACCGCACCGAGGTGAGAGCCCCTCCCGGAGGACGCCCATGGCCCCCCGCCCCAGGTCCGCGACCGACGCCGTGCACCACCCCGTCTTCGCGCGCTGCTACGCCCGCTTCGCCCCGGCGGTGGACGAGCGGGCCGGGATCGGCGCCCACCGCGCCGAGCTGCTGACCGGGCTGTCCGGCCGGGTGGTCGAGGTCGGGGCGGGCAGCGGCCTGAACTTCGGCCGCTACCCGGCCGCCGTGCGCGAGGTCGTGGCGGTGGAACCGGAGCCGCTGCTGCGGCGGGCGGCGCGGGACGCCGCGGTGCGCGCCGCCGTCCCCGTCCGCGTGGTCCCCGGCGTCGCGGAGGAGCTGCCGCTGGACAGCGGGGCGTTCGACGCGGCCGTGGTGTCGCTGGTGCTGTGCTCGGTACGGGATCCCGACCGCGCCCTGGCCGAGATCCGCCGGGTGCTGCGGCCGGGCGGCCGGCTGTGCTTCTACGAGCACGTCCGGGCCGACGGCACCGCGACGGCCCTCCTCCAGCGGTCGCTGGACCGCACCGTGTGGCCGCGCCTGTTCGGCGGCTGCCACACCGCACGCGACACCGTGGCGGCGATCGGGGCGGCGGGCTTCACCGAGCTGTCCCTGCGGCGCCTGCGGGTCCCGGAGAAGGGCGCGCCGACACCGGTGTCGGCGCATGTCCTGGGCAGCGCGCGGCGGCCGTGACACCGCCGGGGCGGCCGGTTGCCTCACAGCCGTGATCTCCCGGCTCGGACGGACGGCTCCCCGCGCCGCCTCGTGGATGGATGGCCCCGCACCGGGTACGGACCTGTCAGTCGTCCCGGCTCCCGCGAGGGAGCCGTCCGTCCGAGCCGGGAGGTGCGGTGTCCACTGACGCGCGGAAGGCGAGCGAGGCTCCGAAGGCGGGGCGGTCCGCCGCCCGGGCCCGCGGGCTGACCAAGACCTACGGCAGCGGCGAGACGGCCGTGGTGGCACTGGACTCGGTGGACGCCGACATCGTCGAGGGCCGGTTCACCGCGGTGATGGGCCCGTCCGGTTCGGGCAAGTCGACGCTGATGTACTGCCTGGCCGGGCTGGACACCGTCACCGCGGGGAGGGTGTGGGTCGGCGACGCCGAGATCACCGGGCTGGGGGACGCGGAACTGACGCGGCTGCGGCGGGACGAGATCGGCTTCGTGTTCCAGTCCTTCAATCTGCTGCCCACTCTGACGGCCCTGGAGAACATCACGCTGCCCATGGACATCGGGGGCCGCAGGCCGGATCCACGGTGGCTGGACACGGTGGTCGACACGCTCCGGCTGCGGGACCGCCTCGGGCACCGGCCCGCCCAGCTCTCCGGCGGCCAGCAGCAGCGGGTGGCGTGCGCCCGCGCGCTGGCCTCCCGCCCGAGGCTGGTCTTCGCCGACGAACCGACCGGGAACCTCGACTCCCGCTCCGGGCTGGAACTGCTGGACTTCCTGCGCCGGGCGGTCGACGACCTGGGGCAGACGGTGGTGATGGTGACCCACGACCCGGGCGCCGCGGCCCACGCCGACCATGTGCTCTTCCTGGCCGACGGGCGGATCGTCGACGAGATGCCGCGCCCCACCGCAGGGGCCGTCCTGGAGCGGATGAAGCGGTTCGACCCCGTGCGGCAGTACTGACCCCCGGCCCGCCCCGCCGTCTCCGGAAGGCCCCGCGACTCCTCCAGGACACGGCCGGGCACCCTGATCGCGCGTCCCCGGCCCCGCCCGGGACCCGACCCCCTCCCCCGCCCCGGACCGTGAGGAGAGCCGTGTGACACGACCGTTCCGCTTCGGCGTCAACCTGGTCGCCCTCGACTCCCGCGACGCCTGGCGCGCCAAGTGCCGCCGCGCCGAGGAGCTGGGGTACGACGTGCTGCTCGTACCCGACCACCTCGGCGCGCCCGCGCCGTTCCCGGCGCTGGTAGCCGCGGCCGAGGCGACCCGGCGGCCCCGCGTGGGCACCTTCGTGCTCAACGCCGGATTCTGGAACCCCGCACTGCTGGCCCGTGAGGTCGCCACCTGCGACCGGCTGACGGGCGGGCGGCTGGAACTGGGGCTGGGCACCGGATACGTGCGCTCCGAGCACGAACGGGCCGGGCTGCCGTGGGGATCGCCGGGCGAGCGGGTGGACCACCTGGAGCACACCGTCGCCGAACTGGACCGGCTGCTGTCCGACCCCGAGCACGTCCCCGCGCCCCGGCAGCGGCCCCGCCCGCCGCTGCTGGTCGGCGGCAACGGCGACCGGGTGCTGCGGCTGGCCGCCCGTCACGCCGACATCGCCGCCTTCACCGGCGCCCGGCAGGCCCCCGGCGCGCCCGAGGGCGTCATCCACCTGATCAGCCCCGGCGACCTGGAGGAGCGGACGGCCGCCTACCACCGCTTCGCCGCCGGCCGGGAGGAACCCGCCGAGCTGAACTACCTCGTCCAGCGGGTGGTCGTCACCGACGACCGGCGCGCGGTGGCCCGCGAGCTGGTCCCGTACGCCCTGGGCGCGACGGAGGACGAACTCCTGGAGCATCCGGCCCTGCTCACCGGCAGCGTCGGGCAGATCGCCGACCAGGTGCGCGCCCACCGCGAGCGGTACGGCTTCAGCTACATCTGCGTGCTCGAACCGTACATGGAGGTCTTCGCAGAGGTGATCGAGGAGTTGCGGGGCGTTTGACGCCCCTGGTGACCACATGCCGAAACACCGCGCGTGCGCCGCCCTGCCGGTGCTGGGATACGGCCATGGACGATCTTGTGAACGGCTCCGGCCTCCGGATCCGGACCGCCCTGGCCTCGGACGTCGACGCCGTCCTGGCCTTCTGGGCCCGGGCCGCGGAGGGGACGAGCATCAGCGACGACCGTGCGGGAGTGGCCCGGCTGATCGACCGGGACCCGGGGGCCCTGCTGCTGGCCGTGCCCGGCGGGGACCACGGGGAGCCCCCGGCCGCCGGAGCGCCGGCGGCCGGGCCGGTGATCGGCTCGGTGATAGCGGGCTTCGACGGCTGGCGCTGCCATCTGTACCGGCTCGCGGTCCATCCGGCGCACCGCCGCCGCGGTGTGGCCTCGGCCCTGCTGGCGGCGGCCGAGGCGCGGTTCACCACACTGGGCGGGCGCCGGGGCGACGCCATGGTGCTCGACCACAACACCTCCGCCCACCACGCCTGGCGCGCGGCGGGGTACGCGCCGCAGCCGCAGTGGAGCCGATGGGTGAAGCCGCTGGGCTGACGGGCCCGGCCCGGCGGCGGACCGGCGGCCCCGGGGAACGCGCGGCGGCTCGCATACGATGGACTGCCCATCGCGCGTCCGAGCCGTGTGCCGCGGCCGCCGTGTCCACGGCGCGCGCTCCGAAGGAAACATCCCAGAGAAAGGTGTGTGAGCGTCCGCCCATGGGCGAGCCTCCCAGTAGTACCGGCAGCAGAGCCGGCAGTGGAACCGGCCGCGGACGCGGCCGCCGAGCGCCTCTCCCCGTCCCTGCGGACCAGGGGACGGAGGTGACCCGGTGACCGAAGTACTCCTCCTGCTCCTGGCGCTGCTGCTGACCCTGGCCTGTGCCGTGTTCGTCGCGGCGGAGTTCTCGCTCACCACCGTCGAACGCGGCGATCTGGAGCGGTCCGCCGAGCGCGGCGAGGCCGGCGCCGACAGCGCTCTGAAGGCTGTGCGGTCCCTCACCTTCCAGCTCTCCGGCGCGCAGCTCGGCATCACCGTGACCGGCCTGATCATCGGCATGCTCTCCGAGTCCTCGACCGCGCGGCTGCTGTCCGGCCCGCTGCGGGCGGCCGGACTGCCCGCCTCGGCGGCGTCCTCGGTGGCGCTGGTGGCGGGCACGGTGCTGTCCACGGTGGTGCTGATGGTCGTCGGCGAGCTGGTGCCGAAGAACTGGGCGATCTCCCGGCCGCTGCCGGTCGCCCGCCGGGTCGGCGGCCTGCAGCGCGGTTTCAGCGCCGCCTTCCGGCCGCTGATCACCCATCTGAACAACACCGCCAACCGGGTCCTCCACCGGCTCGGCCTGGAGCCCACCGAGGAACTGGCCTCGGCCCGCTCCCCGCAGGAGCTGGTCGCGCTCGCGCGCCACTCGGCGAAGGAGGGCGCCCTGGAGGCGGACACCGCGGAACTGTTCGTCCGCACCATCCGGCTCTCCGAGCTGACCGCGCAGAGCGTGATGACGCCGCGCGTCCAGGTCATCGCGCTGGAGGAGAACACCTCCGCGCAGGACGTGGTCAACGCCGCCCGGGCGACGGGCCTGTCCCGCTTCCCGGTCTACCGCGGCAACCTCGACACCGTGGTCGGCGTCGCCCACGTCAAGGACGTGATCGCCGTCCCCGCCGGCCGCCGCGCCGGCTACCCGGTCACCGGGCTGCTGCGCGAGCCGGTGCCCGTACCGGAGTCGCTGACCGTGGACCGGCTGCTGGACCGGCTGTCGGGGAAGCAGGGAGGCAACAGCATGGCGGTGGTGATCGACGAGTACGGCGGCACCGCCGGGGTCGTCACCCTGGAGGACATCATCGAGGAGGTCGTGGGCGAGGTCCGTGACGAGCACGACCCGCTCCAGACCCCCGATCTGGTCCCGGTGGGCGCGGACGAGGAGGGCCGTACCGTCTACGACGCGGACGGCGCGGCCCGCACCGACCGGCTGGAGGAGATCGGCCTGCGCGCCCCGGACGGCCCGTACGAGACCCTGGCCGGGCTGATCGCCACCGAACTGGGCCGCATCCCGGTCGTGGGCGATGTCCTGGAGGTCGCCGGCTGGCGGCTGGAGGTCGTGGACGCGACCGGGCGGCGGGCCGCCGGGGTGCGGCTGACCGCTCCGCCCGAACCCGGTGACGGGGACAGGGACGGGGACGGCCACGACGGCGGCCGGGACGACCACGACCGGGCCGGCGGCGGCCACGGCGGCTCCAGGGACGCCCCCGGGCGCCGCGGGGCCCGGGTGGGTGCCCGGAGCGGGGAGGCGGACCGATGACCGCCGTCCAACTGCTGATCGGCCTGCTGACCCTGATCGCCAACGCCTTCTTCGTGGGCGCGGAGTTCGCGATGATCTCGGTGCGCCGCAGCCAGGTCGAACCGCTCGCCGAGCGCGGCGAGAAGCGGGCGCGCGGCGTGGTGTGGGGCCTGGAGCACGTGTCGGCCCTGATGGCCACCGCCCAGCTGGGCATCACCCTGTGCACCCTGGTGCTGGGCGTGGTCGCCGAGCCCGCGATCGCGCACCTGCTGGAGCCGGTGTTCCAGCTCGCCGGCGTGCCGGAGGGCCTGGTCCATCCGATCGCCTTCGTGATCGCGCTGGCGGTGGCGACGTACCTGCACATGCTGCTCGGCGAGATGGTGCCGAAGAACATCGCGCTGGCGGCGCCCGAGCGCACGGCGCTTCTGCTGGGGCCGCCGCTGGTCGCGCTCACCAAGGCCCTGCGGCCGGTGATCTTCGGTGTCAACGCCCTGGCCAACGGCCTGCTGAAGCTGCTGCGGGTGGAACCCAGGGACGAGGTCTCGGCGACCTACTCCGACGACGAGCTGGCCCGTCTGGTGGCCGACTCCAGCGAGGCCGGGCTGCTGGACGAGCGCGCCACGGAGCGGCTGCGCGACGCGCTGGAGCTGGGCCGCCGCCCGGTCGAGGACGTCGTGCGGCCCACCGACCGCGTCGTCTTCGCCCCGTTCGGCGTCACCCCCGAGGGGCTGGAGCAGCTCTCCGCGCGCAGCGGGTTCTCCCGCTTCCCCGTGGTGGACGACCGGGGCAGGGCTCTGGGCTACCTGCACGTCAAGGACGCGCTCGACGCGGTGCACCGCGACGCTCCGTTCCCCGTCGCGGCGCTGCGGCCGATCGCCCGGGTGCGGGCGACGACGCCGCTGGACGACGTGCTGGGCGCGATGCGCGGCAGCGCCACCCACCTGGCGGCGGTGATCGGCACGGACGGGCGCGCGGTCGGGCTGGTCACCATGGAGGACGTGCTGCGCGAGCTGGTGGGCCGCTGACGGCGGGGCGGGGCGGGCGCACCCCGGGAGACGTGCCCGGAAGAAGGCACGTACCGAGCGGTCGGTTACCATGTTCCGCGCCATGGACAGTGCAACCGACTCGCCCGCCCCGCCCGCCATCACCAGCTTCGTCGCCCTCGGGGACTCCTTCACCGAGGGCATGTCGGACCTGCTGCCGGACGGCAGTTACCGCGGCTGGGCGGATCTCCTCGCCGCCCGTCTCGCCGCGCGCACCGACGGCTTCCGCTACGCCAACCTGGCGGTACGCGGCAAGCTGATCCAGCAGATCGCCGGGGAGCAGGTGGATGTGGCCGCCGCCATGGGCGCGGATCTGGTGACGCTGGTCGGCGGCCTCAACGACGTGCTGCGCCCCAAGTGCGACATGGGCCGGGTGTGCGGCCTGCTGGAGGAGTCGGTCGCCAGGCTCGCCCCCGCGTGCCGCCATCTGGTGCTGATGCGCAGCCCCGGGCGGCGCGGACCGGTGCTGGAGCGCTACCGGGCGCGCATGGAGCACCTCTTCGGCTTCATCGACGATCTGGCCGGGCGGCACGGCGCCCTGGTGGTGGACCTGTACGGCTGCGAGGCGCTGGGCGATCCGCGGATGTGGGCCGACGACCGGCTGCACCTGACCGCCGAGGGGCACGAGCGGGTGGCCGAGGCCGTCTGGCAGCGGCTGGGCCACGAGGCCGAGGCCGACTGGCACGCGGCCCTGCCGCCCGCCGTCCTGCCCGGCTGGTACGCGCGCCGCGTCGCCGACCTGCGCTTCACCCGCCGCCATCTGCTCCCGTGGATCGGCCGGCGGCTTACCGGGCGCTCCTCGGGCGACGGGCTGACGCCCAAGCGGCCCGATCTGGCACCGCTGGGTCCGGCCGTGGACCGGGGCCGGTACCCCGCGCCCGACCTGGCGCCGCTGGCCTGCGAGGACAACCCGTAGAATCCCCGGGTGTGACTGACAAGCCGCGCATCCCGAACGTCCTGGCAGGCCGCTACGCCTCCGCGGAGCTGGCCCGACTGTGGTCCCCCGAGCACAAGGTGGTACTGGAGCGGCGGCTGTGGCTCGCCGTGCTGCGTGCCCAGAAGGACCTGGGCGTCGAGGTGCCGGAGCAGGCCCTGGCCGACTACGAGCGGGTGCTCCAGGAGGTCGATCTGGCCTCGATCGCCGAGCGGGAGAAGGTCACGCGCCACGATGTGAAGGCGCGGATCGAGGAGTTCAACGCGCTGGCCGGGCACGAGCACGTGCACAAGGGCATGACCTCCCGGGACCTGACCGAGAACGTCGAGCAGCTCCAGATCCGGCTGTCGCTGGAGCTGGTGCGCGACCGCGCGGTGGCCGCGCTGGCGCGGCTGGGCCGGCTGGCGGCCGAGCACTCCGAACTGGTGATGGCGGGGCGCTCGCACAACGTCGCCGCACAGGCCACGACCCTGGGCAAGCGCTTCGCGACCGCCGCCGACGAACTGCTGGTGGCCCACGCGCGGCTGGAGGAGCTGCTGGCGCGCTACCCGCTGCGCGGCGTCAAGGGACCGGTGGGCACCTCCCAGGACATGCTGGACCTGCTGGGCGGGGACGGAGGCAGGCTGGCCGAGCTGGAGGAGCGGATCGCCTCGCACCTGGGCTTCGGCCACACCTTCACCTCCGTCGGCCAGGTCTACCCGCGCTCGCTGGACTACGAGGTGGTGACCGCGCTGGTGCAGCTGGCCGCCGCGCCCTCCTCACTGGCCAAGACCATCCGGCTGATGGCCGGGCACGAGCTGGTGACCGAGGGCTTCAAGCCGGGCCAGGTCGGCTCCTCGGCGATGCCGCACAAGATGAACACCCGCTCCTGCGAGCGTGTGGGCGGCTTCGCCGTCATCCTGCGCGGCTACGCCTCGATGGTCGGCGAGCTCGCGGGCGACCAGTGGAACGAGGGGGACGTCTCCTGCTCGGTGGTGCGCCGTGTCGCTCTGCCGGACGCCTTCTTCGCCCTCGACGGCCTGCTGGAGACCTTCCTGACGGTCCTGGACGAGTTCGGCGCCTTCCCCGCGGTCGTCGCCCGCGAGCTGGACCGCTACCTGCCGTTCCTGGCCACCACCAAGGTGCTGATGGGCGCGGTGCGGGCCGGGGTCGGCCGGGAGACGGCCCACGAGGCCATCAAGGAGCACGCGGTGGCCTCGGCGCTGGCGCTGCGCGAGGGGGCCGAGCGCAACGAGCTGCTGGACCGGCTGGCCGCGGACGAGCGCATCCCGCTGGAGAGGGAGGGACTGGACGCCCTGCTGGCCGACCGGCTGTCCTTCACCGGCGCGGCCGGCGACCAGGTCGCCGCGGTGGTGGCCCGGATCGAGGAGATCGCGAAGCGCCGCCCGGAGGCCGCCTCCTACACCCCGGGCGCGATCCTCTGACCGTCCCCCCGACTGCCTGAGGTCCTTCCGGGAAGGAGAGCCCCGGAAGGACCGCCAGGGAGGGCCATGACCAGGAGGACCACATCCGACCGGACCCCCGGCAGGGGTGCCTCCGGCGAGGAGGCGGCCGACACGGGGATGACCGGGGAGGAGATGGAGGCGTTGCGCGCCCGCACCGTCCCCGACATCGTCGCCGAGGGGCTGCGCGTGCTGTTCTGCGGGATCAACCCCGGGCTGACGACCGCCCGGCTGGGCCACCACTTCGCCCACCCGGGCAACCGCTTCTGGCCGGTGCTGCACGCCTCCGGCTTCACTCCCCGGCGGCTGAAGCCCTCGGAGCAGCACGAGCTGCTCTCCTACGGCCTGGGCATCACCAACATCTCGCCCCGCCCCACCGCCCGTGCCGACGAGCTGACGCCCGAGGAGTACCGCACGGGCGGGCGGGTGCTGGCCGGGAAGGTGGCGCGGCTGCGCCCGGAGTGGCTCGCGATGGTCGGGGTGACCGCCTACCGGGCCGCCTTCGGGGACCGGAAGGCCCGGACAGGCCCTCAGCAGGCGGCGATCGGCGGCGCCCGGGTGTGGGTGCTGCCCAACCCCAGCGGGCTCAACGCCCACTGGACGCTGGAGACGATGGCCGAGGAGTACGGCCGGCTGCGGACCGCCGCGTTCGACGGCCCGCCCTGACGTCCGGCCCGCCCTCCCGGGGGGCGTCTCACCCGGCTCTCGCTCCTCCCGCGCTCACCGGATACGATCCGGCCACACATGCGCACTTCCCAGGAGGCGGACGTTGGGACGGCTCACCGGCAGGGACCCCTCCCTGCTGCGCAGGATCAACTCCGCCGTCGTCCTGCGCGCGCTGCGCGCCGCCGACGGCCCACCGACGCTGTCCGATCTGGCCCAGGCCGCGGAGCTGTCCCGGCCGACGGTCGAGGGCGTGGTGGAGCAACTGGTGGAGGCCGGGCTGGCGGCCGAGGCCGCCGTCGGGACCGGTGACGTCCGGCGGCAGGGGCGGCCGGCGCGCCGCTACCGCTTCCGGGCCGAGGCCGGCCATCTGCTCGGTGTCGAGATCGGCCCGCACCGGGTGGCCGCCGTCCTCTCCGACCTGTGCGGGCGGCGGCTGGGCACGGTCGGGCGCGCGGTCTCCGAGCAGGCTACGGCCGACGAGCGGCTGGAGCGGGCGCGCGCGGTGGTCGCCGAGCTGCTGCGCACCTGCGAGGTGCCGCGCAGCACCCTGCGCGCGGTGGGGGTGGGGAGCCCGGGGATCGTGGAGGCCGACGGCATGGTGCGGCTGTGCACGGCGCTGCCGGGCTGGACCGGCCTGCCGCTGGGCGAGCGGCTACGGCGGTCGTTCCGCTGCCCGGTGCTGGTGGAGAACGACGCCAACGCCGCCGCGCTGGCCGAGCACTGGAAGGGCGCGGCCGTCGGCGTGGACGACGCGGTGTTCGTCCTGGCCGGGCTGAGCCCGGGCGCCGGCTCGCTGATCGGCGGGCGGCTGCACCGCGGCTTCGGCGGCGCGGCCGGGGAGATCGGCGCACTGCACCTGCTGGGGCGGGAGGCCACCCCCGAGCATCTGCTGTCCACCACCGGCGAGCCCCTGCACCCGCTGGACGAGGCGGCGGTGGCGCGGGTCTTCGCCCTGGCGCGCGAGGGGGACGAGCGGGCGCGGCAGGCCGTCGAGCGGTTCATACGGCGGCTGGTGCACGATGTGGCCGCGCTGGTGCTGGCCCTGGATCCGGAGCTGGTGGTCGTCGGCGGCTGGGCCACCGGGCTGGACGGGGTGCTGGACCCGCTCCGCCGCGAATTGGAGCGCTACTGCCTGCGGCCGCCGCGGGTCGCGCTGTCCCTGCTGGGCGGGGAGGCCATCGCGACCGGCGCGCTGCGGCTGGCACTCGATCACGTCGAGGAGGAGTTGTTCGCCGTGGAGGGCGCCGTCGCCCGCTGACGTCCCGTCGCCGGCGGGCGCGCGGCGCGCGGTTCAGCTCGCCAGCAGCGAGGCCCCGGCGGAGTCGCCGAAGGTGAGGCGGCAGGTGTCGGCCCGGTAGGTGGAGAGCGCGACCGCCGCGGTGCCGCCCGCGGCGAGGTAGCGGGTGGTGACGACGAGGACGGGTGCGCCCGGCAGCCGGTCGAGCCGCCTGGCGTCCTCGGCCCGGGCGGAGCCGAGCTCCACGGCCCTCTCCTGGCCGCCCAGTTCGAGGCGGTTCAGCTCGCGCAGGACGGCACGGCCGCGGGCGGCCCCCGCCTCGGTCTCGATGCCGGACATCCCCGGCACCGATGCGGCCGGTACGTACAGCGTCTCGGTGGCGACCGCCTGACCGTGGGCCGTGCGGACGCGGTGGACGGCGTACACCGGCCCGTCGGTGTCCGCTCCGAGCGTCCTGGCCACCGCGGCGGGCGGTGCGGACTCCTCGCAGTCCTCGGTCTGCCAGGCATCGCCCGGGGCGCCGGGCCAGCTGTGCCGGACGGGGTTCACGTCGACGCCGACGCGCGGCGGGGCGACGGTGGTTCCCACTCCGCGGCGGCGCTGGAGGCGCCCTTCCAGCTCCAGCTGCTCCAGGGCCTGACGGAGCGTGGCACGGGCGACTCCGAAGCGCGCGGCGAGCTCCCGTTCGTTCGGCAGGATCTCCCCCACCGCGAACTCCGAGTCGAGCGCCTCCGACAGCACGGTCTTGAGGTGCCGGTACTTCGGTTCCGGCACCGTCTCCAGTCGCGTGGTCCCCACCCTTGCCTCCGCAGTCGCCGTGTCCCGCCGGGATTTATGCGCGCTTCTTTTTTAAAGGTTGTTGCGTATGCCGACCTTAGGGAGCGACGGCCCACTTGGTCAAGACCAATCCGGCCCGCTAGCGTGCCGGAGCGACAGGGCGGACCGCCGGGAAGCGGCCGTGCGAGCGGCAAGAGGGCGGCGACGGAACCGTCATGAGGGCGACACGAGGGCGAGGGCGGGCATGGAGCAGCGGGTAACGGTCGTCACCGGCGGCAGCCGGGGCATCGGGGCGGCGGTCGCCCGGCGGCTGGCACGGGCCGGACACCGCGTCGCGGTCGGCTACCAGCACTCCCGCGAGGCGGCCGAGGAGACGGCGCGGGCGGTGCGCGCCGAGGGCGCCGAGGCGGTCACCGTGCGGCTGGACACCAGCGTGGAGAGCGAGGTCGACGCGCTCTTCGAGGAGGCGGCCCGGGAACTGGGCGCGGTCACGGGCGCGGTCCTCAACGCCGGGATCACCGGCCCGCTTGGCCGGTTCACCGAGACCTCCACCGAGGTGATGCGCCGGGTGGTGGACGTCAACGTCATGGGCACGCTGCTGTGCGCCCGGCGCGCGGCCCTGGCGATGTCCACGCGGCACGGCGGCTTCGGTGGCTCGATCGTCACCGTCTCCTCGTGCGCGGCCACGCTCGGCAGTCCCGGCGAGTACGTCCACTACGCCGCGGCCAAGGCGGCGCTGGACGCCATGACGGTCGGACTCTCCAAGGAACTGGGGCCCGACGGGGTGCGGGTGAACTCCGTGCAGCCCGGGGCGATCCTCACCGACATGCACGCCACGATGGGCGATCCGCAGCGGCCCTGGCGCAAGGCCGGGGTGATCCCGATGGGGCGCCCCGGGGAGCCGGAGGAGGTGGCCGGCGCGGTCGCCTGGCTGATGTCCCCGGAGGCGTCCTACACCACCGGGGCGGTGCTGCGGGTGAGCGGCGGGCTGTAGGCGCGCCGGTGCGGGCTCCGCGGAGCCCGCACCGGTGAGGGGCGGTCAGGTGCCGGGGGATCACCCCCGGGACCGCCGGGCGGTGGCCCGCTACGGCACGGGCACGCCTCCCTCCGGTGTCCGGGAGGGTTCGTGCGGCCCCAGCGCCCCGGACGCGGCCGGGCGGCGGATCCGGGCGCCCGCGCCCAGCGCCACGCCCGCCCCGACCAGCAGGCTGCCGCCCGCCTGCGCCCAGCCGTAGGAGCCGGTGGCCACCAGTGGGGCCGTCAGTGCCGCGCAGACGGGGATGAGCCCGGAGAAGAGCGTGGCCCGCTCCGCGCCGATACGGCCGACGGCCGCGTACCAGCAGACGAAACCGACCACCGTGACGACGACCGCCTGCCACAGCAGCGCCGCCGCCTCGGCCGGGTCCGGCATCCGCAGCCAGGCCCGGCCGTCGAGTACCACGCCGAGCAGCGCGGCCTCCACCGCCGCCAGGGCGCAGGCGGCCGTGGACAGCAGGCGGGCGCCCAGCGGGCGCACCAGGGGGACGGCGATCACCGCGAACCCCACCTCGCCCGCCAGCGCGGCGGCCGACCACAGCAGTCCGGCGGCGTCGGTGCGTCCCCAGCCCTGCACGGCCATGGCCCCGGCCGCCACCAGCAGCGCCCCGTACACCACCGCGCGCGCGGGCCGGCGGCCCTCCAGGGCGGGGACGACCACGGCCACGACGACCGGTGCGCAGCCGACCAGTACGCCGGGCACCGCCGGTTCGGCGGTCCGCTCGGCGGCCAGTACGGCGAGGTTGAAGCCGACCATGCCCACGGCGGCGAGCAGGGCGAGGCGCGCCCACTGACGGGCGGTCAGCAGCCGCAGGGGCGCGAGCGCCCCGCGTCCGAGCAGCGGCAGCAGGAGCAGGCACGCCAGTCCGTAGCGCAGGGCCTGGCCGCCGGCGTGGGGGTAGTCGCCGAGCACGCTGTTGGCGGTGAAGGAGGCGCCGACCAGGCAGCAGGCGACGGCGGCGAGCAGGGCGCCGCGGCGGTGTCCGGCCCGGGAGGGGCCGAAGGAGGATGTCATGGAGCCGACGCTAGGAAGGAGCGCGGACCGGTTTAAGGTCCACTTCCATGGAGGTTACGGGGACCACTTCCGGCGCGGGCGAAGGCGGCGGCGGAGACGGGGGAGCGCCGGGTTCGGAGCCGGGTGCCGGGCCCGGCGGGAGCGCGGCGTGGGGACTGTTGCTGCCCGTCCGCGAGGCCCCGCCCCGGCAGCGCGGCCGCGTCCTGCAGACCGGCCTGCGCGAGGCGGTGCGCTCGGGCCGGCTGGCACCCGGCGCCCGGCTGCCCTCCAGCCGCGAACTCGCCGCCGATCTGGGGGTCTCCCGGGGCCTGGTCACGGAGGCGTACGAGCAGCTGACCGCCGAGGGCTATCTCACCAGCAGCCGGGGCTCGGGCACCTGGGTGGGCGACACCGCGCGCGACGCACCGGCGGGCACCCCGCCCGCCGGGGAGCGTACGGCCGCGCCGGCCGTGGACTTCCGGCCCGGCTCCCCCGACCCGGCGCTGTTCCCGCGTGCCGCCTGGGCGGCCGCCCACCGCAGGGCGCTGGCCGGTCTGCCGCACCACTCCCTGGGCTACCCCGATCCGCGCGGGCTGCCCGGACTGCGCTCGGCGGTGGCCGCCCTGCTGACGCGGCGGCGCGGGGTGGCCGCCGATCCCGGACGGGTGGTGATCTGCTCGGGTGTGGCGCAGGCGATGACGCTGCTGGCCCTCACCCTGGACGGGCGCGGGAGGCGGACGGTGGCGGTGGAGACCCCGGGGAGCTCCGAACACGCGGCGCTGTTCGCGGCGGCCGGGCTGCGCACCGTGCCGGTCGGCCTGGACGCCGAGGGCCTGCTCCCCGGGGATCTGGCCGCTTCCGGGGCGCGGGCCGCGGTGCTCACTCCTTCCCACCAGTTCCCGTCCGGCATCGCCTACTCCGCGGCGCGCCGCTCGGCGCTGCTGGCCTGGGCCCGCGATGCGGACGGCCTGCTGGTCGAGGACGACTACGACGGGGACTTCCGCTACGACCGGGCGCCCGTCGGCGCGCTCCAGGGGCTCGACCCCCGGCGGGTCGCCTACACCGGGTCGGTCAGCAAGTCGCTCGCGCCGGGGCTCCGGCTGGGCTGGCTGGTGGCGCCGGACGATCTGGCCGGGGAGATCGTGGAACGCAAGCGGACCATGGACCTGGGCCATCCGGTCCTGGACCAGGCGCTGCTGGCCGACTTCATCGCCCGCGGCGAGTACGACCGGCAGTTGCGCCGCTGCGGACGCGCCTACCGGCAGCGGCGCGACGTGCTGCTGCGGGCGCTGGCGGAGCACATCGGGGGCACGGAGGTGACGGGGATCGCCGCGGGGCTCCACGTCATCGCCGCACTGCCGCCCCGGTGCGGCCCGCAGGAGCGTCTCCTGGCCCGGGCGGCCCGGGCGGGGGTGGCGGTGCGGCCGCTGTCCGACTACCTGCCGCCGCGCCCGCCGTCCTCACCGCCGGGGAGCGACGGCGAGGACGGCGGGCGCGTACGGCTGGTGCTGGGCTACGCCCATCTGACGCCGAACCGGATCGCGCACGGCGTACGGCTGCTGGCCGAGGCGGCCCGGCACCCGTGAGAGGGGCCGGGGGCCTGCCGCCGCGTCAGATCTCCAGCTCCGCCTCGATCCTGCGCAGCTGGTGCCGGGCCATGGCGAGGTTCGCCCGCGCCTTGTCCAGGGCCAGGTAGAGGAAGAGGCCGTTGCTGCCGCGTCCCCTCAGCAGCCGGATCAGGTGGTACTGCCCGCCGAGGGTGATCAGGATGTCCTCGATCTCGTCCTTCAGACCCAGCATCTCCATGGTGCGCACCTTGGCGCGGACCACGTCGGTGTTGCCGGCCGCGGCGACGTTCAGGTCGAGGTCCTTGCCTCCTCCGACGGTGCCGAGCGCCATGCCGCTGGTGTAGTCGACGAGGGCTGCCCCGAGGGAGCCCTCGATGGCGGTCATCGCTTCCTTGAGGGAGGTTTCGACGTTGGCCATGGCTGTCGCACTTCCTTTCGGCGTGCACCGCTGTGCACGTTCCGGTCTTCTTCTGACATATCGGTTCACCGAGGGCGTGCCCGCCCGCGGTGTGGGCCCGGGCAGGCCGGGCGGTACCGGTGGACCCGGCCCGGCTCAGCCGTCCTGCGGTCGTTCGTCCGCGCCCGCGGTCAGGCGGGCGATGCGGGCTCCGGTCCGGCGGGCCTCCAGGTGGACGCGGCCCACGTTGGCGCGCGGCTCCGCCAGGACGGCCAGGAAGGTGGCGGGGCCCGCCGCGTAGGCCCCGACGTAGCCGCTCTCCCCCCGCACCAGCAGCTCGCGGAAGCGGCCCCGGTCGGCGGTCTCCGCCAGCCGCAGCGCGTCGGCGAGGACGGTGGCGGTGAGCGCCGCCAGGGCGCCGCTCCTCGCACCGGGGGCGTCCTCCGCGAGCAGGGCGCCTCCGGCGCCGACCGCGAGGGCACCGGTCAGGTGGGGGACGCGGGACCGCAGCATGCGCAGCTCCCGCAGCACCTCCGGATCGGCCGCGGTGGGCTGCCGCGCTCCGGCGAGCTGCTTCAGCGCGCGCCTCACGGCAGGGCTCCGCGGCCGGCGGGGACGGTTCGGTGCATCACAGGCGTGCCTCCAGGGCATCGCGGATCCGGAGCAGCAGGGCGGTGTCCGGGTCGGCGGACACCTCCGGGAACCGGGCGGCGGACGCGGGCGACGGGGGCAGGGGCGGGGCGCCCCCGGGCTCCGGGGACGCCGGGGCCTCGGAGGAGGACTCCCGCCCGGGCACGGGGGTCTGGATGTGCCCGGCTGCGGCCAGCCGCCGTACGTCGATCAGCACGTGGAAGGCCGGGCGGCCGAGCCGTCGCGCGATGTCGGCGGGAGTGCGCGTCCCGTCCGCCAGTTCCAGCAGGGCCCGCTGCCTGCGGGTCGGGGCGGGAGGGGTGGTCCGCCGGTTCCGGACCACCGGGGCGGTGTCCACCTCGGGGTGCGGCCACAGATCCTCCAGCAGTCTTCTGCGGCGCAGGACCTCGCGCTGCAGATCCCCTGCCGGAACCGGCCGCACGGGCCCCAGCCAGTGGGACAGGCCGCTGCGGAACCGGGCCGGTCCGCTGCCGGGGGCGAGGGCGAAGAAGGCCGCGTCGTACAGCGCGCCCAGGTGGTAGACCTCCAGTTCGCCCCGGGTCAGCCGGCCGTTGTCGACCAGGAAGCGCGCCACCTGCCGGCGGGCTCCGGCCCGCTCCACGGCCTCCCGCCAGCCCTCGGCGGGGAGTCTGCCGCCGAGGGTGAGCAGCACCTCCAGCCCCGGGGAGACGGGGCTCTCCGCGTGGGACGACCTCGCCGTCGCGCAGATAGAGCGTCCCGTTGCCCCGCAGCAGCGCCCCGGTGGCCCGCCGGGCCGCGAGATGGCCGAGCATCGGGGAGAGGGCGGCCCTCATCCGAGCACCAGCCGTTCGGACAGGTGGCGCAGGCGGATGCGGGCGAGGGCTAGGTTGCCGCCGTCCCGGTCGAGCCACAGGTGGATGAAGAGGCCGCCGTCGAAGACCTGCCCGACGAAGCGCAGCAGGTGGTAGCCGTCGCGGGTGGTGACGATGAGGTCCTCGACCGGCTCTCCCCCGCCGTGCCCCGGCTCCTGCCCGGACTCCCCGCCGCCGCTTCCGCGTTCGGAGTCACCGGGCGCGGTGAACGCGATGTGCTCGGCGGCCGTGCGGGCGAGTTCGGCCGTCCGGGCGGCGGTCGTCTCATGGTCGCCGCACGACGGCTCGCCCACCGCGCCGAGCGCGAGCCCACTGGTCCAGTCGACCACGGCGGCGCCGCGGGCACCGGGCAGCGTCATGGCTTCGAGCAGGCATTCGTCGATTCCGGGCATGTGCGACCCCCCTTCCTGCTCGACGCGCGGACGCACCACCAGTGGTGCGGAAGTGACGACGAGATTACGCATCGTGTCACTCGTTTCGGGCACATTTGAACGATTCTGACCGAGGAAGCGGCGTAATGTTCGACCGGCAAGTGAACTTGTCATTTTCACGTGCTCTCCGCCCGCCTGTCCCGGTGCCTTGCCCGGCCTCTGTCCCGGTACGGGAGACCCTGGTGCGGCGGGTACCGCCGCGTTCACCCGGAACAGGTCCGCACGCGGCGGCGCGGTTCCCCTCCGTTCGCCTCGCGCGACCACCATGACCGGCCGTACGACCCGCTCCACCCGATGCTCAGGAGGTTGTTCGCGCATGGCACACCAGGACTCACCGGAGCGCGCCGCGCCCGCCCGGCGCTCGGTTCTGCGCGGCACGCTGGCCGCCTCGGCGGCGCTGTCCCTGCCCACCGCCGCGCTGGTGCCGGCCGCCGCGCCCGCGCTGGCGCTGTCGGGACGGCCGCGGGCCGGCTGGGGGGTGCAGACCGGGGACGTGACGGCCACGTCCGGCCTGGTGTGGGTGCGCTCGGACCGCCCGGTCCGGATGCTGGTGGAGACCTCCGCCACGGAGTCCTTCCGCAACCCGCGCCGCTGGCACGGCCCCCTCCTCGGACCGGACACGGACTTCACCGGGACGACAGCGCTGCACGGACTGCCGCCCGGTCGGCAGATCCACTACCGGGTGGTGCTGGCCGACCCCGACGACCCCCGGCGCACCGGTGAGCCGGTCCACGGCACCTTCCGCACCGCCCCGGCACGGCGCCGGGACGGGGTGCGCTTCGTGTGGTCGGGCGACCTGGCCGGACAGGGCTGGGGCATCAACCCCGACCGCGGCGGCTATCCGGTCTTCGACGAGATGGCCCGCCTGGACCCGGACTTCTTCCTCTTCAGCGGCGACACCGTCTACGCCGACGGCCCGCTGACCGAGACCGTGGCGCTGCCCGGCGGCGGCACCTGGCGCAACGTGGTCACCGAGGAGAAGGCGAAGGTCGCCGAGACCCTCGACGAGTACCGGGGCAACTTCCGCTACAACCTCCTGGCCGAGTCGCTGCGGCGCTTCAACGCGCAGGTGCCCTCCATCGTGCAGTGGGACGACCACGAGGTGGTCAACAACTGGTACCCCGGCGAGATCCTCGCCGACGCCCGCTACACCGAGCGGCGCGTGGACGTGCTGGCCGCCCGGGCCCGGCAGGCGTTCGGCGAGTACTTCCCCCTCTCCTCCCGGCGGCGCGACCGCGACGGGCGGATCTACCGGGTGGTGCGCCACGGCCCGCTGCTGGACGTCTTCGTGCTGGACATGCGCACCTACCGGAACGCCAACTCCCCCGGCCTCGAGACCTCCGACCCGCAGGGCGTGCTGGGCGCGGAGCAACTGGCCTGGCTCAAGCGGGAGCTGGCGCGCTCGCGTGCGGTGTGGAAGGTGATCGCCTCGGACATGCCGCTGGGGCTGGTCGTCTCCGACGGCGAACACGTCGAGGCGGTGGCGCAGGGCGACCCGGGCGCACCGCGGGGGCGCGAGCTGCAGATCGCCGAGCTGCTGCGGTTCGTCCGCGACCGGCGGATCACCGGCACGGTGTGGCTGACCGCGGACGTGCACCACACCTCGGCCCAGCACTACGACCCGGCGCGGGCCGCGTTCAGGGACTTCGCGCCGTTCTGGGAGTTCGTCACCGGACCGCTGAACGCCGGGGCCTTCCCGGCGAGCGCGCTGGACGGCACGTTCGGCCCCGAGCGGGTCTTCGTCAAGGCGCCGGAGCGCGGCAACGTCTCCCCGAGCGAGGGTTACCAGTTCTACGGCCAGGTGGACATCGACGGCGACAGCGGCGAGCTGACGGTACGGCTGCGCGAGGAGGGCGGCGCGGTGCTGTTCACCAAGGTGCTGCGCCCCGGCCGCGTCGGGCAGTAGGCGGCCGGGCGTCCATGGGCACGGCGCGGCGCGGCACCGCGCAATACGCTGCGCCCATGGACGCGAACGACGACCGCACGGAAGATCCCGCGGCCGGCCTGACGTACACCGGGGCGGGCGCCACCCTCGAGGGGGACCCGTCCGGCTACCCGCCGGGCTTCGGACTGCTGCGGGTGCGCACCCGCCTCGGTGCGGGCCGGGAGGTCTTCCGGGTCGCCGGACGGGCCGTGCTGACCTGGCGGATGCACCGCGCCATGGGCGTGGAGATGGCCACCGCCTCCCCGCGCGCCGAGCCCGGGGTACGCGTGGTGGTGGGCCTGGGCGCCGGACCGCTTCGGATCCACGCGCCGTGCCGGGTGGTGTGGGCGGCGGACGGCGAGCGGCGGGCGGGCTTCGGCTACGGGACGCTGCCGGGGCATCCGGAGCGCGGCGAGGAGGCGTTCGTCGTGGAACTGGACGAGGACGGTGCCGTCTGGCTGGAGGTGCGGGCCTTCAGCCGCCCCGAGGTGTGGTGGGCGCGGGCCGCCGGGCCGCTCGTCCCGCTGTTCCAGCGGCTGTACGCCCGGCGGTGCGGGGCGGTGCTGCGACGGCTCTCCCGCGCTTCCCGCGGCCGCCGCGCGTGACGCGACACCCGGCGAGGGACGCCCGGCAAAAAGGGCATGGTTCCCAGAAGGCCCTTAACCCATCGGTCACAAACCGTTCGTGATCACGCAACACCGGTCGGTGAGAGTGGTCGCATGACCGAATCCTCCGCACACCGCGCAGACCGCCGCACCGCTCGCCGCGCCGCCCGCCGCAAGGCCCGCGGCCCGCACCACTGGCGGCACGATCTGGTCGAGCTGGCGGCGCTGTTCACGGCCGTGACCGTGGCCGACAGCATCGCCAAGACGGTGGCGCACGGGCCCGACGGGCCGGTGCTGCTGGTGCTGTCGGCCGCCGCCCTGCTGGCCACGGCCGGGATCCACACCTGGTGGGCGCGGCGCCGCCACCATCCGCCGCCCGATCCCGGCGGCCGCCCGGCCGCCGCGGGCCCCGCGCAGGAGCCGCCGGTGCTGTGGCGGCTGCGCACCACCGTGCGGGAGGAGCCCGGGTCGCTCGCCGCGCTGTGCACCGTCCTGGCGGAGTTGCGGGTGGACGTCCTCGGTCTCCAGACCCACCCGCTGGGCGAGGTGGCGGTGGACGAGTTCCTGCTGCGGGCGCCCCGCGCTCTGGAGGCCGCCGAGCTGGGCCGGGCGGTGGCCGCGGCCGGCGGACGGGACACCTGGCTGGAGCGGGCCGACGCCCACGATCTGGTGGACGCCCCCACCCGGGTGCTGGGCCTGGCCACCCGCACCGCGCTGGACAGCGCCGAACTCCCTCTCGCACTACGCCAGTTGCTCGGCCGCTGCACGATCCGCTCGGTGCCCTGCCGGACGGCGGGCGGACAGCCGGGCGGGGAGTCGCACGGCGACGACGTCCCCGAGGACGGCGTGCTGGAGGAGACGGTGATCCGGATGCGTGATCCACGCGGCGGGACGATCGTCGTGGAACGCCCCCATCTTCCCTTCACCCCGACCGAGTTCGCCCGGGCCCGCGCCCTGGTCGAGCTGGACGCCCGGCTGGACGCCCAGTCGGACTCCCGTCCGGCCGGGGCCGCCGGGTCCGGCCCCGGGGCGGGGCAGGCGGGCCGGATGCCGCGCCGCCGCGAGACGCTCACGCTCCCGGAGGGGAACGAGATCACCGTGCGGCGGGCGGACACCTGCGACCTGGAGGCCGCGCGTGCGATGCACCGGCGCTGCTCGGCGCGCACCCTGGCCGCGCGCTACCACGGTCCGGTGGGGGACGCCGACCGCTATCTGGACCACCTGCTCAGCCCGCGTTTCGGCCGCACCCTGGCGGCCGAGACGGCGTCGGGGAAGCTGGTGGCGCTCGGCCATCTGATGTGGGACGGCGACGAGACGGAGGTGGCCCTCCTCGTCGAGGACGTCTGGCAGCGCCGCGGCATCGGCGCCGAACTGCTGCGCCGTCTGGTGGCGATGGCCGCCGAGGCGCGGTGCGAGAGCGTCTACGCCGTGACGCAGTCGCACAACACCGGCATGGTGGCGGCCATGCGCGGGCTGGGGCTGCCGCTGGACTACCAGGTCGAGGAGGGCACCCTGGTGATCACCGCCCGGCTCGTCCCGGTTCCGGCAGCCGCCCGGACGGGACCGCGCTGACGCCCGCGGCGTCCGCCCCGTCGTTCCCGGCGCGGCGCCCGGCCCCGCCCCCGGCTTCCCGGGCGGAGCCGAGCGCCGCGTCGAGGTCCTTCCACAGGTCCTCGACGTCCTCCAGGCCGACCGACATCCGCAGCAGCTTCTCGCCGATCCCGCCGGTGCGGCGGTCGTCCTCGCCGACGATGCGGTGGCTGATGGACCCGGGGTGCTGGATGAGGGTGTCCACGCTGCCGAGGCTGACCGCCGGGGTGATCAGCCGCACTCCCGCGATCACCTCGTGCGGCTCCCCCCTGACCTCGAAGGAGACCATGGCGCCGCCCAGCCTCGGGTAGTGCACCCGGGCGATCCGCGGGTCGTCCGCCAGGCGCCGGGCCAGTTCCGCGGCCGTGGCCGACTGCGCACGTACCCGCACCGGCAGCGTGGACAGGCCGCGCAGCAGCAGGTAGCCGGCGAGCGGGTGGAGCACGCCGCCGGTGGCGAAGCGCACCTTCCGCAGCTCGCGGGCCGTCTCCTCGTCGCAGGCGACGACGCCGCCGAGGACGTCGCCGTGGCCGCCCAGGTACTTGGTGGCGCTGTGCAGCACGATGCGGGCACCGTGCTCGACCGGCCGCTGCAGCACGGGGGTGGCGAAGGTGTTGTCGACCAGCAGCGGCACGGACCCGCAGGAGTGCGCCACGGCCTTCAGATCGATTTCGGCCAGCGTGGGGTTGGCCGGTGTCTCCACCATCACCAGGCCGGTGTCGGGGCGTATGGCGTCGGCGATGCCCGCCGGGTCGGTCCAGGTCACCTCGGTGCCCAGCAGTCCGCTGCCGAGCAGGTGGTCGCTGCAGCCGTACAGCGGCCGGACCGCGACGACGTGCCGCAGCCCCTGGGCGGCGCGCACCAGGAGCACGGCGGTCAGAGCCGCCATGCCGCTGGCGAAGGCCACGCCCGCCTCGGCACCCTCCAGCCGGGCCAGGGCCGTCTCGAAGCGGGCCACGGTGGGGTTGTCGAGCCGGGCGTAGACCGGCGGGCCCTGCAGCTGGGCGCCGGTGGCGGCGAACTCGTCCAGCCGGGCGGCCTCGGCCCGGCTGTCGTGGGAGGGGTAGGTGGTGGACAGGTCCAGGGGGGCGGCGTGCAGGCCGAGGGCGGCGAGGTCCTCGCGTCCGGCGTGCACGGCCTCGGTGGCCAGCGTTCGGGTGGCGGCCGGCGGTGTCGTGTCCATGCTGTCCTGGTGGGTCATGCCGCGATGCTGAACAACTACCGGCGTGTAGCGGAATCAAGCCGTGCTATGTTCGGCGAATGTCCGATTCAGTCGTTCTCGACCCGGTCGATCTGGAGATTCTGCGCCTTCTGCAGAACGACGCCCGGACCACCTACCGCGATCTCGCCGCCGCCGTCGGCGTGGCCCCCTCCACCTGTCTGGACCGGGTGGCGCGGCTGCGTCGCGGCGGGGTGATCCTCGGCCATGCGCTACGGCTGGATCCGGCCAAACTCGGAAGGCCCCTGGAGGCCTTTCTCTCGGTACAGGTCCGGCCCCACAGAAGGGAGTTGATCGGTCCGTTCGTGGAGCGTGTGCGAGCGCTGCCGGAGTCACGGGCGCTGTTCCACCTGACCGGTCCCGACGACTACCTCGTCCATGTCGCGGTCGCCGGGACCGCCGATCTGCAGCGGCTGGTGCTGGACGAGTTCACCTCACGCCGGGAGGTCGCCCGGGTCGAGACGCGGCTGATCTTCCAGCAGTGGACGTGCGGCCCGCTGCTGCCCGACCGGCCGGGCTGACCCGCGGCGCTCCGGCGGCCTTCCGGCGTGACGCGGCGGGTGCCGCCGTACCAGGATGAGGCCCATGTCCGATACCACGAACACCCCGTCCGGCACAGCGTCCGAAACCTCGCACGGGGCCGCGCCCCTGCCCCGCCGGATCGCCGACGCCTATGTCGACGACCTGGTCGCACTCGATCCGGTCCTGGGCACCTACCTCGGTCTCCCCGGCGGGCCGGAGGAGCTGCCCGACTTCTCCCCCGACGGCCAGGAGGCCCAGGCCGCCCTGGACCGCGCCACCCTGGAACGGCTCGCCGAGGCCGAGCGGCGGCCCGGCGGGGACGACGACGCCGAGCGGCGCTGCGCGCGCCTGCTGCGCGAGCGGCTGACCGCGGGGCTCGCCGTGCACGAGGCGGGCGAGGGGCTGCGCGCCGTCAGCAACCTCCACTCCCCGGTGCACTCGGTCCGCAGTGTCTTCACGCTCATGCCGACCGCCACCGACGAGGACTGGGCGGCCGTCGCCCGCCGGATGGCGGCCGTACCGGCCGCCCTGGAGGGCTACCGCGCCTCGCTGGCCAAGGGTCTGGCCGGCGGGCTTCCGGCCGGTCCGCGCCAGGTGGACACCGTGATCGGACAGCTCGGCCAGTGGCTGGGCGAGGGCGGCGGTGCCGACTGGTTCGCCTCCTTCGCCGCCGACGGTCCCGACTCCCTGCGCGCCGAGCTGGACGGAGGCGCCGCCGCGGCCGCCGGCGCGGTGGCCGGTCTGCGCGACTGGCTGCGCGACACCTACGCCCCGGCCGTCCACGGAGCCCCGGACACCGTGGGCCGCGAGCGGTACCGGCGGTGGGCGCGCTACTGGAACGGCACCGAGCTGGACCTGGCGGAGGCGTACTCCTACGGCTGGGAGGAGTACCACCGCATCCACGCCGAGATGCGCTCGGAGGCCGCCAGGGTCCTGCCGGGCGCCGCGACCCCGTGGGAGGCGCTGCGCCACCTCGACACGCACGGCCGGGCGATCGAGGGCGTGGAGGAGACCCGGGTGTGGCTCCAGGAGCTGATGGACGAGGCGATCGAGAAGCTGGACGGCACGCACTTCGACCTGGCCGGGCCGGTCCGGCGCGTGGAGTCCATGATCGCTCCGCCGGGCAGCGCCGCCGCGCCGTACTACACCGAGCCGTCGCTGGACTTCTCCCGGCCCGGCCGCACCTGGCTGCCGGCGATGGGCAGGACCCGCTTCCCCCTCTACGAGCTGGTCACCACCTGGTACCACGAGGGCGTTCCCGGCCACCACCTCCAGCTCGCCCAGTGGACGTACGTCGCCGACCGGCTCTCGCGCTACCAGACGTCGGTGGGGATGGTCAGCGCCAACGCCGAGGGCTGGGCGCTGTACGCGGAGCGGCTGATGGACGAGCTCGGCTTCCTGCACGACGCCGAGCTGCGGCTGGGCTATCTGGACGCGCAGATGATGCGCTCCGTGCGGGTCGTCGTGGACATCGGCATGCACCTGGGGCTGGAGATCCCGGACCACTCCCCCTTCCACCCCGGCGAGCGCTGGACACCCCACCTGGCCCAGGAGTTCTTCGGCATGCACAGCGGCCTGCCCGCCGACCACGTCGAGAGCGAGCTGGTGCGCTACCTGGGCATGCCGGGCCAGGCGATCGGCTACAAGCTGGGCGAACGCGCCTGGCTGAAGGGACGTGCGGCCGCCCGCGCGGCGCACGGCGACGCCTTCGACGCCCGGAAGTGGCACATGGACGCGCTGTCCCTGGGCTCGCTGGGCCTGGACGACCTGGTGACGGAGCTCTCCGCGCTTTGAACCATGCGCGGGTCGCGCTCCGAACCGCGCTCCGGGCGCCGTACGGCGCCCCGTGGGGCGCGTGGGTCCACACCGCGCGCCCCACGGGGGCCGGCCGCCGGCACTGCCCGGCCGCCCCTTCCTTCCCCCTCCCTCGCCCTGCCGTCACCCTCCGGCCACCCCACTATCACGGTTTCGACACGTTGCTGGTGTACATGCCGGATTTGCGGAAACCACTGCGGCCCTCTCCCGAACACCGCCGCGGCGCTCCGTTCCGACGCCATATCAGATGATCGCCCACAGAGCCACAAGCTGGCCATTTCCCCTCCCTCGCCCGCCCTCGGGCCCTACGCTGTCGTCGCACGCGACCCGCGGTTACCCCGGTCGGCACCACCCGACGGTTTGACCGTTTCTTCCCGCAACGACGCGTCCGCGAGGAAAGTTGATGACCGATATAACGACCGTGGCGAGTCTGTTCGGCTCGGGCCTGGCCGTGGCCCTCACGCCGGTGGCGGTACGCCAGGCTCGTCTGATCCGCGGGCTGCGGACGCAGCTGTCCGAAGCCCGTTCCGGCAGCCGGGCGCGGGACGCCGAGCTGGCCCGGCTGGCCGGGGTGAGCCTGCCGGTGACCGTCCAGGCCGTCAGCGACCGGCAGCCGGTGCCGGACCTCCCGCCGGTCTCCGCGGAACTGGCCGGAACGCCGTTCGCCCGCCACCTCGACGACCTCCAGGAGCAGGTCGTGCGCGCCCTCACCGACGCCGAGGGCCGTACCGCGCAGATGACCCAGGCGACACTGCTGTCCGTGGCCCGCACCCTCCAGGCGCTGGCCAACAAGCAGCAGATGGCCGTCACCGACATGCTCCGCAAGCACGACTCGCCCGAGGTGCTGGGCGATCTGCAGGTGGTCGACCACGCCACCGCCCAGATCCTGCGCCGCGCCCAGGCGATCACCGTGGTGTGCGGCTCGTACCTGGGCCGGCAGCACGACGCCACCCCGCTCAGCGACGTGGTGCGGGGCGCGGTCAGCCGCATCCTGGACTTCCGGCGCGTGAGGATCTTCCACGACGAGGGGGACCGGGCCGTCGTGGGGCGGGCCGTGGAGGGCCTGGTGCTCGCGCTCGCCGAGCTGCTGGAGAACGCCACCCGCTACTCGCACCCGGACACCCAGGTGCTGGTGCAGTTCGAACGCGCGCACAACGGGCTGTCCGTCATCGTGGACGACAAGGGCGTGGGCCTCCAGCCCGGCGAGAGGGAGCGGGCCCAGAGCCTGCTGTCGGGGCAGGGGCCCGTCAGCGTCACCCGGCTCGGCGATCCCCCGAAGTTCGGTTTCGCCGTGATCGGCATGCTGAGCAGCCGGTACGGGTTCGAGGTGTCGGTGACCAAGTCCCCCTACAGCGGGGTGCGGGCCGTGGCCTTCCTGCCCAGCTCACTGCTCACCGACCCGGCCCCCACCCAGCCGGCGGCCTCGCTCGACTCGTCCGGCCCGTCCGGCTCCCTGCCGCAGGCCGCCGCCGCGGTGACCGCCGAAGCGGTCGGCGCGGCGGCCACCGGGGCGGCGGTGGGCCCGGCGGCCCCGGCGGGGAACACCACCGCGGGCGGACTGCCCAAGCGGCGCCGGCGCGCCTCCGGCGCACCGGCGCCCTCCGTCCCCGCCCCCCGGTCCGCCGGGCAGCCGGCGCCCGGCCGCTCGCCGCGGGACTCCGCGGCCGCCCTGGGCGGTTTCGCCCGTGCCGCGCGGACCGCGCAGCGCAACACGTCGACGTCCGGAGGGTCCGAGCCGGACGGGTCTGAAGGGAACACCGAGGCATGATCTTCGACAACGAGAAACTGGCCTGGATGCTGGGGCAGATCATGGACCAGCCCGAGGTCCACGACGCCCTGCTGGTCTCGGGGGACGGCCTGGTCCGGGCCTGCACCCCGGGCCTGGACCGGGACACCGCCGAGCAGACCGCCGCCGCCCTGGCCGGTGTCCAGGCCACCTCCAGCGCCAGCGCCCGGCTGTGCCGCTCCGCACCGGACTCCTGGGAGCAGAGCCTGACGCAGTTCCGCGACGGATACGTCATCACCATCCGGGCCGGCGACGGGAGTTTCCTGGCGGTGGGCACCTCCGGCGCGGCGGACGTGGAGGCCGTCGGCTTCCGGATGCACCAGCTGGTGGCCCAGCTCGGCGGGCAGATGACCAGCGAACCCCGCCACGACGCGGGCGGCCCGACATGACCCCCCGCCGCGTACGCACGGACCTGGTCCGGCAGTACGTCATCACCGGCGGCCGCAACCGGCCCAGCCGCAACACCCACGCCCTGGAACTGGTCACCCTGGTCACCGCCACCGGCGACCGGCCGGTGGCCGAACTGGAGCCCGAACAGCAGAGGATGGTCCGGCTGTGCCGGGGCGGCTACCTGTCGGTGGCCGAGGTCGCCGGCCACGTACGGCTGCCGGTGTCCGTCACCACCATCCTGCTGGCGGACCTGATCGACAGCGGCCACATGGTCGCCCGCAAGCCCCCGCCGGTGGCCCGGCCCACCGACCTCGACGTCCTGGAGAAGGTCCTGGATGGCCTCAACAACATTGCCTGACGGTGACATCTACGTCCGCGACACCGTCCAGACCGCCGCCAAGCTCCTGGTCGTCGGACCGTTCGGCGTCGGCAAGACCACACTGATCGGCGCGGTCAGCGAGATCGAGCCGCTGCGGACCGAGGAGGTCATGACACAGGCCGGCGCGCTGGTGGACGACCTCAGGGGCGTGGAGGACAAGAGGACCACCACCGTCGCCATGGACTTCGGCCGCCTCACCCTCTCCCCCGAGCTGGTGCTGTACCTGTTCGGCGCGCCCGGCCAGCAGCGCTTCATGCGGGTGGCCCCGGTGTGGCGGCAGCTGGCCCTCGGCGCCTACGGGGCCCTGGTGCTGGCCGACACCCGGCGCCTGGACGCCTCCTTCGACGCGATGGAGACGGTGGAGGGGCACGGTCTGCCGTACGCGGTCGCCCTCAACTCCTTCCCCGACTCACCGCACTTCCCCGAGGAGGAGCTCCGCGAGGCCCTCGACCTGCGGCCCGAGACCCCCTTGGTCGACTGCGACGCGCGGGACCGCGCCTCCGCCGCACGGGCGCTGATCGCCCTGGTCAAGCACGTCCGCACCCACTACCAGGAGCACGTTTCGTGACGATCCCGCCTCCCGGCCCTGGCACGGCTCCGCCGCCGGGCTGCCCCGCCCACCGGCCCCCGGGCGCCTCCGCCGCCGGGCTGCCCCGGCTGTACGGCCCCGCCTTCGCCGCCGACCCGGACACCACCTACGCCGAGCTGCGCGCACAGGGCCCGGCGAGCTGGGTGGAGCTCGCCCCCGGCGTCCCCGCGATCGTGGTCACCGACTACGGCGCGGCCCTGGAGGTGCTGCGCAGCTCGCGGTTCAGCAAGGACGCCCGCCGCTGGACGGCCCTGAACCAGGGGCTGATCCCGATGGACAACCAGGTCGTCCCCATGATGGGTTTCCGGCCCAGCCTGCTGTTCGCCGACGGCGACCGGCACCTGCGGCTGCGCAGGACCGTCGACGACACCCTGGCCCGCGTCGACTCCTACCGCGTGCGCGCCTTCGTGCGGCGCGGCGCGACCGCGCTGATCGGCGAGTTCGGTCCCGCCGGCTCGGCGGATCTGGTCTCCCAGTACGCCGAGCGGCTTCCGGCGCTGGTGTTCACCCAGCTCTTCGGCTGCGACGACGCGCTGGCGGGCCGGATGTCCCGGGCCTGCGCCCAGATGATCGACGCCGAGCCCGCCACGGCCCAGCAGGGCAGCGAGGATCTGGCCCGCTGTCTGGGCGAGCTCGTCGCCGCCAAGCGCCGCTCCCCCGGCGCCGACGTGACCTCCTGGCTGCTGCACCACCCGCTGGGGCTGTCGGACGAGGAGATGATCCACCAGCTGGTGGTCCTCGTCGGCGCGGGCACCGTGCCGCAGTCGGCCTGGATCTCCAGCTCCGTCATGCTGCTGCTGACCGACGACCGGTTCGCCGGCGATCTGTCCGGCGGCAGCCTCACCGTCTCCGACGCCCTCAACGAGGTGCTGTGGGAGCGGTCGCCGATGGCCAACTTCTGCTTCCACTACGCCACGAACGAGTACGAGCTGCGCGACGACTCCGGCGCCGGGCTGCTGATCCCGCCTGGTGTCCCGGTACTCATCAGCCACGCGGCGGCCAACACCCAGCAGCCGCGCGACGGCGGCGGCGACCGCCGGGCGGCCAACCACGCGCATCTGGCGTTCGGCGCGGGGCCGCATGTGTGCCCCGCCCAGGGCGTCTCCCAGATCATCACCGACGTGGCCATCGAGACGCTGCTGGATGTGCTGCCCGACGTGGCGCTGGCCGTCCCGGCGTCCGAACTGACCTGGCGGCCGGGCCCGTTCCACCGCAGCCTGTCGGCGCTGCCGGTGACCTTCCCGCCGCTGCCCCCGTCCGACCCCGTATCCGGCTCCGTACCCGGCCCCGCGTACGGCTCCGTGCCCGCGCGCACTTCCGCACCGTCCGACACGACAACCGGAGGCCAGTCATGGAATCCCCCGACATCCCCGTCCTCGACCCCACAGGCCGGGACCTCCACGGCGAGGCGGCCCGCCTCCGCGCCAGGGGGCCGGCGACGCGGGTGGAGCTTCCCGGCGGGGTGGTCGCGTGGTCGGTGACCGGACACCAGTACATCAGGCGGCTGGCCGGCGACCGGCGCGTCTCCCGTGACCCGAGGCGGCACTGGCCCGAGCTGGAGCGAATACCCCAGGACTGGTCGCTGAACGTGTGGGTGCGGGTGGTCAGCGCCTTCACCAGCTACGGCGCCGAGCACCGCCGGCTGCGCAACATGATCGCCCCCTCCTTCACCCCCCGCCGCACCGAGGCGCTGCGCCCCCGCGTCCAGGAGATCGTCGACGGGCTGATCACCTCCCTGGAGGCCACCGATCCGGGCGAGGCGGTCGACCTGCGCGCGAAGTTCGCCTACATCATCCCCAACGAGGTGATCTGCGAGCTGTTCGGCGTCCCCGCCGACATGCGCGCCTGGACCCGCCGGGTCATGGACGCCGTCCTGAACACCGGCGCCTCCCCCCAGGAGGCGCGGGCGGCCTACGCCGAGATGTGGGCCTGCATGCGCGCGCTCGCGGACGTCAAGCGCGTCCGGCCGGGTGACGACATGACCACCGAGCTGATCGCCGCCCGCGACGGCGACTTCGCCTTCGACGAGGACCAGCTGATCAGCACCCTCGTGCTGATGATCGGCGCGGGCAGCGAGACGGCCGTCAACCTGATCGCCAAGGCCGTCCACGCCCTGATCACCCGGCCCGACCAGCTCGCTCTGGTGCGGGAGGGGAGAGCGAGCTGGGACGACGTGGTCGAGGAGACGCTGCGTCTCGAGGGCCCGATCATGCACATGCCCCTGCGCTACGCGGTGGAGGACATCGACCTCGACGGCGTGCTGATCCGCAGGGGTGAGCCCATCATCCTCGCCTTCGGCGCCGCGGGCCGCGATCCCGCCCTCCACGGCGAGGACGCCGACGCCTTCGATCTGACCCGCGCCGAGCGGGAGCACCTGGCGTTCGGCTACGGCGTCCACTTCTGCCTGGGCGCGCCCCTGGCCCGTATGGAGGCAGCCATCGCGCTCCCGGCCCTCTTCGGGCGCTTCCCCGACATCCGGCCGGCCGCCGGGGTGGACGGGCCCGTGCCCCAGGCGTCGTTCATCGCCAACGGCCACCGGTCCCTGCCGGTCCACCTCAAGCCCGTCTCCTGACGTCCGTCGCGGGCCGCCGACGCCGGCGGGCTCCGTGCCCGCCGGCGTCGGCGGCGTCAGCGGCCGAAGCCGCCGTCGGAGGTGATGACCTGGCCGGTGATCCAGGCCGCCTCGTCGGTGGCGAGCCAGGCGACCAGCCGGGCCGGGTCGTCCGGCCGCCCCCAGTGTCCGCCGGGGAAGAGGGATGCGATGGACGCATGGGTCTCGCCGGTGGCGTAGCCGGTGTCCACCGGGCCGGGGTCGACCGTGTTGACGGTGACGCCCCGGCGGGCCAGGGCGGTCGCCAGACTCCGGGTGACGGAGGCCAGCGCCCCCTTGGCCAGTGCGTAGGCCATCTCGCCCGGCATGCCGGCGCCCTGGTCCTGGCCGGAGGTCGTCATCACCACCCGGCCGTCGCGCCGCCCCTCGCCGCGCAGACGCGCGTACGCCTGGACCAGCAGCACCGTGGAACGGGTGTTCACCGCCCAGTGGGCGTCCAGCATGTCGACGTCGATCTCCTCGAGGGTGCCGTCGCGGCCGTTGAGGGCGTGGTTGGCGACCAGGATGTCCAGCCGTCCGCCGAGGGCCTCGGCGGCGGCGCCGACGACTTCCGCCGGGGCGCCGGGGGCGGTCAGGTCGCCGGGGCCGTGGGTGACGGTCGCGCCGTCGGCCGCGAGCGTCCGCAGATCCGCGGCGAGCGCTGCGGGGCCGTCCGGGTCCGCTCCCCAGGGCTGCCCGGCGTCGTGGGGTGTGTGGTGGTGGAGGTGGACGCTCGCGCCGTACGCGACCAGCCGGCGGGCGATCGCGTAGCCGATTCCGGCCCGGCGGGAGGCGCCGGTGACCAGGGCGGTGCGGCCGAGCAGGGGCAGCAGGTCGCGGCGGGGGGTGTCTGAGGCCATGTCGGGGTTCGCTTCGGAGGGCATGGTCCGTCATCCTCGCGGCGTGCCGCGCCGGCCGTCACCCGGTTTTCGGCACCCGGTGGCGGACGGCGGAGCCGGAGCGGGTCTTGACCACCTCCAGCTGCGCCGGGATGCGCCGGCGCAGATCGGCGACGTGGCTGACGATGCCGACGCTGCGGTCGCGTTCGCGCAGGGAGTCCAGGACGTCCAGCACCTCGTCGAGGGTCTGGTCGTCCAGACTGCCGAACCCCTCGTCGATGAAGAGGGTGTCCAGTCGCAGCCCGCCCGCCTCCTCGCAGACCACGTCGGCCAGGCCGAGGGCGAGGGCGAGGGAGGCGAAGAAGGACTCGCCGCCGGAGAGGGTGGCGGTGTCGCGCTCGTTGCCCGTCCAGGCGTCGATCACGTGCAGGCCGAGCCCGGAGCGGCCGCGGCCAAAGGCGCGTGCGTCGGAGTGGACGAGGGTGTAGCGGCCCGCGGACATGTACGCCAGGCGGGCGCTGGCCGCGGCGGCGACCTGCTCCAGACGGGCGGCCAGCACATAGGACTCCAGCCGCATCCGGTGCTCGTTCTGCGCCGACGTGCCGGCGGTGAGGGCCGCCAGCCGGGCGACGCGGTCGTACTCCTGGCGCAGCGGGGCGAGTTCCCGGGTGTCGGCCAGGGCGCGGGCGGAGAGCCGGTCGAGCTGCTCGCAGCGGGTGCGGGCCTCGGCGTGGGCGGCGGAGGCGGCGTTCAGCCGTGCCACGGCCGCCGCCGACGCGGCCTCGGCCCCGGAGGTGCCGGCTGTTTCGCAGTCGGCCGTTTCGAGGTCCTCGGGTGTGAGGTCCGCCAGCTCGGGGGCGGCCAGTTCGGCCGCGACGGCCGCCTCCTCGGCCTGCCGGTCGTCGATGCGGCGCTGCAGAAGGCGCTGCTCGTCGCCGGTGAGCCGGGCGCCGGCTGCGGCCCGCGGGGTGTCGAACCCGGCGCGCCAGACGGCGTCCGCCAGCCGGGCGTCGGCCTCCTTCAGCCGCAGCGCGGCGGCCTCCGCGGCGGCAGCGGCCTCGGCGGCACCGGCCAGCCGCCGGACCAGGCGCTCCAGTTCGGCCGCCCGGTGGGCGACGGAGGGAGCCTCGCCCCGGGCCCGGGCCACCTGCTCGGCCAGCTCGTCCCGCTCCCCCAGCAGCGCCTCGCTCCGGGAGACGCGGGAGGCCGTGCGCCGTTCGGCCTCCCGCCGGACGGCCAGGCGTGCGTCGTGCTCGCGGACGGCGCGCTCCAGGGCCGCGCGGGCGTCCCGCGCGCCGGAGGCCGCCTGCCGGGCGGCGGCGTGTTCCTTCTCCAGCTCCACGACCTGCTCGGCGAGTTCGGCCGCGGATGTCCCGCCCGCCTCCTCGTCCGCCGCGGCCAGCCGGTCGCGTACGGACTCCAGCCGCTGCTCGGCCCGCCGCCGCAGGTCCTCCGCCCGCTGGTAGTCGGCCAGAGCGCTCTCCTCGGCGCTGCGGTCCGCGTGCCCGCTCCCGGGGCGGGCCGGGTCGGGGTGTTCACGGGAGCCGCACACCGTGCACGGCTCGCCCTTCTCCAGTCCGTCGGCGAGCTCGGCCGCGATACCCCGCAGGCGCCGCTCCTTGACCTCCAGCCAGTGCTCCTTGGCGGTCAGTGCCCGCTCGAGGGCGGCCGACAGCTCGGCGCCGGCCGCTTCCCGCTCGGCGGTGAGGGTGTCGCGGCGGCGGGCGGCGTCCAGGGAGCGCCGCAGGCCGTCCAGCCGCCGGGCGAGTTGCTCGGCCAGGGGCGCGGCCTCCGCGGCGGCGTCCACGTTCCGCTGGTGGGCGGCGCGGGTGGCCTCCCACCCTTCCAGCCACTCCTCCGCCTCGCGCAGTGCTTCCTCGTCCGAACCGGACTCCCGTTCCAGCCGGGCGAGTTCACCGTCGAGCCGGGTGACGCGTTCCTCGGCGCGCCGGGCGGCCTCCAGCGCGCCCAGCTCCCGGCGGGTGGCGCGCTCCAGGTCCGCCAGCCGCTCGGCGGGAGCCCGGGCCGCCTCGCCGGGCAGTCCGGCGCGAGCCCGCTCCTCGGCGTACGCGGCTTCGCGGTCCTCCCTCTCGGCCTCCTCCCGCAGGGCGAGGGCGGGGGCGACGGTGTCGGCGGCGCGGGCCCGCTCCAGCCGGGCGCGGTCGGCGCGGTGCTCCTCCTCCCGCGCGGCCAGCTCCCCGGCGCGCCGCCGGGCCTGCGCGTACCGCCTGCGCCGCCGTTCCAGCTCGCGCGCCTCGTCCAGCCGCCGCCGGGCGTCGGTGTGAGCCTCTTCGGCCAGGCGCAGGGCCGAGGCCGCGGCGTCCAGCCGTTCGCGGGCCAGGGAGCGGGCGGGCGCGGCCCATCCGAGTACGGCGTCGGCCAGGGCGAGGTCGCCGGGGGAGAGACCGGCGAAGGGGTCGCCGTCCGGTCCGGCGCCCGGCTCGGCGCCCGGCTCGGTGGCGTCTCCGGCCGCCTGCCACATGCGGTGGGCCAGGGTGAGCAGCCGCTCGTCGCCGTCGCGCACCCGGCGCTGCGCGGCGGCGCGCAGCTCGGCCAGGTGCTGTTCGACTGCGGCGAAGCGGTGGGTGTCGAACAGGCGGCCCAGCAGTTTCGCGCGCTCCTCCGCGCCGGCCCGCAGAAAGCGCGCGAAGTCGCCCTGCGGCAGCAGCACCACCTGGCAGAACTGCTCGCGGCTCATGCCCAGCAGCTGGGCCAGTTCCTCGCCGATCTCCTGGTGGGAGCGGCTGAGCGCCTTCCAGGTGCCGGCCTCGGCGTCGTACTCGCGCAGCCAGGACTGGGCCTTGTCGGTGGTCATGCCCGTACCGCGCTTCTTGGGGCGCCGCTGCTCGGGCTGCCGGGTGACCTCCAGCCGCCGCCCGCCGACGGTCAGGTCCAGGACCACCTCGGTGCGGGTACCGGGGGCGGCGTGGTCGCTGCGCAGCCTGGCGGGGCCGGAGGTCTGGCGGACGCCGGGCACCCCGCCGTACAGGGCGTAGCAGACGGCGTCCAGCACGGAGGTCTTGCCCGCGCCGGTGGGTCCGTGCAGCAGGAACAGTCCGGCGGCGGACAACTCGTCGAAGTCGATCTCCTGGGTGTCGCCGAAGGGCCCGAAGGCGGTGACGGCGAGCCGGTGCAGTCTCATCGGGGCGCCTCCGTGCGGGCCGCGTCGGCGCGTACGGCGTCCAGGGCCGCGCTCAGCAGGGCCCGCTCGCCCCCGTCGGGTCCCGCTCCGCCGCGGACGTGGGCGACGAAGTCCTCGGCGATCTCCTGGTCGGTGCGGTCGCGCAGCCTGCGCCCGTAGGAGGCCAGGGGATCCCGCTCGGCGCGCTCGGGGTCGAAGACGAGGGTGAGGACGTGGGGGAAGCGGGCGGCGAGCCGGGCCATCGGCTCGCGCGGGCGGACGGGATCGGTGAGGGTGGCCTCGACCCAGGCCTGCTCGTGGCGCTCCAGCGCGGGGTCGGCCAGCAGTTCCTCCAGCGTCCCGCGGACGCGCGCCAGCGGGCGCGGCACCGGGCAGTCGATCCGTTCGGCCGCCACCTCGCCGCGCGGCCCGAGGTCGACCAGCCACACCGACTTGCGGTGGTGGGTCTCGGAGAAGGAGTAGGCCAGCGGCGATCCGCAGTAGCGGATCCGCTCGGTGAGGGTCTGGCAGCCGTGGAGGTGGCCCAGTGCCGCGTAGTCGGCGCCCTCGAAGACGGAGGCCGGGACGGAGGCGACGCCGCCCACGGTGATGTCGCGCTCGCTGTCGGAGGGCTCGCCCCCGGTGACGAAGGCGTGGGCGAGGACGACCGAGCGGGTCCCGGCGGGGCGGGCGGCCAGGTCGGCGCGCACCCGGTCCATGGCGGCGCCCAGCACCGCCGCGTGCCCGGCCCGCTCCACCCCGAAGTGGTCCTTGACCAGGGCCGGCTCCAGGTAGGGCAGACCGTAGAACGCCACCTCGCCGTGGGCGTCGGACAGCAGGACGGGGGTGGCGCAGCCGGCGGGGTCGGTGCGCAGATGGATGCCCGCCCGCTCGATGAGCCCGGCGGCCACCCCCAGCCGGCGGGCCGAGTCGTGGTTGCCGGAGATCATGACCGTCGGCACGCCGAGGTCCGCCAGGCGGTGCAGGGTCTCGTCGAAGAGTTCGACGGCGGACAGCGGCGGCACCGCCCGGTCGTAGACGTCCCCGGCGACGAGGACGGCGTCGACGCGCTCGGTGCGCGCCACCTCCACCAGGTGGTCGACGAAGGCCTCCTGAGCGGACAGCAGGCTCACCCGGTGGAAGCTCCGGCCCAGGTGCCAGTCCGAGGTGTGCAGCAGTCTCAAGATCCGGCTCCGCCCCGCAACGTCTGTCCCTCTCCTCGCCCCCGTCGGATTCTCGCACGATCCGTTCGGCCAAATGCCCCGTACGGGCGAATCGGGGTGCTCGGCGGGGCGGACGGCCGGTGGATCGCACCGCGCGGCTTCCCCGGGTGCGGTCGGCCGCCATGGCCCGGGGGCCGGCGCCTCGAAGCCGATGTCCTCGGTGCGGAGACGCCGCACAGGACCGTGGTGGCCGGCGTGTGGGAAGCGAAGGAGCCGGCGGAAGGCCCGCCGGGAGGAGCCGGCTGCCATGATGTGCTCCTTCGTGTTCCGTGCTCCGAGCGGGGGGAAGAGAATGAGCCGGTTCCGTTACGCGGTGGGGGAGTTGGCGGCGGCGCAGAAGCCGGCCAGGGGGGTGTCGCTGTACTCGCGGTACGTCAACCGGCCGGCCGGCCGGTTACTGGCCGCCGCGGCCTACGGCGCGCGGATGTCGCCCAACCAGGTCACGGCGGTCAGCGCGGTGTTCACGTTCACGGGGGTGGCGCTGATCGCCCTGCTGCCGCCCTCCCACGGTCTGGCTCTGGGGGTGTTCGCCGCTCTGGTGACCGGCTTCGCGCTGGACTCGGCCGACGGGCAGCTCGCCCGGCTGACGCGGCGGGGCGGCCCGGCCGGGGAGTGGCTGGACCACGTGGTGGACTGCGCGAAGATGCTCGCGCTCCACACGGCGGTGCTCGTCTGCTTCCACCGCCACTTCGGCTTCTCCGACCCGGTGTTTTTGCTCATCCCCCTGGTCTTCCAGTTCGCCGCCGTGACGGTCTTCTTCGGCGGCGTCCTCACCGAGCAGCTGAAGCGGAACGCGGCGGGCCCCGGGGCAGGGACGACCGTGGCCCCCGCACCCTCCGCGCTGCGCTCGGTGGCGCTGCTGCCGGTGGACTACGGGCTGCTGTGCGCGGTCTTCCTCTTCCTGGGCGACCGCGAGCTGTTCCTGGTGCTGTACTGCGCGCTGCTCGCCGCCCATCTGCTGTTCCTGCCGGCGTTCCTGGCGAAGTGGTACCGCGAGCTGTCCGCCCCCGCCCGCTGACCGGCCGCTCGCCCTTTCGCCGCCCCGGCGCACGGGGCCGGGGCGGCGAAAGGGCCTTGTGAGGACTGCCGGAGGGACGATGGTGCGTCGCGCGGCAGGCTCAGGCCGACTCGGCCAGCCCGTCGAGTGCCCGCCTCAGCAGCGTGCTGGAGGTGTGGACGGTGTAGGGGAAGTACACGACCTCGACCCCGACGCCGGCGAAGTCGCGCTCCAGCTTCTCCCCCTTCTCCGTGCCCTGCCAGTCGTCGCCCTTGAAGATGACGTCGAAGCGCACCTGCCGCCAGGTCTCCAGCTTGTCGGGCACCGTCTCCACGAACGCGGCGTCCACGAAGCGGATGCTGCGTACGATCTCCAGCCGCTCGGTGAGCGGCACGACCGGCGACCTGCCCTTGGCCTGGCGGGCCATCTCGTCGGACACCACCCCGGCCACCAGGTAGTCGCAGCGGCTCCTGGCGTGCCGCAGGATGTTCAGGTGCCCGACGTGGAATAAGTCGTATACCCCGGGCGCGTAGCCCACGTGGTGCGTCATCCGCTCTCCTCGGCGTACGGTCGGGTCAGCTGCCGGCTGTCACGTACACGGGACCGTTGCGCCCCGAGAGGTTGGTGCCGTCGGTGACCTCCAGCGAGTAGCGGTGGGTGGCGCCGGGCTCCACGGTGTCGGTGTAGCCCATCATGGGCCGGTCCCAGTAGCGGGAGTCCTGCTCGATGGAGGTCAGGAAGACGCCGTCCCGGTAGAGCCGGTAGGTCAGGACTCCGTCGTCCCGGTCCCAGGAGGCCCTCCAGCTGAGCTCGATCTTCCCCCTGGCCCCGGTGGCGCCGCTCATCAGCGGTACCTGGGGCGCTCCGGTGTCCGGCTCGGCCGCGAAGCGGGTCAGCCCCTGCTGCGGTTTCTCGTTGACGGTGGTGAACTCCCCGCCCGTCCACAGGATCTCGTCGGCCATGACCATGGCGCGCGGGCCGATCTGCTCGCCGATGCCGTCGTTGGTGTCGGGGAACCAGGGCAGGATGGTCTTGTCGGAGATCGACTGGGCCAGCAGGTGCTGGCGGTTGCGGTGCTCGGGGAAGCCGCCGGGGGTGTCGCCGCAGTTGTGCGCGTGCGAGCCGCTGTAGAGCACACCCCGGTGGGGCACCACGGCCTGGGTGGCGCCCAGGCAGGTGTCCTTCCACAGCATCGCCCCGTCCGAGAGCCGTCCGGCCGCACGGCCGTCGAAGACTCCGCCGCCGGTGCCCTCGGCACCCAGGTAGAAGTTGGTTCCGTCGTTGACCAGGGACTTCACCGCCGACTTGCGCGGGATCCAGCCGGTGAAGCGGTCGGTGATCCGCCCTGTGGTCGCGTCCAGGCCGACCAGTGCGTGCACGCTGTTCAGGAGGCTGCCGTTGATGGAGGTGAACCGGCCGCCGATGATGACCTTGTTCAGGTGCGGGACGGCGGTGATGGCGTTGATGCCGGGGATGGGGTCGTTGGAGATCGACGATCCCCGGACGGTGACGTCGAAGGGCAGCAGGGTGCTGTCGGGGGCCAGGGCCGCGACGCGTTCGCGTGTCTGCCCCTGGACGGTGGTGAACTGGCCGCCGATGTAGACGGTGTCGTCGGTGACGTCGATGGCCCGCACGGTCGAGGAGACCACCGGCTTCCAGTCGGAGCCGATGGTGCAGTCGCCGGTGTCCAGGGCGGCGGTGTTGGAGCGTCCCACTCCCCCGGCGCTGCCGAAGGAGCCGCCGATGTAGAGCAGCGAGCCGTCGGGGGACGGCTTCAGGGCCCGTACGGTTTCCACGCCTCCGGTGAACTCCGGTGCGCACGGGAGGGGCTCACCGGTCACCGCGTCGAAGGCGGCGAAGTTCTTCCGCGGCAGTTCGCCGGTGCCGGGCGCGGCCCCGGGCGGGCGGATGTGCTCGAAGGAGCCCCCCGCGTAGACGACGCCCCGTGCGTAGGCCAGGGCCCATACGATGCCGTCGGTCTGCCAGGTCTCCAGCGGATCGGCGGTCAGTGTGGTCTCTCCGGCGGCCTGGGCCGGCCCGGCCCCCAACGCCGTGGACGACAGGCCGAGCACGGTGGCGGCGAGCAGGAGTCTGACGGGTCTTCTTCTGCGCATGGATTCCCCCCTGGAAACGCATGAGCGCGGACGGAACGAGCCGGGGTGGGGAGGGCGTCCGCGCCGGTCGGCGCACGCGGCGGCCACCCCTTTGGCTCAGCTTGCTCGGCGCGACTTCCCCTCGCTGCCCTTGCGCAGCGCCCGGAGGAACTCCCCCACCCCCAGCGGCACACGATAGCGCCACAGGGCCGCGCAGAACCCGCAGACGGCGAAAGCGCCGCCCAGCACAGCACCCCAGGGAGTGTCCCCCCACAGCGCTCGGGCGGCGAACGCCGGCGGCGCGACGGCCGCGACGGCCGCGGCCGCGGCGTGGAGGTAGCCGCGGTCGGCGGTACGGAAGCCCAGCCGCCGCACCAGCAGCGCCGAGGCGGTGTTGTCCACCACGATCGCCAGCCCCCAGGCCAGGGCCGCTCCCGTCACCCCGTACCGCGGCACCAGCCAGACCCCGGCGCCGAGCTGGACGGCGAAGCCCGCACCGGCCGTCGCCAGGTTCCAGGTGCTGCGGCCGGCCATCAGGAGGACCGTCTGCGCGTTGCCGACCCCGACGTTGACCACGCAGGCGGCCGACAGCACCACCAGCGCGGCGGCGCCCTGGCCGAAACCGGGCCCGAACAGGGAGAGCACGGTGGCGGGGAAGGCGGCGAGCAGCATGAACAGGGGCCAGGAGAACAGCACGATCCACCGGGTGGACAGCCGGTGCAGGTGCTCCGCCTCCCGCTCCAGGCCGGCCGCCAGCAGTCTGCTGATCTGCGCGGCCACGGCGAGGCGCACCGCGAGCTGGAGCAGGGTGCCGGCCGTCACCAGCCGGCCGACGGCCGTGTAGACCCCGGCCTCGGCGCTGGTGCCCAGCGCCGACAGCAGGACCACCCCGATCCACACCGCGGCGATGTCGAAGACCGAGGACAGGGCGCGGGGACCGGCGAAGGACCAGAACTCGCCCGGGGGGACGGGCGGCTTCCCGCCCACGGGTCGTTCCTCCCCCGGCCCGCCCGTACCGCCGCGCCTCACCGCGCAGGAGCGGCGCAGCGAGACCCAGGTCGCCACCGCGCCCAGCAGGGCGGGGGCCAGCCAGGCCGCGGACAGCGTGAGCACACCCGGCGCGAGCAGGACCAGGGGCAGCGCGAGCACCACCCGCAGCACGGGTTTGCCGATCTGCTCCACGCCCACGAAGGGGACCACCGAGCCGTATCCGCGGGTGGCTCCCAGCAGTACCAGGGAGACGGTCGCCACCGGCAGGAAGAGCGCGAACAGCCGCACCACCGCCAGGGCCTGGCCGGCGGGGAGACCGGGCAGCAGCCAGGCCGCCAGGGCGGGCGAGAGGAACAGCAGGGCCGCGCACGCCGTGCTCGCCGCCAGGGCGGGTGGTACGGCGGTGCGCAGCAGCGCCGGTACGCCGGCCCCGCCGGTGAGTTCCAGGTCGCGGGAGACGAAGCGCACCAGCGCGGTGTCGGCACCCAGCTTGCAGGCGTTGCTCACGATGGTGAACGCGGCGACGCCCGTGAAGACCGCGCCGGCCCCGTGCGCGCCGAGCCCGCGGGTGACGACGGCGACCAGGAGGAAGCCGGACAGCGCGTTGACGGCGGAGCCCGCGAAGCCGAACCAGCCGCCGCGCACGGTCGCGGCGACCCCCCGGGCGCGTGCCCCGGCCGGCGTACCGTCGCCGTGCGCGGCGGGCCGTGCGCCGGTCACGGGCGCGGGGCTGTGCCGTCGCCGGTGCGCCGGTACCGGCCGTACGAGCCGTAGGCGGTGTCCGGCCGGGCCTCGGACGGCTCCGGTTCCAGGCGCTTGAGCGCCACGGTGTCCTCACCCGTGGCGCCGGAGCCGGGGCCGTCCCCGGCGCCCGTGCCGGAGCCAGTACCCGTACCGGAGCGGTCCGTCCCGGTGTCCCCGGCGGGCGGGGCGGGTTCGGCGGGCGGAGCGGGAGAGGGGCCGCGGCGGCGCTTGCGTCCGCCCTCGTACAGCACCGCGCCCAGGACGTGCCCGCCGACGGAGGTGACCAGATCCCGCACCCGGTCCAGGTCGTCCCTGAGGGTGGTGTCCGGATCGCAGACCACCAGCACCCCGCGCGCCAGTCCGGCGACGGCCGTGCCGTCCGCGTGGGACAGCAGCGGCGCGGTGACGGCCACGACGTACTCGCCCCGCTCGGCGGCCCCGCTCAGCAGCCTCGTGAAACCGGGTGAGTTCAGCGCCCGCGCGGCGTCGGGCACCCGGCATCCGGGGACGAGTTCGAGGTATCCGGCGGTACCGGCGTCCACGGTGGCCCGCGCGCCGTCCGGCCAGCGGCCCGGCACGGGCTCGCGGACGGCGCCGCGCACGGGGAGTTCCCCGGCCAGGCGCGGTGTACGCGGGTCGGCCTCGACCAGCAGCACGTCACGGCCGGTCTCGGCCAGGGCCGCGGCGAGGTTGACCGCCGCGGGCACGGTCCCGGGGTGCTCCCGGGCGGAGACGACCAGCAGGCCGCCGGGCTCGGCCAGTCGCGGGTGGCGCAGCGTGCGCAGGGCGATCGTGCGGAACTCCTCGGCCCGATCCCCGCCGTGGGACGGGCCGACCTCCAGGATCCCGGCGCCGTCGCGCCGCGGCGGCAGGGTGCCGAGCACGGGTGCGCGCAGGGCGGTGCGCACCTCGCCGGCCGAGCGCGCCCGCGGGTCGAGCAGGGAGCGGATCCAGGCGGTGAGCAGTCCGCCGGCCAGGCCGGCGACCGCTCCGACCGGCACGAGTACCGCGATCCCGGGGCCGGAGGGCGCCTCGGGCGCCTCTCCCCTGCGCACCACGTCGCCGGGAGAGGTGTCCAGGGTCCTCAGTCCGGTGACGCGCCCCTGGAGGTCGGCTATGCGGGCGGTGAGGTTGGCGCGTTCGGACTCGGCGGTCTGCCGGGCGTACTCGGTGGACGCGCCGGCGATCTTCTCGTCCAGCTCCTCGCGCTGGTCGATCAGGGGCTGGAGTTCCTCGTTCAGCTCGGCGACGGTGTTGTCGATGCGCCGCACGACGGCTGCCTCGCGGTGGTCGAGGTAGGCGCGTACGAAGGCGTTGACGCGTTCGGCCGCCGCCCGCGGCGAGTCGGCCGTGTACTCGAACTCCAGGATGTGCGTGTCGGGAGGGTTGCTCACCCGCAGACCCCGCTGGAGCTGCGCCGGGTCGGCTCCTTCGCCCAGTTTCTCGGCGGCGCGTCCGGCGACGGTGGCGCTCCGGGCCACCTGCCGCTCGGTGCCCATGCTGATCTGCTTGTCGGCCGAGACTCCGCCGGCCTCGAACGGCGCGGTGCTGATGGCCTGTACGACGACCTCGCCGGTGGCGGTGTAGTCCGCGCCGCCCACGGTGGACACGGCCCCGCCGCAGGCGGCGCCCAGCAGCAGGCCGGCGGCGATGACGGCGCGGTGGCGGAAGAGCCTGCGCAACTGGTCGCGGAGCTGGTCGGGCTCCCGCGAGGAGGGGTCGTAGGCGCTCACGTGCGTGTTTCTCCTGTGGAGGTGGTCGAGAAGGTGGTGCGGGTGCGGGGCACGGCGCCCGCGGGCACGGGGCCGGGCGCCGTCGCCGGGTCCGCCCACGGCTCGGAGGGGGGTTCGGGGTGCGGCTCGGCGGGCGGCCGCGCGGGCGCCGTCCGGCCCGGTCTTCCGGTGATCAGCACGGGCGTCAGGAGCAGCAGGGTCAGCGGTCCCATCACGAACAGCAGGCTGCCGCGCAGCAGGATGATCTGGTAGAAGCCGAACGCGGTCACGGCCAGGGCCGCGAGCGTGGCGCCGTGTTCGCGCAGCCGGTGCCGTACGCCGTCGATCCGCCGTCCCGCGGCCCCGAAGAGCGCGAAGACCGCGGCGACCCCGGGGAGGCCGGCCCACATGTAGCTCTCGATCCACAGCGGCGCGGAGAGGTTCTCGAAGGAGTAGCCGGCGTGCCGGGCCAGGGCGATGCCCGCGTCGTCGGGCTTGCCGGGCCAGAGGGCGCGCGGCACGAAGAACAGCGGCGGCCCGAGCGCGTTCCCGGGCGCGTGGCCGTTCTCCCGTACCTGGTCGACGCCGGTGGCGATCTGCTGGAAGGCGTCGTAGTCGCCGTTGGATGTGAACTGCTCGGCGAGCGAGACGACCTCGACCGGCTCGCGTCTGTCGTGGCGGAAGTAGTCGCTGTAGGGGAACACCAGGAGCACCGCGGCGGTGACGGTGGCCGCCCCCGCCCGGAAGGCCCTCGGCCGGCGCAGCGCGGGAGCGGCGAAGACGAGCGTCAGCAGCACCGTCCCGGCCCAGAAGCGCGGCTGGCTGACGGGGTTGTTCACCACGGTGTTCACCGCGACCAGCACGGGCAGCAGGATCCACCGCACTCCGCGCAGGGTCCGGTCGCCGCCGGGCGTGCGGGGCACGTACAGCAGCGCCAGAAGCGCCCAGAAGGCCGGCACCGACAGGCTCCAGGCGGCCAGGGCCTGGCCCGCGGCCTCGCCCGAACCGCCCTGTCCGGTGGCCTCGTTGACGGCCTGGCGGCTCTGGAAGAACGCCGCCGGGCCGCCCTGGGCGGGGACCAGCACGGCCGCCAGCGCCAGGGACAGCCCGCACAGCAGCAGGGTGCGCACAGGGGTGATCCGGCGGGCGAGCAGCGGTCCGAGTACGGGCGGGGTGCGGGGCGTCCGCCGTCCCGCCAGCGCCGATCCGGCGCTGTAGGCGAGCAGTCCGGTCTCCACCAGGGCCGCCGAGGTGAAGGCGGTGCCGGCATCGACGGCGAAGCCCCAGGGGTAGGAGTCGGTGGCCAGCATGGCCAGTGGCGCCAGGCCCAGCCAGACGTAGCAGAAGAGCCAGAAGCCGAAGCCGACCACCCGGATCAGGGGATCGGTCAGTACCCGCGCCAGCGCCCCTCCGGTGTGGGCCACCACCACGCACTGCACCGCGAACGCGGCGCCGGTGCGCACGTCCTGCCCGTACAGCACCAGTGCGGGCAGCAGCAGGACGAGCAGGACGGTGGACAGGCACAGCGCGGGGACGCTGCGCCGTCCGGTCCGCTCCGCCGCCGGGGACGGTTCCCTCACGGGCATGCCCCCCTCTCCTCCTCCCGTTCCGTGCCGGCCCCGGTCCAAGACGGCAGGGGCGGGTTCCCGCGCTTGGCAGGGATCGGATTGATCGAACTTTCTGCTTTTATCAGTTTTTCCGATGTTCTGGCAGTGAATGAGAGCGTATGCCCCTACGATGACCGCGTCTTCGAAGGGGGGACGGCTGTGCTGGACTCGTTCGCGGGCCGCTGCGTGCTCGTGGTCTCGACCAACTACGCGCCGGAGCACGCCGGCATCGGACCGTACTCGGCGCAGATCGCCGAGCACCTGGCCTCGCTGGGCGCCGACACCCATGTGCTCGCCGGGATGCCGCACTACCCGGCGTGGCGGGTGCACGAGGAGTACCGCGGCAGGTGGCGGGTGAGCGAGGTGCGCGGGGGCGTCACCGTCCACCGCCGCAGGCACACCGTGCCGCGGCGTCAGACGGCGCTGCGCCGGGGGCTCTTCGAGGCCGGCGTCCTGGCGCACGGTGCCGTGGCGCCGCCGCGCGTCCGCCCGGACGTGGTGCTCTCCCAGATGCCCAGCCTCGCCGGAGGGGTGCTCGGCGCCCGCATCGCCCGGCGCGCCGGAGTGCCGCACGCGGTGGTCGTCCAGGATCTGATGGGCGCGGCGGCCGGACAGAGCGGAATGAGCGGCGGCGGCCGGGTCGCCTCGTTCGCCGGGGCCGTGGAGGGCCGGGTACTGCGCTCGGCGGCGCTGGTGGGGGTGGTGCACGAGTCGTTCGCCGACCGGGTGGCGGCCATGGGCGTGCCGCGCGAGCGGGTGCGGGTGGTGCCCAACTGGACGCATGTGCGAGCCCCCGGCGGCGACCGTGCGCGGACCAGGGCCCGGCTGGGCTGGTCCGAGGACACCACCGTGGTGCTGCACTCGGGGAACATGGGCCTCAAGCAGGGGCTGGAGGTGCTGGTGGAGACCGCCCGTCTCGTCGGCCGGGACGGCGCTCCGGGCGGCGGGACGGGCGGCACGGTGCGGGTGGTGCTGATGGGCGAGGGGCACCGGCGCGAGTATCTGCGGGAGCTGGCGCGGGGGGTGGAGTCGCTGGACTTCCTCCCGCCCGCGGACGCGGAGGAGTTCCCCGAGATCCTGGCCGCGGCGGACGTACTGGCCGTCACCCAGCGGGCGTCGGTGCTGGACATGAGCCTGCCGTCCAAGCTGACCTCGTACTTCACGTCCGGACGCCCGGTGGTCGCGTCCGTCGCCGCCGGCAGCGGCACCGCGCGGGAGGTCGAGCGCTCCGGCGCCGGGGTGGTGGTGCCCGCGGAGGACCCCGAGGCCCTGCTGGAGGCGGTCCGCCGGCTGGCCGGCGATCCGGGCGAGTGCGCCGAACTGGGGGCGCGGGGGCGCGAGTACGTCGAGCGGCGGCTGAGCCGCCGGGCCGGTCTGGAGCGGATCACCGCCCTGCTGCGGGAGGCCTCGGCCGCCGGATGACGAACGGGCGCGGCGCGGCGGCGCGGGACGGCACACCGGCTCGGGGTGGTTCGGGGGCGGCGCGGGCCGCGTGCGGCGCCTCACCGCGCTCCGGGCCGGACGGCGCGGGCGGCGGCCCCGTACAGTCTCTCCAGCCGGTCGGCCACGGCCGCCACCGAGAACCGCTCCCGCACCGCCGCGCGGCCCGCCGCGGCGGTGCGCTCGCGCAGCGACCGGTCCTCCAGCAGGCTCAGCACCGCGCCGGCCAGCGCCCCGGGGGAGCCGTCGGTGACCAGCGCGGCGCCGCGCCGCTCCAGTTCGGCGGCGATCCCGCAGCTGTCGGTGCAGACCACGGGGGTGCCGGCGGCCAGCGCCTCCAGCACGCTCATCGGGAACGGCTCGTCCACGCTGGGCAGGACGTACACGGTGGCGCGGGCGATGCGTCGCACAGCGGCGGCGTGGTCCAGCGGCCCGCCGTACTCCACCGCCCCCTCCAGTCCCTCCTGGGCGATCAGCCGGCGCACCGGCGCCAGCCGGCCCTCGTCGGCCCCGTGCAGGGCGAAGGAGGCCTCAGGGTGCTCGGCGCGCACCAGCGCGGCCATGCGCACGAACGCCTCGGGACGCTTGCGCCGGTGGAGCCGGGCGAGGAAGAGCACGTCCGCCCCGTCCGGCCGGCCCTCCGGCTCGCCTTCTCCCTCCTGCGGCGGCCTCACCCCGTTGGGCAGCCGGACGGTCGGCGGGCCGCCCGGCCGCAGCACCCTGCGCAGCCCGGTCTCCTCGGCCTCGGTGAGCACCAGCGCGGCACGCGCCCCGCGCAGCAGGGGCACGTAGCAGCGGTCGAAGAGGCGGACGGCGGCCGAGCGGCGCGGCTGCACCATGCCGTGGGTCTGGACGACGAAGGGGCGGCGGCGCAGTACGGCGGCGGCCAGCGCCGCGAGGGAGACCAGATCGCGTCCGGCGTGGACGTGCAGCACGTCGGCCCGGCCCGCCAGCCGCCACAGGGCGAGGGCCAGCCGCGGGTTGAACAGGCCCAGGAACCCCTGGCCGGGCACCAGCGTGCGGGCCCGGTGGGCGCGCAGCGGCACGCCGTCCAGGATGCGCGGCGGCGCGGCGCGGCCGCGCCACAGGGAGACCAGCGCGACCTCGTGGCCGCGCGCGGCGAGTTCGGCGAGCTGCCCGGTGGCCACGCTCACCGGGCCGCCGTAGGCGCCGTCGTCGCCGGTGAGGGTGACGGTGTGGACGATCCTCATCGCGCGCCTCCGGCGGTGAGCACGGCTTCCGGCGCGAGGTCGCGGTGGGCGACCGCCCCGGCCCCGACCACCGCGCCCGCGCCGACGGTGACGCCGCGCAGCACCATGGCCCGGGCGGCCACCCAGCAGCCGCGCTCCAGGCGGACGGGGGCGTTGTCGAACTCGAAGGTGGGCGAGTGCCGTTGATGGCTGCCGGTGCACAGCACCGCCTCCTGGGAGACGCACACGTCGCTCTCGACGGTGATCGGCTCCAGATTGATCAGCCAGGCGCCCTCGCCGATCCACACGTCGTCGCCGACGTCCAGCTTCCAGGGCCACTGCACGCGCACCCGGTGCCGGATCAGGACCCGCTCCCCCACGCTCGCGCCGAAGGCCCGCAGCAGCGGCGGGCGCCAGCGCGGCGGGAACCACCACTTGACGAAGAGCAGGTTGAGCGCGGCGAACCAGGCGGCCTGGACCAGCAGGCCGCGCTGCTTGTCGTAGCCGGCGCCGGTGAAGCCCCGCAGCCGGCGCCCGGCGGCCGGGGCACTCAACGGTCCACCCTCACACGGCGGCCGGACAGTTCGGCCTCCAGCTGCGCCACATCGGCCTCGACCATGATCCGGGCCAGCTCGTCGTAGCGCACCTTCGGGGACCAGTCCAGCAGCCTGTTCGCCTTGGAGGCGTCCCCGATCAGGGCGTCCACCTCCGTGGGGCGCTCGTACTTGGGGTCGAAGCGCACATGGCGCTCCCAGTCCAGCCCCGCGGAGCCGAAGGCGGCGGTGAGGAAGTCGCGGACGGTCGCGGCCACTCCGGTGGCCACCACGTAGTCGTCGGGCTCGTCGCGCTGGAGCATGCGCCACATGGCCTCGACGTACTCGGGCGCGTAGCCCCAGTCGCGGACGGCGTCGAGGTTGCCCAGGTAGAGGTGCTCCTGCAGGCCCGCCCGGATCCGGGCGACGGCGCGGGTGATCTTGCGGGTGACGAAGGTCTCGCCGCGGCGCGGGCTCTCGTGGTTGAAGAGGATGCCGTTGACGGCGTGGAGGCCGTACGCCTCGCGGTAGTTGACGGTGGCCCAGTACGCCATCACCTTGGCGCAGCCGTAGGGGCTGCGCGGGTGGAAGGGCGTGGTCTCGTTCTGCGGTGGCGGGGTGGAGCCGAACATCTCCGAGGAGGAGGCCTGGTACAGCCTGGTCTCCACGCCGCCGGCCCGGATCGCCTCCAGCAGCCGTAACGCGCCGAGCCCGGTCACCTCGCCGGTGTACAGGGGCGCGTCGAAGGAGACGCGGACGTGGGACTGCGCCCCCAGGTTGTACACCTCGTCCGGCCGGATGTCGCGCAGCAGGTTGACCAGCGCCACCCCGTCCGCGAGGTCGGCGTGGTGCAGGACGAGCCGGCGGCCGGGGGTGTGCGGGTCCTGGTAGATGTGGTCGATGCGCTCGGTGTTGAAGCTGGAGGAGCGCCTCATCAGGCCGTGCACGGTGTAGCCCTTGTCCAGCAGCAGCTCGGCCAGATAGGAGCCGTCCTGCCCGGTGATGCCCGTGATCACAGCGGTACGCGGCATGGTGTTCCCCCCACAGGTGGTCTGGTGTCGGCCCGTGTCCGGCCGGGTGCCGGAGCGGGACGGGATCCCGGCGGCAACCGGTCGTATTTCAACAGAAGTCGGGAGAAAGCGCGCCTCTCCCTGCCAGAATGCGTGCCATGGACGATCTGCTGCCCCCGCCCGCCCGCGTCTTCGTCGCGGGACACCGCGGCCTGGTCGGCTCCGCCGTCGCCCGGCGCCTGTCCGCCCGGGGCTACGAGGTGCTGACCCGTACCCGCGCCGAACTCGACCTGCGCGACGGCGCGGCCACCGCCGCCCACCTGCGCGACACCCGGCCCGACGCCGTGGTCCTGGCCGCCGCGAAGGTCGGCGGGATCATGGCCAACAGCACCTTTCCCGTCCAGTTCCTGGAGGACAACCTCCGCATCCAGCTCGGCGTGATCGGCGGCGCACACGCCGCCGGGGTGCGCCGGCTGCTCTTCCTCGGATCGAGCTGCATCTACCCCCGGCACGCCGAGCAGCCGATCACCGAGAGCGCCCTGCTGACCGGCCCGCTGGAGCCGACGAACCAGGCGTACGCCGTCGCCAAGATCGCCGGCATCGTCCAGATCCAGTCCTACCGGCGGCAGTTCGGCGCTTCCTACATATCGGCGATGCCCACCAACCTCTACGGGCCCGGCGACAATTTCGACCCCGAGACCTCGCACGTACTGCCGGCCCTCATCCGCCGCTTCCACGAGGCGCGCGAGAAGGGCGCGCAGGAGGTGGTGCTGTGGGGTACCGGCAGTCCCCGCCGGGAGTTTCTGCACGTGGACGATCTGGCCGCCGCCTGCGAGGTGCTGCTGCGCCGCTACGACGGTGACGAGCCGGTCAACGTCGGCTGCGGCGAGGACCTGACGATCCGCGAACTGGCCGGGCTGGTCGCCTCGGTGGTGGGTTACGGGGGCCGGATCGCCTTCGACCCCACCAGGCCGGACGGCACCCCGCGCAAGCTGCTCGACACCGGCCGGATGAGGGCGCTGGGCTGGTCCCCCTCGATCGGCCTGGCCGAGGGGATCGCCGCCACCCACCGCGCCTGGCTCGGCACGGCGGAAGCGGTCTGACCCGGTCGTGGCGCCCGCCCCGGCGCCCGCCCGGCCGTTCCTAGTACGCGCCACGGGCGCTCACCACGGCGCGGAAGGTGCGGGCCAGAACGGCGGCGTCCATGGCGCAGGACCAGTTGTCCACGTATCTCAGGTCGAGCGCGACGGTCTCGTCCCACGACAGGTCGGACCGTCCGCCGACCTGCCACAGCCCTGTGATCCCCGGCCTGACCGACAGTCTGCGCAGCTCGGTGTCGTCATAGCGCTCCACCTCCTCGGGCAGCGGCGGGCGCGGTCCCACCAGCGACATGTGGCCGGCCAGCACGTTGAACAGCTGGGGCAGCTCGTCCAGGGAGTAGCGGCGCAGAACACGGCCCAGCCGGGTGACCCGGGGGTCCTCGCGGATCTTGAACATCGCCCCGTCGTGCTCGTTCGCCGCCTCCAGCGCCGGGCGCATCCGGTCGGCCGCCTCCACCATCGTGCGGAACTTCCACATCGGAAACGGCCGCCGCCCCTGTCCGACGCGGACCTGCCGGTAGATCACCGGCCCCGGCGACGACAGGCGCACCGCCGCCGCCACCCCCAGCAGGACGGGCGAGAGCACCACGGCCAGCAGCAGGGCGCCCACCCAGTCGGTGACCCGCTTGAGCAGCACCGGCAGCCCCCGCCGGGGCGGCGGTTCCACATGGAGCACGGTCATCCCCGCGGCCCGGGTCAGCCGCAGCCGGCGCCGTGAGACGTCGACGAGGCCGGGCACGACGGCCAGGCTCCGGCCGTCGTCGTACAGGGCCCAGGCCAGCCGGCGCAGCCCCTCGGCCGTCGTCCACCGTCCGGGGAGGACGAAGACCGTGTCGGCGTCGAGTTCCGCGGCTCGCTGGAGGACGGTGGCGGTGTCCACCGTTCCCTCGGCGTTCCCGGGGCCCGCGGCGCCCTCGGGCGCGCAGCCGCCGACCACCACGTACTCGTCGTCGGTGCGCGCTCCCATCCGGGCCGTCAGACCGTCCGCGGCCCCCGCCTCCCCCACGACCAGCACCCGCCGCAGCCCCCGCGCCCGGAGCCGCAGCGCCAGGGTGCGCCGGTGGGTCAGTCTGCGGTGGGCGGCGGTCAGCACCAGGCAGGGAAGGAGCGCGGGCAGCCACGCTCCGGCCGAGACCTCCAGCCGCACCGCGACACACACCGCGGCGAGCAGGCCCAGCATCGCCAGCCAGTCGCGGAGCACCGGCAGTACGGCTGCGCCCTCCCCCACCCGTCCCGCCGCGTAGCGTCCCCTCAGTGCCGCGATCAGCGGCCACGCGGCGCCGACGACCGCGGCGGCCGGCAGCGGGTCCGGCCCTCCCCCCGCGGCGCCCAGCGCGCCGGCCGGCAGCGCGGCGCCGAGCACGTCCACCGCCAGAGCCGGTGGAAGGCGCCGCCCGGCCCCCGGTCTCCACCTCGTCCCGCGCTTCCTGTCCCGCCTGCTGACGCGTAACGGCTCGGCTAAGCCCGCGGGCGCTTCGGCGACCCGCGTTCCGGCAGCCTCGAACAAGGCCCTTCCCCCCTACTCGGTCGGCGTCCCCTTCCCCCCGCTCGGCCGGCCGGTGCCGGCTCCGCATTCGCCTCCGTACCGAGTGTGAAGACTAGAACACACTTGCCGATTTCCGCGGCTGTTTACCCAAGTTGTCGATGTCTGCGGCTTCGGGTTCAT
>NZ_JBSVCZ010000030.1:0-63285 GCF_054072955.1 Streptomyces sp. SS8
GCAGTCGCGGGTGGACGCCGGTCCGCCCTGGCGGCGAACCGGCGTTCCCTGCCCTGCTCCGCAGGAGCTTCGTCTCCTCCCCGCTCTAAAGGACGGGGTATCCACGAAGGAGAGCCCCGATGACCCGAACACCCCAGGACACGGCCGGCCGCGGCGCGCCGGTCTCCCGCCCGGAACCGGTCCCCCTGCCGGTCACCGCCGTGACGTGCATGGAGGACCGGGCCCAGGTCGAGCGGTGCGGGAGCGTCGAACTGGCCGCGGGCGCGCAGCGGCTGCTGCTCGGCCCGGTGACGCCGCTGGCCGTGGACCGCTCCCTGCGCGCGGAGGTACCGGCCGGGGAGGGCGGTGCGGGCGGCGTCCGGGTCGTCGACGCCCGGGTGGTGCGCACATACGCGCCCCCGCGCCCGGGGCACCCGGGCGGGGACGCCTCGAAGCTGCGCCGCAGGGTCCACGCTCTGGAGGAGGAGCTGCGCGACGCCCGGTGGCTGCGGCAGCGGCTGGAGAGCCGCCTCGCGGTCGTCGCCCAGGCCAGGGCGGACCTGTACCGCGATGTCGCCGAGGGCGCCGGGGCCGGTTCGGCCGATCCGGAGCGCTGGGCGGACCGCATGGAGCGGATCGACCAGGAGGACGAGGCGCGTTCCGGGGAGCTGCGTCTGCTGCGGCGCCGGCTGCTCGGCGCGGAGGAGGAACTGGAGGACGCGCGCCGGGCTCTGCGGCGTACCGAGGAGGAGCCGCAGGAGCTGACGGCGGTCGTCGAGGTGGTCGTCGAGGCCGACCGCGCCGGGCCCGCCGTGCTGCGTCTGACCCATCTGGTGCCCTGCGCCCTGTGGCGGCCGGCGTACCGGGCGACGCTGGCCGGGGACGAGCGGTCGGTGCGCCTGGAGACCGACGCGGTGGTGTGGCAGCGCACCGGTGAGGACTGGAGGGGGGTGCGGCTGTCGCTGTCCACCGCCCGGCCCACCCTCGCCGCCGGTCCCCCGGCGCTGTACGAGGACGAACTGGTGCTGCGGGAGCGCTCGGCCGCGGAGCGGCGCACGGTGGAGGTGGATCTGCGCGAGGAGGAGGTGCGCACGGTCGGGGACGGGCCGGACGGAGACGGGGCGGACGGGGAGCTCCCCGGGCTGTCGGACGGCGGCGAGGTGCGGGTGATGACCGCCGCGGCGCCCGTCGACGTGGCCTGTGACGGGCGCCCCCACCGGGTGCCCCTGTCGGCGTTCACCGCGCCGTGCCGCACCTCGCTGGAGTGCGCCCCCGAACTGTCGCCGCTGGTGACCAGGGTGGCCAGGGCGGCCAACGGGGCCGGGCACGTGCTGCTGGCCGGGCCGGTGGACCTGGTGCGCGGCGGCGGGTTCACCGGGCGCGGCGAACTGCCGTTCACCGGGCAGGGGGAGGAGGTCTCGCTGGCCTTCGGCAGCGAGGACACCTACCGGGTGGTGCGCCATGTCGGGGAGAGCCGCGGCACCGCGGGCCTGAGCGGAGTCAACCACCGCACGGTGATCACGCGTACGGTGCGGCTGTTCGTCTCCCGGCTGGACTCCTCCCCGCAGGGGGAGGCGGCGGTGGTGGTGGTCCGCGAGCGCGTCCCGGTCTCGGAGGTCTCCGCCGTCGAGGTGCGGCTGCGGAGGGGAGCGTGCCTGCCGGAGCCGGACGAGGGCGTCGACGCGGAGGGCATGGTGCGCTACACCCTCCGCCTGGCTCCCGGCGAGAGGCGCGAGATCACGCTGGAGTACGAACTCACGGCCGCGGACGGCGTGATGGGGCTCTGAGGGGCTTCCGGCCTCCCATAGCGCATCCGGCGTCCGGTTCTCAAGACCCTCCCGGGCGGTCCGCTACGTTCGCCGCATGGACTTCTCCGCAGCCCTGGAGCTTCTGAGGGACGGCCGCCGTGTGGCGCGCCGCAGCTGGATCCAGCCGGGCAAGTACGTCTATCTGGAACCGGAGTCGGACTGCGTCTGCCCCGACGGGCGAAGCCGGCCGCTCGCCGCCCATCTGCGGTTCTTCACCGCCGACGGCACCGTGCAGGCCGGGGTGCAGCCGTCGCACGCCGGGCTGCTGGCCGACGACTGGTACGACGTCGACGCGCCGGAGGAGGCCGGCGGGGGCCGGGCCGGCGGCGGGGGCTGAGTCGGCGGCGGGCTGAGCGGCTCCCGCTGCACGGCGGCCGGCCTCCGGCCGGGTGGCGGCCGTCAGATCTCGCCGCGCACCATGGCCAGCAGCCGGTTGTAGACGGCGGGGTCCACCCGTACGCCGTCGTGCGCGTGGGCGTCGGTGATCCATGGACGCAGGCCGCGTACGGCGGCGGCGGTGCGCAGGGAGTGCTCGCGGTCGACGTACATGTCCTCGTGGTAGACGGCCGCCGCCACCGGCACCCGGTTGGCCGCCAGGCGGTCGGCGTCGTACAGCGGTGGCCAGTCGGTGCGCCCGGCGAGCAGGTGGGCGGCCTGTGCCAGCGGCTCCAGCGCCGGGTCCTCCTCGAAGTGCCAGGGGTAGACCATCTCCCCGGTGAAGCGCAGCGGCCCGCCGCGCAGGGCGTCGAAGACGGGGAACTCCTCGCGGACCCGGTGCGCGGACCAGGCGGTGGGCCGGCCGCCCCGGGCGTAGATGGCCTCGTGCAGGACGGCGTACAGGGGGTGTTCGGCGTAGGAGACGGCGGCCTCGACTCCGCGCAGGAAGGTGTCGGACAGCTCCGGTCCGCGCGCGCCCGGCACGAACGCGGTCTCCAGCAGGTAGTGCAGGGAGTCGAAGGAGGAGGCGCCGCCGAAGGCGGTGCCCAGGGTCTGGAAGCGGCGCACGGTCAGCCGTTCGCCGGTGGGCAGCCGTACGTCCTCGCGCTCCAGGTGCCCGGCCACGGCGTCGGCCAGGCGCTGGTCGCCGGGGTAGCGGCCGAAGTAGCGCTCGTTGTGGTCCGCCACACGGGTATAGGCGGCGCGGTAGACGTCGTCGGCGTGCGCGGTCAGGGAGGGCAGGCCGCCGGTGATCATCACCTTCTCCAGTCCCTCGGGTGCCAGGGACAGGTAGGTCAGGGCGCAGAAGCCGCCGAAACTCTGGCCGAGCACCGTCCAGGGGCGGTCCTGCTCCCCGTCGGCGGCGAGGTGGCGGCGCAGCAGCTCGGCGTCGCGGACGATGGAGTCGGCGCGGAAGTGCGCCAGGTGGGCGGCGGTGGCGGCGGCGCCGGGGAGGGCTGCGAGGGTGCGGCGGTCGGCCGGGGTGCTGCGGCCGGTGCCGCGCTGGTCCATCAGGACGACGCGGTGGTCGCGCAGCGCCTCGCGCAGCCAGGCTCCCGGGGCGTTCGGCCGTTCGGCCCGGTGTCCGGGACCGCCCTGGAGCCACAGCAGCCGGGGCAGGCCCTCCGCCTCCCGCCCGGCGGCGGTCACCTCGCGGGCGAACAGGGTGATCGCCGGGCCGTCCGGGCGGGTGTGGTCCAGGGGCACCCGGAGGGTGTGGTCGGCGCAGACGAGCCCGTTGTGGCGGTAGACGGCCGTGTCCATGGTGCTCAAGGCTCCTCGTGCCGGGGTCGGGGGTGCCGGGCGTGTGCCGGACGGCTCCGTTCGCACCGTACGCGGCACGCGCCCCCTCCGGTGCACGGGCCCCCGCGAACGGGTGCCGCCGGCCGGCGTCGAGGCGGTGTTGACGCCCCGGCCGGGGCGTTCCTACTGTGCGGGGGCGCGGTCCGCGCACCGCACGCTTCCCGCGCGTTCCGCTCTCCCGAACCGCCTGTCACCACGCACGACTTCAGCTCCTCGACGCCCGGTACGCCCACCGCACCAGCCGAACGAGAGGAAAGCCGTGACGTCTTCGCCGAGAGGCGGCGGACACCGCGCCCGCAGGGGCGGGTGGCCGGCCCCGCTGCTGATGCTGCTCGTCGCCCTGCTGCTCTCCCTGCTGTCGGCTCCCCCGGCCACCGCGTCCGGCACCGGCGCCACCGCGGGTGAGGCCGGATCGCGCGAGCGGGGGCCGGCGCACGGCCGAAGCGCGATCTGGAGCGCGAGTCTCCAGGGGGTGCACGGCGCCTCCCCCGACCTGACCGTGCGCAACATCGCCCGCGCCTCGGTGTCGGCCACCTGGCTGCGGGTGCGGATCGGCAACCCGTACGGCGACCGTCCGGCGGTCTTCCGCTCCGCCACGATCGGGCTGCAGCGCCGGGTCGGGGAGGCCGATCTCGTCCCCCGCTCCCTGCGCACCCTCACCTTCGGCGGGCGCGGCCGGGTGACCCTGGCACCGGGCGAGCGCGTCTACAGTGACCCGGTGCCGCTGCGGGTGTCCGCCCAGCAGAACCTGGCGGTCAGCCTGTACGCGCCGGGCGCGCCGGTCAACGACCACGCCTTCCCCCCGCCCACCCCGAACCCGCCCGGCAGCTTCCTGTCCCTGCCCGGCGACCACACCCGCGACACCGGTGACGCCTCCTATCCGGAACAGGACCGGGGGCTGTCGGACGAACCGGGCTACCACCCGGGTCAGTTGTGGTGGGTGGACGTCGTCGACGGCCGCACGCCCGCTGCGGGCACCATCGTCGCCCTGGGCAACTCCAACACCTCCGGCCACAACGCCACCGGGGGCGGCGACCGGTGGACGGACCTGCTGGCGCGCCGGATCAACGCCCTTCCCCCGCACCGGCGACTGGCCGTCGCCAACGCCGGGATCTCGGGCAACACCGTCAGCCGCCAGCCCAACCCCTACGACCCCACGGGCCAGTGCTGCGGGCCGCCCGCGCCCGACCGGCTGGAGGACGACGTACTGGACCTGGCGGGCGCGCGGTACATGATCCTGTTCGAGGGCACCAACGATCTGGGCGGCGGCGAGTTCGCGCCCCCGGCGCCGGCCGGGCAGGTCATCGACGCCATGCGGGAGATCACCGAGCGCGCCCGCGAGCGCGGGCTGAAGGTCGTCGGCGCCACCCTGATGCCCATGTGCAACGCCGCCGGAAGCGCCAAGGAGGCCAACCGGCTGGCGGTGAACGAGTTCGTGCGCACCGGCGGGCTGTTCGACGGTGTCGTCGACTTCGACGCCGCCGTCCGGGATCCGGCCGACCCGACCAGGATCCGCGCGGAGTACGAGGCGGACTGCTACCACCCCAACGCGGCGGGCCACGCGGCGATGGCGGAGGCGATCGACCTCGGTGTCTTCGGCCTCGGCCGGGAGAGGGCGGGCGCCGGCCGGGCCGCCTGACCGGCCCCGCCCGCCCCGGCGGACGGGGCCGGCCCCGCTCAGGTCCGCAGGTAGGAGGCCCCGTTGAGGTCCAGTACGGCGCCCGCGCTCCACTGGGCCCGCGGGGAGGCCAGCCACAGCACCGCCTCGGCCACCTCCTCGGGCGAGGCCACCCGCCCGTACGGGCTCTGCGCGCGGATGGCCTCCCCCTCGGGGCCGGTCAGGCGGTGGGTGACGCGTTCGGTGTCGACGAAGCCCGGCGCCACCGAGGTGACGGCGATGCCGTACGGGGCGAGGGCGACGGCCAGGGACTGGCCCAGCGCGTGGACGGCGGCCTTGGTGGCGCCGTAGGCGGGGTGGTCGGGCTCGCCCCGGAACGCCCCGCGCGAGCCGATGTTGACGATCCGGCCGCCGGTGCCCTGGCCGATCATGTGGCGGGCGGCGGCGTGGCTGAGGTTCGCCGTGCCGAGCAGGTTGACGTCCACGTGCCGCCGCCAGGCCGCGCACCAGTGGTCGTACTCCGTGGTCGCGGGCGGGTGCGGGGTGTTGACCGCCGCGTTGTTCACCAGGACGTCGAGGCCGCCCAGCGCCTCGGCCGCCGCGTCCGCGAGGCCGGCGGTCTGCCGCGGGTCGGCCAGGTCGGCGCCGAGCAGGACGTGCCCGTCGCCGGGCAGGGAGGCCAAGGTGGCCTCGGCGTCCTTCCGGCGGCTGCCGTGGTGCACGGCCACCGTGTCACCGTTGGCGGCGAACGCCCGCGCCACCGCCCGGCCCAGCCCCCGGGACGCGCCGCTGACCAGCACGCGCCGCCCGCTGCCGGGGAACGCGGTGCTGTCAGCGGCCACCTCGCCGGTGTCGGGCGTCTCGGATCCGTCGGGGTGCTGCACGGCAGGCTCCTGGGTGGGTCGCGGGTGTGGCCGTCGGGCCGTCGGCGCCCACACCCTAATCCGGGTGCGCGGGTGAAGGCGGGCGGGTGAGACTGGGCGGCGTGGAGCGTGAGGCGCGGGAGTGCGTGGAGGAGCCGCTGGCGGGCGGGAACGTCAGCGCGGGTGTCGTCCGGGTGGGTGACACCGTACGCCGCCCCGCGGGACCCTGGACGCCCGCCGTACACGCCCTGCTGGAGCACCTCCACGGGGCCGGGTTCCGAGGTGCGCCCCGGCCGCTGGGCGTCGACGACCGCGGACGCGAGGTGCTCACGTACCTGCCGGGCCGCACCGTGTGGCCGGATCGCTTCCGCTTGCTGGACCCGGTCCACCGGCTGGAGCGGGTGGCACGTCTGATCCGGGAGTTCCACGACGCCGTGGCGGACTTCACCCCGCCGCCCGGCGCCCGCTGGCAGCGGCTGATCCCCGCCGAGGGGCACGAGATCGTCGCCCACCACGATCTGGCCCCGTGGAATCTGGTGTCCGACGGCGGCCGGGAGTGGGCGTTCGTCGACTGGGACGGCGCGGCGCCCGGCTCCCGTCTGGAGGATCTGGCCTACGCCGCCCACGGCTTCGTCCCGCTGTCGGCGAATCCGGCCTTCCGGCGTACGGACGCCGGGGCGCGGCTGCGGGCCTTCGCCGGCGCCTACGGGCTGGACGAGGACGAACGCCGCCGTCTGGTGCCCCTGCTGGGGCGCCGCACCCGGGCCATGCACGACTTCCTGCGGGACCGGGCCGCCCACGGTGTCCAGCCGTGGGCGAGGCTGTGGGACGAGGGCCACGGGGAGACGTGGCTGCGCGACGCCGAGTACACCGAGCGGCGTGAGCGGCTCTGGCTTGACGCCCTGCTCGGCGGCTGAGGCCGCCGGAGGACCGGGGCGCCCGCGGCCTCGGCCGCATGCCTCCCGCGCACCCTCCCCGTACAGCCGCGTGTGGGCCATCCTCCGCCGGGAAACCGTGAGGAGCGCGCCGAGGCGCATCCCCTCGGCCAAGCGCCGGAGGGAGTGGAGATGGCGACTGACAACCCCGTGGAAGCGTCGGCCGGTACGGGCACGGTCACGACGTCCGTACCGGCCAGGCTCGACCGCCTGCCGTGGTCGCGCTGGCACTGGATGATCGTGATCGGGCTCGGCACGGTGTGGATCCTCGACGGCCTGGAGGTCACGGTCGTCGGCAACATCGCCGGGCGGCTGGCGGAGGAGGGCAGCGGTCTGCCCATCACCTCCGCCGAGGTGACCGGCATCGCCGCTGCCCTGTACGTGGCCGGCGCCTGTTCGGGGGCGCTGTTCTTCGGCTGGCTGACCGACCGCTACGGCCGCAAGAAGCTCTTCATCATCACCCTGGCCGTCTATCTGGGCGCCACCGCGCTGACCGCGCTGTCCTTCTCCAGCTGGTGGTTCTTCGCCTGCCGCTTCCTGACGGGCTTCGGCATCGGCGGCGAGTACGCGGCCATCAACTCCGCGATCGACGAGCTGATCCCCTCCAAGTACCGGGGCCGTATCGACCTGATCATCAACGGCAGCTTCTGGCTGGGCGCGGTGGGCGGCTCGCTGCTGTCCATCGTGATGCTGGACACCGACGTCTTCGCCCTCGACGTCGGCTGGCGGCTGACCTTCGCCCTCGGTGTCGTCTTCGGTCTGGCCATCCTGCTGGTGCGCCGCCATGTGCCCGAGAGCCCGCGGTGGCAGTTCATCCACGGGCAGGGTGACAGGGCCGAGAAGCTGGTGAGCGAGGTCGAGGAGGGCATCCGCGCCGAGAAGGGCACCGAACTGCCGCCGCCGGCCGGTGATATCACCATCCACACGCGCCGCAGTATCGGCTTCGGAACGATCGCCCGCACGGTCTTCTCCCACTACCGCAGGCGGGCGGTGCTGGGGCTGTCGCTCTTCATCGGCCAGGCGTTCCTCTACAACGCCATCACCTTCGGCTTCGGCGCGATCCTGACCACGTTCTTCGACGTGGGCACCGGTTCGACCGGCTACTACTTCGCCGTCATCGCCGTCGGCAACTTCTTCGGCCCGCTGCTGCTGGGCAGGTTCTTCGACACCGTCGGCCGCCGCGTGATGATCTCCGGCACGTACATCCTCTCCGGCGTGCTGCTCTTCGCGACCGCCTGGCTCTTCGGCGGCGGCCATCTGAGCGCCACCACGCTGACGGCCTGCTGGTGCGTGGTGCTGTTCTTCGCCTCCGCCGGGGCGAGTTCGGCCTATCTGACGGTCAGCGAGGTCTTCCCGATGGAGACGCGGGCGATGGCGATCGCCTTCTTCTACGCCATCGGTACGGCCGCCGGAGGCATCAGCGGTCCGCTGATCTTCGCCAGGCTCACCGAGTCCGGCGTCGTCGCGGACACCGTGCTCGCCTTCCAGATCGGCGCCGGTCTGATGACCGTGGCCGGGCTGGTGGCCGTCCTCCTGGCGGTGCCGGCCGAGCGGCGGGCGCTGGAGGACATCGCGGTGCCGCTGTCCGCGCAGGTGACGCCCGCTCCGGGCAAGCGCGGGTGACCCCGGCCCCGGAACGGGGCGGAGGGGCTACGGGAGGGGTGCCGCGGCGGTACCGCCGCGGCACCCCTTCCGCCGTGCGGGGTCCGCTCAGGAGCCGGCCGGGCGCGGCGACAGCGCGCGGATGCGCTGGTCCAGCTCACCGCTGTAGAACTCCATGAAGCCGTCCGGGTCGGGGCCGGCGTTCATCAGCACCAGCCGGTCGAAGCCCGCGTCGACATACCGCTGCGCCATCTCGGTGAACCTGGCCGGGTCCGGGCCGCAGGCGAAGTTGGCGAGCATGTCCTCCTCGCGGACGGTGGTGGTGGCGGCCTCGAAGTTGACCGGGTTGGGCAGTTCGCTCATGACCTTCCAGCCGGTGACGGCCCACCGCGTGGTCTCCAGGACGGCACGGGCCGCGGTGTGCTCGTCGGGCGCCCAGGCCACGGGCACCTCGGCATAGGCGGGGCCGGAGCCGCCGGCGTCGTGGTAGTGGCGCAGGATCTCCGGCTTGGCCTCGGTCGCGAACAGCCCGTCGCCGAGCTCGGCGGCGATCCGCGCCGACGGGCGGCCGCTGGCGGCCACCGCGATCAGCGGAAGCTCCTCGGGGAGGTCGAAGACCCGCGCGTCCTCCAGGCGCAGGTGCCTGCCCTCGTAGGACCGGTATCCGCCGCGCCACAGCAGCCGGATGATCTCCAGGGCCTCGCGGAGCATCTCGTGGCGCGCGGCGACGGCGGGGAAGCCCCGGCCGACGACGTGCTCGTTGAGCCGCTCGCCGGCACCGACGCCGAGGACGAACCGGCCCTCCGAGAGCAGGGCGAGCGTCGCGGCGGCCTGGGCGATGATCGCCGGGTGGTACCGCACGGTCGGACAGGTCACGCCGGTGGCCAGTCCGATGCGCTCGGTCTTCGCCGCGATGGTGCCCAGGACCGTCCAGGCGAACGGCGAGTGGCCCTGGTTGTCCAGCCACGGGTGGTAGTGGTCGCTGATCTCGACGAAGTCGAAACCCGCCTGCTCCGCGCGGACCGCCTGCCGGACGAGTTCGGCGGGCCCGAACGCCTCCGCCGCCAGTTTGTAGCCGATCTGCATCTGTTCCTCTGTCCCTCGCCGTACGTCGCCGTACGTCGCCGTACGTGGTGCCGTTCGGTTGCCGCTCGCGGCGGGTTCCCGCGTCACGCGGCGCGAAACGGCGCGCTGGGCCATGTGGACGAGGGAGGGCGGTGGGAGAGGAACGGGGCGCGAAGGTGCGGGGCGGGCCCCCGCGCTCACCGGCTCACAGATCGAACTCGTGCGGGGGCAGGTCCAGTGCCTGGCACACCTCGCGTACCACGGCCCGTTCGGCGAGGTCGAAGCGGCCGTCGGCGCCCGCGATGACGATGCCGATCTGGACGACGGCACGCGCCTCCAGCGGTTTCCTCCTGACCCCGGCGATCTCCCGGAGGGCGTCGGCCCTGCCCCTCTCGCGGTCGGCGGCGATCGCGTCCAGCCGGTCCTCGAAGAGGCCGTGCAGCTCGTCGGCGGGGAAGTTCCTCAGCACCTCGTTGTTGGCGATCAGATAGGCGACACGGCGCCGCTCGGCCGGATCTACCGTGCCGTCGGCCGCTGTGACGAGTGCGCACATCGCCATGGACGCGTCGCGGAACGCACCGCCTCTGAGCTCGTTCCTCCTCTCCTCCAGCTGGGCCTGCATCGTCTGTGCGGATTCCTTGAGGCGGTTCCACAGGGCCATGGGCACACTCCGTACGTCGCTCGGGAGGTCCGGGCCGCGCGCCGTCCGGACCGTCCGCCCGGCGGGGCGGCGCGGAGCCGCGGCCGTCCGCGCGCCGTTCGGCTCCGGGGGAAGGATAGAAGTGCCGCACCGGCTCCGGTGACATCGCCCCTGGCCAAGGGGGTGAACGCGCCGACCGGGTGATACGGCGTCACGATGCTTACGCACGTCGCCCTTTGGGCCTCCGGAAGGCCGAACGCGGATCGCTTTCCCACGGCCGGCCGGGTGTGAGCGGCGGATCGCCGGGCATGCGCACGGTACGGCCGCGCCCGCGACGCCCCTCCCCCTCGTCGCGGCGCGGCCTTGTGCTGTCCGGCCGGGTCCCGCAGCCGTCGGACGGGCCCCTCCTTCCGTCCGGAAAACAACCGAAACTTTCGCCCGATCACATGCCCCAGCTGAACCTGACCTCTCCTCAGGTACCTCAAAACCCTGGCCAATAAAGGGAAATGAACCTCGGCACCATCCGAAATTTTTCCGGAAGGAAGCATTGACGCTGACTCGCGGTCAGCGCATACTCCACTTCGATCGTTGCTGATCGCCATGGACCTGTCACCGACCTCGCGCCGGGCGGCGGGCCCAGGAGCCGCGAACGGCACCCACCGGCCCGACGGCGTCCCGTTCTGCCCCGGCAGGACGATGACGGGCCACGGATGAAGGGACCCCTGTGATCGACACCCCCCGCACCTCCCCGGAGCCCGGAACGCCAGGCCGGCGCGGCCGCTCCGCGCTGCGCAACGCGCTGGTCGTGGGCGCCACCCTGGCGCTGGCGGCCGCAGGCACCGTCACCGCTCTGACCGGCACCGCCTCCGCCGCCTCCACCCTGGCCGGGGCGGCGGCGGAGCAGGGCCGCTACTTCGGCACCGCGATCGCCGCCAACCGGATGGGCGAGTCGGACTACATGAGCGTCCTGAACCGGGAGTTCGACTCGATCACCGCCGAGAACGAGATGAAGTGGGACGCCCTGGAGCCCTCCCGCAACTCGTTCAACTTCGCCACCGCGGACCGGATCGCCAACCACGCCCGCAGCCAGGGGATGAAGCTGCGCGGCCACACCCTGGTGTGGCACTCCCAGCTGCCGAACTGGGTGACCAACCTGTCCGGGAACGACCTGCGCTCGGCGATGAACAACCACATCAACCGGGTGATGGGCCAGTACAAGGGCCAGGTCCACTCCTGGGACGTGGTCAACGAGGCGTTCGAGGACGGCTCCAGCGGCGCGCGCCGCAACTCCGTCTTCCAGCAGCGCCTGGGCAACGGCTTCATCGAGGAGGCCTTCCGCACCGCCCGGGCCGCCGACCCGGACGCCAAGCTCTGCTACAACGACTACAACACCGACAACTGGAGCCACGCCAAGACCCAGGCCGTGTACAACATGGTCAGGGACTTCAAGGCACGCGGCGTACCCATCGACTGCGTCGGCTTCCAGGCCCACTTCAACAGCGGCAACCCGGTGCCCAGCAACTACCACACCACCCTGCAGAACTTCGCCGACCTCGGCGTCGACGTCCAGATCACCGAGCTCGACATCGCCGGCTCCGGCTCCTCCCAGGCCGAGCAGTACCGCGGCATCACCCAGGCCTGCCTGGCCGTCTCCCGCTGCACCGGCATCACCGTCTGGGGCGTGACCGACAAGTACTCCTGGCGCTCCTCCGACACCCCGCTGCTCTTCGACGGCAACTACAACAAGAAGCCCGCCTACACCGCCGTCCTGGAGGCCCTCGGCGGCTCCGACTCCGGCGGGACCACGGGCGGCACCACCGGCGGCACCGACGGCGGGACCACCGGTGGCGGCGACACGGCCTCCTGCACCGTCACCTACGAGCAGACCGAACGATGGGGCGACCGCTTCAACGGCAGGGTGACCGTCAGGGCCGGCAGCGCCCCGATCACCAACTGGTCCACGACGGTGACCGTCACCTCGCCCCAGAAGATCTCCGCCACCTGGAACGGCACCCCGAGCTGGGACTCCAGCGGCAACGTCATGACCATGCGGCCCAGCGGGAACGGCACCCTGGCGGCCGGCTCCTCCACCAGCTTCGGCTTCACGGTGATGGCCAACGGCAACTGGAACGCGCCCCGGCTCGGTTCCTGCACCGCCTCCTGACCCCGGTCACGGCGGCTCCCGCACGCATCCCTCCCCCCACACCCGGTGGCGCGGCGGTCTCCGGACCGCCGCGCCACCGGCGCGTCGGCATTCTTCCGCATCCGCCGCCCCGCCCGGTGCGCCGCCCGCCCGGATCCACCGGGCGGGCGGCGATGAGTTCCGGCGGCCCGGCCGGTCCACCCATCGGAAGGCGTCCGGCATCCGCACACCAGGAGGGCATGCCATGCAGAAGCAGAAGATCGCGGCCTGTCTGTGGTTCGACGGCCGGGCCGAGGAGGCCGCCCGGTACTACACCTCCCTCTTCCCCGACTCTCGGATCACGGACGTCCAGTACTACGGCGAGGCCGGGCCGGGCGAGCCGGGATCGGTCATGACGGTCACCTTCGAGCTCGCGGGACGCGAGTTCATCGGGCTCAACGGCGGCCCGGAGTTCACCTTCAGCGAGGCGATCTCCCTCTCGGTGGACTGCGCCGACCAGGCGGAGGTGGACGAGCTGTGGGCCAGGCTCACCGACGGCGGCGAGGAGAGCGTGTGCGGCTGGCTCAAGGACCGCTACGGCCTGTCGTGGCAGATCGTCCCGCGGGAGCTGCCCGAGCTGCTGAGCCACCCCGACCCGGCGGTGTCCCAGCAGGTCATGAAGGCCATGCTCGGTATGAAAAAGATCGACGTCCAGGCCCTGCGGGAGGCCGCCGGAAAGTGACCCCCGACGTCTCCCCCGGTCCGAGCGGCCCCGGGCCGGGGCCGCTCGGACCGGGGGAAGGGGCGCCTCAGGCCGGAAGAGGCGCTCCACGCCCACCGGAGCGTCGGCCGCGTGGGCCCGCTCGCCCCCAAGGCCGGCCGTGTGAGGGGACTCCTGGACACTCGTACCCCAGGGGGTATAGAAACGGAGGCGGTGTCCGCGCCCCGGGCCCTCCCGCCCTCCGGCGGAAAGAGGGAAGATCCGCGGCCGACGCCGTCCTGTACGCTGCCGAGCGTCCCTGGTCACCCGGCGGACCTCACGTTCCAAGCCGCGTGTTTCACGCCGACCGAGCCCTGGGGGAAGGGGGGAGCACAAGCGATGCACGCCTTCCGTCGCTCCCGCGGCCTCTCCCCGTGGGCCGTCCGCACCCTGACCCTGGCCCTCGCGGCTCTGCTGGCGGTGCTCTGCGTCCCGGCGTCGGCCTCTTCGGCCCATCAGGGCCGCGCACCCGCCCCCGCCGGGTCCTCGCCTCTCGTGGCGGAGGCCCGCGCTTCGGGGACGCCCGCGTACACCGACCAAGCCATGACGGCGGCGACCGCTCCCGTGGCAGGCGACGGCGACTCCCCCTCGTGCTCCGGTGGCGGGGAAGCGCCGGCGGCCGTCCCCGCCACGGGCGCGGGGGACCCCGTGGCGGCGCCCGGGGTCCACGGGCGCCGCGTGCCCGCGGATCCCGGCATCCACGGCGCCCGGGCCCCCGCGGGCCGTGACGGGCCGGTCGCATCCGCCCCGCACGCCTTCACCGTCCTGAGGATCTAGACCTGTCCCGGGGCCGCCCTCCGCGGCCCCCGCCGCCGTCATCGTTCCCACGCGGTCCGCACACGGCCCCCTGTGGTCCACCGGTTCCGCGTCACGACAGGACAGGATCCCCTTCATGCTCTCCTCCCTCCCGCGCGCCCTGCGCACGGCCGGCACCGCCCTCGCGGCGTGGACCCCGCTGCGCTGGGGCGCCGCGGCGGGCGGCGCCGCCCTGACCGCCCTGCTGGTCGGCCTCCCCACCGCCGTCATCCCCAGCCCGCTCTTCTCCCGGATGACCCCGACGCTGTGGTGGAACTATCCGACGCTCGTCGCCACCGCTCTGCTGGCCGGTGTCGTCCTCGCCACCTACGTCGGGGCCCCCGCCACCCCCCGGGCATCGCGCTCGGGCTCCATCGGCGGTGTGCTGTCCTTCCTTGCCGTGGGCTGCCCGGTGTGCAACAAGTTCGTCCTCATCGCCCTGGGCACCTCCGGCGCGCTCAGCGTCTGGGCACCCATCCAGCCGTTCCTCGCCCTCGCCTCGGTCGCTCTGCTGGCCGTGGCGGCGGTGAAGCGGCTGACCGGCGAGATCGCCTGCCGCACCCCCGTACGGGACGCGGCCCCCGCGGCCTGACCGCCTCCCCGCGCAGGGGCTCCGGCAGGACTTCCGGCAGGTCTTCCTGCTGCCCTCCCCCTGCTTTCCACCTTTCTCGCACCCGTTCCTCCCTGGAGCTTCGCCATGCCCGCCATGTCCAGCACGTCCGCACGCCGCAAGCGCGGCACCCTGGCCGCCGTCGCCGTTCTCGTCCTCGCACTCGTCCTGGGTCTGGTGTCGGCCCTGGGCGCGGTCCCCGGATCGGGCGGTGACGAGCCCGCCGCCCGGGTGGAGACCCCACAGGACGCCGCACCCCCCGATGAGGACCTCCTCGCCCTCGCCCGCCGCGACGACGGCGATCCGAACGCCGTCGGCAGCGCCGACGCCCCCGTGGTGCTGATCGAGTACGCCGACTTCCAGTGCCCGTTCTGCGGGAAGTTCGCCCGGGACACCGAACCGGAACTGATCGAGAAGTACGTCGAGTCCGGCGTGCTGCGCATCGAGTGGCGCGACTTCCCGATCTTCGGGGAGGAGTCCGAGGCCGCCGCGCGGGCCGGGTACGCAGCCGGACGGCAGGGCAGGTTCTGGGAGTTCCACAAGCTCGCCTTCGGCGAGGAGCGCAAGATGAACAGCGGCCACTTCGCCGGGGACAAGCTCGTGGAGATGGCCCGCGAGGCCGGAGTGAAGGACCTGGATGAGTTCCGCTCCGACATGGACGGCGACGCCGCCGGCAAGGCGATCGAGCGCGACTCCCGGGAGGGCTACGAGCTGGGCGTCACCAGCACCCCGGCCTTCCTGGTCAACGACCGGCCCATCCTGGGCGCCCAGCCGACCGAGGTCTTCACCGACGCCATCGAGGACGCGAAGAAGGCGGCGGAGGCGCACGGCAAGTGAGCGACATCGGATATCTCGCCGCGTTCGCCGGCGGGCTGCTCGCCCTGCTCAGCCCCTGCAGCGCCCTGCTCCTGCCCGCCTTCTTCGCCTACTCCTTCAACAGCCCGTCCCGGCTGCTGGGCCGGACCGCGGTCTTCTACGGCGGCCTGTGCCTGACGCTCGTCCCACTGGGCGCCGCCGGCTCCTTCGCCAGCCGGCTGTTCTACGGCAACCGCGACCTGCTGGTCACCGTCGCGGGCTGGACGGTCGTCTCGCTCGGCATCGCCCAGATCCTGGGCCTGGGGTTCGCCTCGCGCCGGATGCAGACGGCCGCGGCCGGCATCCGGCCCTCCTCGCCCCTGGCGGTCCTGGCCCTGGGCGCGGTGTACGGGCTGGCGGGTTTCTGCGCCGGGCCCATCCTGGGCAGCGTCCTGACCGTCGCCGCCGTCAGCGGCAGCCCCTGGTACGGCGGTGCCCTGCTGGCCGTCTACGCGCTGGGCATGGCCGTGCCCCTGTTCGTCCTGGCCCTGTTCTGGGAGCGCTTCGAGCTGGGGCGCAGGAAGTGGCTGCGCGGCCGCCCCCTGCGCGTCGGGCGGCTGGAGACGCACAGCGTCTCGCTGCTGTCCGGCCTGTTCTTCATCCTGCTGGGCGCCGTCTTCCTGGTCTTCGACGGCTCCTCCGCGCTGCCCGCGCCGCTCGACGTCGACCGGGAGTTCGCTCTGCAGCAGTGGGTGACGGACTGGGGCGGCGGCATCCCCGACACGGCCGTGCCGGCAGGGATCGCCGCCCTGGCGGCCGCCGTCCTGCTGCTCCGGGCATGGCGCTCTCCCCGGCGGGGTGGCGACGGCGGCGAGGGGGACGACAAGGCGGACGGCGCGGAGCGGACACAGGAGGCCACCGGCCGGACCGACTGACACGGGCCCCTGTTCGGGTGCGGGCGGACCGTCCCTTCCGCACCCGACCGGCCCCGGCCTGCGGCCGAGGGCCCCCCGCCGCACGGTCGGCCGCCGGGGTGGGGCACCGCCCGTCCGCCGTCCGGCCCGGCGGTCCCGGGTGGAGCGGCCCCTACCGGCGGCCGGGCCCGGAAGGACCCAGTTCACGCAGCACCTGCTCCAGGGTGCCGAAGTCGACCGGCGGCGCGGGCAGGGGGCGGACGGGTTCGGCGCGCAGGCCGTCCAGCAGCAGGGCCAGACAGCGGCGCCACGCGGCGGGCTCGACCACCGCGGAGGCCGGTACCGCCCGCCCCAGCGCCGCCAGGGCGAACAGCAGGTCCTCGGCGGTGATGTCCGGCCGCACCGCACCCTGCTCCTGGGCGCGGCGGAGCAGAGCGTCCACCGTCCCGCGGTTGTGGGCCCGCAGCTCTTCCAGGGAGGGCGCCCCCTCGACTCCGGTGGTCATCAGGTCGTTGGCCCCCCGGTCGGCGGCCAGGCCCTCGAAGATCCCCTCCAGGTAGGTGGTCAGACCTTCCCAGGGGTTCTCGGCGAGCCGCGCCTCCTCCCCCGTGCGCAGGGTCTCGGTGAGCGAGTCGCGGAAGACCGCCTCGATGAGCGCGCCGCGCGTGGGGAAGTGCCGGTAGAGGGTGGCGTTGCCGACCCCGGCCCGCCGGGCGATGTCGTCCAGCGGCGCCTCGACACCCTGCTCGGCGTAGACCTCGCGGGCGGCGGCGACCAGCAGTTCCCTGTTGCGCCGCGCGTCCCGCCGCAGTGGCGCGGACCTGCCCGTTCCGCCTCTTCCGACCGTGCACATGGGCCGCACCCTAACAGCAAAGCGTGGACCGCTCCCCGTTTCACTGTTACCGTCGCGAAAACGGGGACCACTCCCCGGATTATTCGCCGACACGCTCCCACCCACACCTGGAGGCAAGCCCATGACCGTGCCCGACCTCGGTTTCCTGTCCCCCCGCGGCACGGACTTCACCGCCGACCCCCACCCCGTCCACGCCCTGCTGCGCGAGCGCGGCCCGGTCCACCACTTCCCCACCGACCGGACGAGGGGCGTCTGGCTGGTCCTCGGCCACGACGCGGTACGGGCCGCGCTCACCGATCCACGGCTGCGCAACGACATACGCCACTCGGCCGACCGGGAGGACGACGGCGGCCACTCGATCGGCCGGAACATGCTCCAGACCGACCCGCCCCACCACACCCGCCTGCGGCGGCTGGTGGCACGGGAGTTCACCGGCCGCCGCGTCGAGTCGCTGCGCCCCCGCATCAGGCGGATCGCGGACGATCTCCTGGACGCCGTGTCCGCGCGGGGCCGCGCCGATCTGGTCGCCTCCTTCGCCATGCCGCTGCCGGTGGCCGTGATCTGCGAACTCCTCGGCGTCCCCGCCTCCGACCGGGCCGCTTTCCGCGACTGGTCGACCGAGATGGTCCATCCCGCCGACCCGGCTTCCGGAAACGCCGCCGCACAGGCCATGACGGAGTACCTCGGCACCCTCGTCGAACAGAAGCTGAGAAGACCGGGCGACGACCTCCTGAGCAGCCTGGCCTCCACCGCCGCCCGCGGGGAGGAGGACCTCTCGCCCGGGGAACTGCTAGGCATGGCGTTCCTCCTGCTCGTCGCCGGGCACGAGACCACCGTCAATCTCATCTCCGGCGCCGTATACGCCCTGCTCACCCACCCGGATCAGCTCGGCGCCCTGCGCTCCGACCCCTCGTTGCTCGCGGGCGCCGTCGAGGAGACCCTGCGCCATGACGGTCCGGTGGTCACCTCGGCCCACCGTTTCACCGCCGAGCCCGTGGAGATCGGCGGCACCGTCGTCCCCGCCGGGGAGTCCGTGCTCGCCGTGCTGGCCTCGGCCTCCCGCGACCCGTCGCGTTTCCCCGAACCCGACCGCTTCGACATCCGCCGCGACACCCGGGGCCACTCGGCCTTCGGCCACGGCATCCACCACTGCCTGGGCGCGCCACTCGCCCGCCTGGAGGCCGCCGTCGCGCTGGAGAGCCTTCTGGAACGCCTTCCCGATCTCGCGCTCGACGCCGATCCGGCCGACCTCGCCTGGAGGACCGGAATGCTGCGGGGCCTCCGCCGCCTGCCCGTGCGCTGCTCCCCGCGGCGCCCCGGGGAGCGCTGAGGGCCCGCGTCACGCCCCGGCGGTGGTCCAGGCGCGGCGGAGCTGCTCGAAGCGGGTGGGCAGCGGAGGGCGCCGGCCGGCGTGGGCGGCGTTGGTGCGGTACACGAAGCGGCGCCAGGAGAGCACCAGGCCCTGCCGGGTGATGGGCAGCCCGGCCGCGACCGTCACCCCGTTGTCGTGTGTGTGGTGGACCGTCAGCAGCAGCGCCTCGGGGACCGAACCCTCCAGCTCGGCGCACAGGTCGGCGCGGACGTCCATCCAGCGGCGCAGCACCGGCACCGTGCCCGCGTCCAGGCCGTGCCGCCGCGGGACGCGGTGCTTGCCGTGCTCGACGTCCACCCATCCCGCCCCCAGATCCAGCGACCGCACCGTGCACCGCAGCAGGTCGCCGTAGCGTGCGCCGGAGGCCCGGGCCAGCCCGGTCACCACGGCCAGCCGTACCGTCTCCGGCTTCGCGCCCTCCTCCACGGCCTGGGAGGCCAGGGTCCGCCACACCCACTCGGCCTCCTCCAGGGACACCGGAGGCCTGGGGTAACGGGCCTCCGCCGCCCTGCCGGGTTCCTCAGCCTGTTCCGCCTCTTTCGCCTGCCCAGTTGTCATGGTCTCCGTTCCGGCCGCGCCCGCCCGGATTCCTCCGGCTCGGAGCTATCGTACGCTTGGCACATTATTTCCCGGCGATCAGTCGTCCGTGTGGATGCGGCGCCCGGTGACGCGTTCGGCGCGGACGACCACCCACAGGTCGCGCCCCTCTCCCCCGGCCCAGGGCTCGCCGGGCTCCTGGTCGGTCAGGCGGCGGGCCTCCTCCTCGCCCGCGGCCCGGGCCCGGCCCACGACCAGGACGCTCCAGCCGCGCCGGAAGGCGTCGTCCACGTAGTCGACCTCGAACGCCACCTCGTGCCCCACGGCCGCCGAGGGCGCGGAGCCGGGCTTGGTACGGAAGGCGATCGCGCCGTCCGCGACCTGGTAGTTCACCGGGATGATGGCGGGCCCGTCGGTGGTGGTGACCGCGATGCGCCCCACGCCGTGCGTGGAGAGCCTGGCCCAGCACTCCTCCTCGTCGAGTTCGAGGTACCGAGGGCGGCCCGCGGCCCGTCCCCGTCCGGGCGGGGTGTTGGCGCCGCCGCCACGCAGCCACTCCACGGAGGTCTCCAGGGCGGCGGCCAGCCTGAGCAGCCCCGGCCCGCTCGGGGCCGAGGGGTGCTCCTCCAGGTACTGCAGATATCCCGGCGCCATGCCGGCCCGTACGGCGGCCTCCTCGCGGGTGAGGCCCAGCCGCTCGCGCTGGAGGGCCACCCGCCGGCCGATGTCCCCGGGGTCCGGCAGCTCGTGGTGCTGCTTGTCGGGCACGGCCACCGCCTCCTTCCTCGAGCCCTCCGCCTGATGCGGGTTCCGCCGCGGCGATCGGGTACCCGTGCACGGGTACCCGATCGCGCCCCACTCCATGGGGGGCCGAAGGGGCATACCCGCGGACGGCGGGGGCGGGTCAGACCTCGGCGGTGGGCACCAGTACCGCCCGGCCGTCGACCCTGCCGTCGCGCAGCCGCTGGTAGACCTCACCCGCCTCGCCGAGGGGGTGCACCTCCACATGCGGGCGGATCCGCCCGGCGCGGGCGAGGGCGACGACCTCGGCCAGCTCCGGCCGGCTGCCCCAGTACGGGATCGACACCGCGGCCTCGAAGGGAACGGCCCCGAAGGTGACGGGCAGTGTGCCGCCGGCCAGTCCGACGACGGTGATGTCGGCCTCCACGGCGGCGCACGCGGCGGCGGTGGCCATCGTGGCGTCGGCGCCGACGCAGTCCAGCACCAGGGTGGCGCCGAGGCCGCCGGTCAGCGTGCGGATCCGGTCCGCGTCCCCCTCCCCGGCGGGCACGCAGTGATCGGCGCCCGCCCCGGCGGCCAGGTCGAGCTTGTCGGGGGCCAGGTCGACGGCGATGACGTCGGCCGGGCTGAGCGCCTTGAGCAGCTGGACGGCCATGTGCCCCAGCCCGCCCACGCCGATCACCACCGCCGCCGTTCCCGGCACCAGCTTGCGCAGGGAGCGCTTGACGGCGTGGTAGGGCGTCAGCGCGGCGTCGGTCAGCGGCGCGGCGGTGCGCGGGTCCAGGTCGCCCAGTGGTACGAGCAGCCGGGTGGAGGGGACGAGCATGTACTCGGCCATGCCGCCGTCCAGGCCCAGTCCCCCGCCGGCGGCCCGGAGTTCGGCGGCCCGGTGGCAGTAGTTCTCCGCTCCCCGGGCGCAGGCCGGACACACCCCGCAGCCCCAGGGGCCGTAGACCAGCACCGCGTCGCCCTCGCGCAGCCCGGTGTTCCGTGTGCCCGGCCCCAGGGTGTGCACCCAGCCGGAGGTCTCGTGGCCCAGGGTGAAGGGCAGGTCGTAGGGCAGCGCGCCGGCGGGCCAGTCCATGACGTGCAGGTCGGAGTGGCACACCCCGGCGCCCGCCACCTTCAGCAGGACCTCTCCCGGGCCGGGTTCGGGCACCGGGACCCGGGTCACCTCCGGGGGCTTCTGCCAGCCGGTGAGCCGCACCGCGGTCATCTCGGACATCCGCTTCCTCCCATCCGTACACGGCCTCGAAGCCGTCCCGCCCCGCGGTACCCCCGGAGTGCCGGTGCGACACCACCGGGCCGCGGGGCGGGCCGGAACGTACGGGAGGGGGCGCGGGTCAGCCGGCCAGGGCGGCCAGGGTGGCTTCCAGGTCGGCGGGCCGGGGGCGGTTGTGGGGCAGCTTGGCCAGCACGCGGGCCATGCCGCAGGTGTCGGTGAGGGCGGAGAAGACCAGGCCTGCGGCGATGCCCGCGGAGACCATGCGCGCGGCCGGCCTGCGGCGGCCGGCGATCAGACCCAGCAGGACCAGGGAACCGGCGGTGAGCCGGACCTGCCGCTCCATGGCCCAGGCGGTACGGGCGCCGGCGGGCCGGTGCAGGTCGTGGCCGCGTTCGTTCCAGGCGGCGGTGCCGCCCTCGAGGGCGGCGGCGGTGATGCCGTGCTCGGCCAGGACGGCACAGGCGGTCGCAGAGCGGGCTCCGGATGCGCACACCACCAGCAGGTCCCCGCGGGCGGAGGCGGTCCGCAGGGCGGGCAGTGCCTGCTGGAGGCGGTCCAGGGGGATGTTGTGGGCGCCGGGCAGATGGCCGGAGGCGTACTCGCCGGGGGTGCGCACGTCGACCACGGTCAGCTCGTGTATGCGGGAGCTGCTCTGTTCGACGGTGAGTGCGGGGGCGGTGGACATGTGTGAGATGTTTCCTTCCGAACGCGGGGGAGGACGACCCGGCAGGTAGGGTACCGGGCGGGGTATGAAAGGGGAGGTTCCGTGGAACTGGCGATGGCGGCCGAGGAACTGAAGACGGTGGTCAACCGGCTGCGCCGGGCGCAGGGCCAGATCGCCGGAGTGATCAAGATGATCGAGGAGGGGCGGGACTGCGAGGAGGTCGTCACACAGCTCGCGGCGGCCTCCCGGGCACTGGACAAGGCCGGTTTCGCGGTCATCGCCACCGGTCTGCAGCGCTGCCTGACCGACAGCCCCGACGGCGACCCCGCCGCCGCCCTGGACCGCGAGCAGATGCGTGCCCGGCTGGAGAAGCTCTTCCTCTCCCTGGCCTGATCCCCGGCCTCGCAGGTCCCGGCCGCGGGGCCTGCGAGGGGTCACAGCAGGGCGTCGGCGAGCATCACGGCGGCCACCGCCAGCAGCACTGCCGCGAAGACCCGCTGCAGGACGCCGGCGGGGACCCCGGCCGCCAGCCGCCTGCCGTCCCACGCGCCCAGGACGGCCGTGCCGGCGAAGGGCAGCAGCGCCGCCCAGTGGATGCCGTCGGCCGTATCGCCGCGGGCGGCCAGGGCCGCCAGTGCGTTCACCACGATCACCAGCAGGCTGGTGCCCACCGCGGCCCGCATCGGCAGGGCCAGGACGGTGCGCAGGGCGGGCACGGCCAGGAAGCCCCCTCCGACGCCCAGCAGTCCGGTCAGCGCGCCCAGCCCCGCGCCCGCCCCGGCGGTCCGCAGCGGCCGTGCGCCGCCTCTCTCCGCCCCGTCCGCTCCGGCCGCCGACGCGCCGCGGAACATCACGGCCGCGGCAGCCGCGGCCACGGTCGCGAAGGCTCCGGTCAGCACGGCGGGGGGCACCTCGCCTGCCACGGCGCCGGCGGCGGCCGCGGGCACCAGCCCGGCGGCGGCGAATACGGACCCGGCCTTCCAGCGCACCTGACGGGCCCGGGCATGTGCGGCCAGGGCCGTCAGCGACGTCGCGGTGACGATCAGCAGGGAGGCCGTGGTGGCCTCGGCCGGGGTGAAGCCGAGCAGGTAGATCAGGGCGGGCACGGTCAGGATGCTGCCGCCGGCTCCCAGCGCGCCCAGCGACCAGCCGACCACGGCCCCGGCCGCCAGGGCCAGGACCAGGGCCGGGACGGTCACGCGACGGTGCCGGGGCGCCCGCGCCCGTCGCGCACGGGCAGGCCCTGCCTCTCCCAGGCGGCCATGCCCCCGGTGACGTCCACCGCCTCCACACCGCGCTCGGCCAGCAGCCTGGCTGCCTTCTGCGAGCGGTTGCCGGAACGGCAGACGGCCACCACGGGCTTGTCCTTCAGATGACCGGGCAGTGGGGCGCCCTCGATCAGACGGGACAGCGGCAGATGGACGGCGTGCGGGGCGTGGCCGGCCTTCCACTCGGCGTCCTCGCGCACGTCCAGCAGGACGGCGTCGCCCCCGGCGGTACGCCGGTCGGCCTCGGCCGGGTCGACGCGGCCGGGGCCGCGGCGGAACAGGGACATGGTGCTCTCCGTAAGTCGTCAGGCGGCCCGGGAGGGCCGGATGTGGCTCTCAGGTCCGTACGACGGTCAGTCCGGCCTGCTCGGCCGCGTCGAAGGGATCGTCCACGGCGACCACCTCGCGGCCGGCCGCGTCCAGCATTGAGGCGGCGATCGTCGCGCGCATCCCGCTGGCGCAGTGGACCCAGACGGTCCCGCCCGGCACCTCCGCGATGCGCTCGTGGAGCTGGTGGACGGGGATGTGGGCCGACCCCTCGACGTAGCCGTTCGCGCGCTCGGAGTCACGGCGCACGTCGAGCACCACCACCTCCTCGCCGCGCTCGCGGGCGCCGGCCAGCTCGGCGAAGGCCGCCCGGGGGAAGGAGCGCGGCTGCTCGCCGTCGCCGAGCCAGTCGGCAGGGCCGCCGGTGGCGGCCGCGGCGGGCCGGTCGATGCCGACCCTGGCCAGCTCCCGCTGGGCGTCGGCGAGCTGCTCGAAGCTCTCGGCCAGCAGTGTGACCGGCTTGCCCCAGGGGATCAGCCAGGCCAGGTAGGTGGCGAGCTTGCCGTCGGCCTCGAAGTTGTACGCGCCCGCCACATGTCCCTCGGCGAACGCCACACGGCTGCGCAGGTCCACCACCCACTCCCCCGCCGCCAGCCGGGCGGCGATCTCCCCCGCGTCCGCGCGCCGGGGCGGGGTCAGGTCGACCGGCGCCGGTCCGGCGGAGTTCACCGGTCCCATGTGGGCGTAGTACGCGGGGATGTCGTCCAGGCCGGCGAGCAGGTCGGCGACGAACTCGTCGACGTCCTTGACCAGCGCGTCGTTGGACTCGCGCTCCTTGCCGATGGTGGTGGAGTCGCCCTCGGCCTGGGTGGAGGAGCAGAAGCTGCCGAAGCCGTGGGTCGGCATCACGGGCACGTCGTCGTCCAGCTCGTCGGCCAGCCGGCGGGCGGAGGCGTGCTGGGCGCGGGCCAGTTCGCGCGTCATGCGGGGCTCGACCAGGTCCGGCCGCCCGACGGCGCCGATCAGCAGCGAGCCGCCGGTGAAGACGGCGACCGCGCTCCCGTCCTCCTCCAGCACGTAGGAGGTGTGGTGCGGGGTGTGGCCGGGGGTGGCCAGCGCGCGCAGCGTCAGCCCCTCCTCGATCCCGGCGGTGTCGCCGTCGGCCACCGGCGTCCGCGGGTAGGACACACGGGCGCCGGCGGGCACCAGGTACTCGGCGCCCGCCACACGGGCCAGCTCCAGCCCGCCGGTGACGTAGTCGTTGTGCACATGGGTCTCGGCCACGAGGGCGATCCGCACCTCCCGCCGGGCCGCCAGTGCGAGCATCCGGTCGATGTCCCGCGGCGGGTCCACCACGACGGCTGCCGACCGGCCCCCGGCCAGGTAGCCGCGATTGCCCAGCCCCTGGATCTCCACGGTGTCGACGAAGAACACGGTGCTGCTCCTTCCGGATCGCCCTGCCCCGGGGGATACGATCACCACCGTAACACATACCCGGGGGGGTATTTTGGAGGTCGGGGCGCCGCGTGGCCCCTCCCCTGGCGGGTACCCGCCGGGAGGAACGGAAACGGACGCCGCGCACCGGCCCGCGACACCACCGAGCACAGGAGGGTCACGACGTGAGCTACGACCGCACCGTCCGGGTGAGCACCGACTTCGACACCACCGTGGCCGCCGTGCGCGACGCACTGGCCGAGCAGGGCTTCGGCGTCCTCACCGAGATCGATGTCGCCGCGACCCTGAAGAAGAAGCTCGACCAGGACATCGAGGACTACCTGATCCTGGGCGCCTGCAACCCGCAGCTGGCCCACCGGGCACTGGAGAACGACCGCAGTATCGGCCTGCTGCTCCCGTGCAACGTGGTCGTGCGCCGCGACGGCGACCGGACGGTCGTCCAGGCCCTCGACCCCGGCACCATGGTGACCCTCACCGGACTGCCCGCCATGGAGCCCGTCGCCTCCGAGGCCACCCGGCGCCTGGACGCGGCCCTGGCCGCCCTGACCTCCCGGAACTGAAGTTACGCCTGCCGGTGAGGGAGCTCCCGCCCCGCGGGCAGCACGCACACCACCCGGTCGAAGGCGAGCGGTTCCCCGGCCGGCGCGAGGGCACCGCTCACCGGATCCCGGCGCAGGAGCGCGACCGTGCCGGAGTCCTGGTTGGCCGTGTACAGCAGGCGCTGAGCCGTCCCGAGGGCCCCGGAGGCTCCCGGGGCCGGGGCTCCGAAGGCGATGTGCCGGGGCGACCTCCCGCCGCAGGGGTGATGGGAGACCGGACGCGGGCGGATCCCTCCAAACGCGCCCGCGGCGAGGACGGCGACGAGGTCGTGGCCCCGGTTGGAGGCGTACACGAACCGGCCGTCCGCCGAGACCAGTACCTCGGCGGCGGTGGTGCCCGCCGGATCGGCGCCCCGGGGCAGGATCGGCACGGTGGCGACGGGCGTGAGGGTGCCCCGGGCGGGGTCGTACGCGCAGGAGGTGAGTGTGGAGTCCAGCTCGCCCAGTACGTACACGGTGCGCCCGCGGGGGTGGAAGGCCAGGTGACGGGGGCCGGAGCCGGGCGCCATCCGCGTCTCGGCGCCGTCCGTCAGCAGGCCGCGCCGGGCGTCGAAGCGGTGGACGCGGACGGTGTCGGTGCCCAGGTCGGCGGTGAGCAGCCGCTCCCCGGTGGGATCGGGCAGCACCATGTGGGCGTGCGGCCCGTCCTGCCGCTCGGGGTCGGGGCCGGAGCCGGCGTAGCGCACCACCTGGACCAGCTCCCCCGGCGCGCCGTCGGGCCGCAGCTCGACGACACCGACCGTGCCGGAGGTGTAGTCGGCGGTGAACAGATGGCGTCCGCCGGGGTGGAGGGCGAGGTGGCAGGGGTGGGCGCCGCCGCTGGGCGACTGCCCCAGGAAGTCCCGTACGGCGCCGTCCGGGGAGAGCGCGTAGGCCGACACCCGGCCCTTCTCCACCTCGTTGACGGCGTACAGCACACGGCCCGTCGCCGACAGCGCCAGGAAGGAGGGGTCCTCGGCGGGGACCACCGACTCCAGCCGCAGGGCGCCGGTGTCCGGGTCCGCGCTCGCCACCCCGATGCCGTGACCGGGGGTGCCGCCGGTGTAGGCGCCCAGGTAGACCCGTAACCGCCGCCCTTCCCTCCCCCTCGGCCGCGCGGCGGCGTCCGGTGCGTACGCCAGGCCCGCGGCGGCCGCGCCTGCCAGGGCCAGGGCCGTACGCCGTGTCGGGCGGTACTGTCCGTTCATCGGTTCCTCCGGTATGGGATCGATTCCACGAGGCGTCCGTCAAGGATCACCGCCCCTCCCCTCCCGGGGGAAGCCCGCCGGGGGACCGGGACGTCCGCCGGGCGAGTGGCGGGGTGTGGGCGGCGGCGCGATGCTGGAGGCATGAGCGGACACCGGCGGGGAGCCCGCCTGCTCCCCCTCACCATGACCTCCGCGTTCTACGCGTTCTGGCTCCGCCCCCGGCTGCTGACCTGGGGCGCGACCGGGGAGGAGGTCGCGAGCGCCTACCCCGGCGACGACCTCGTCCCCGACGCCACCAGCACCTCCACGATGGCCACCACCCTCCCGGCGCCGCCCGGGGAGGTCTGGGCCTGGCTGGCCCAGATGGGAGGTGACCGCGGCGGCTGGTACAGCTGGGACGGCCTGGACCACTACGGCGAGCCGAGCGCGGACCGCCTCGTGCCCGAATGGCAGGACCTTGCGGAGGGGCAGCGGCTGCTCGCGACGCGCGACGGCCGCGCCTGGTTCACCGTGGCCCTGCTGGAACCGAACCGGACCCTGGTGCTGCGCTCGGATCTGGAGCTGCCGTCCGGCCGCTCCTTCGACATGCCGACCGCGGCCCCGCCCCGGGCGTACATGGACGGCATCTGGGCCTTCCATCTGCGTCCCGCCCCCGAGGGCGGGACGCGCCTGGTGGTCCGCACCCGCGGCCGGAGCCGTCCGCGGGGGATCACCAAGCCGTTCGACCTGCTGATGGGCGAACCGGCGCACTTCATCATGCAGGTGCGCCAGTTCCAGAACCTGCGGTCCCGCGTCGGCGCCGGGGCCTGACGTCCGCCGGGTGCGGGCGGTCCCGCCTCCCGCCCCTCCTCCCTTCAACTCCTTTCCGTGGAGGGCGAGTTGCCGTAGGGTGCCGGACGACCGCATGGGAGCGCTCCCAGCGCGGTTCGGCAGTCCCCGACCACCCGAGGGAGAACTCCCATGCGCTCCTTACCCCGCCCGCCTCGTCCGTCCCGCCGCCCCCGCGCCTCCCGGCGGCTGTCCGGCCTGCTCGGCGCCCTCTCCCTGGCCGCCGTCACCACCCTCGCCGCCACCGGCGGCGCGGCGTCCGTCCCCCACCCCGCCCACGACCGGCCCGGCGACCGCCCGCCGCACCGCGGCTGCGCCCCCTCCCCCGCCCTGCTGTTCTGCGAGGACTTCGAGGACCTGCCGCGCGGCGCGGGCACCAGCATGGACTGGGGCGTGGACACCCGGCACGGCACCCTGACCGTGGAGCGATCCACCGGACGCGACCGGCGCCACCCCGGAAAGCACCGGCCGGGGCAGGTGCTGCGCCTGCGCACCGAGGGCAACGGCCACGCCTTCCTGGAGGTCGACGACTTCGACGCCCCCGGCAACAGCTTCTTCGGCCGGATGCGGGTCCGCGTGGACGCCTTCCCCACCGCCCCGGACTGGGCCCACTTCACCCTGGTCGAGGCCACCGGCCGCGGCGACGGCAGCGTGGTGCGGCCCATCGGCGGCCAGTACGTGCCGACCGTCGGCGGCGGGACGCAACTGTGGGGCGTGGGCTCCGACGGCGGGCCGACGGGCGACTGGACCGACTGGCGCGAGTCCGCTCCGGCCGAGGCCGGGAAATGGACGTGCCTGGAGTGGGAGACGGACGCGGACGACAACCGCGTCTCGGTCTGGATCGACGGCGAGCCCAAGCCGGACCTGACCGTCACCACCACACGCCACGGCGGCAACCCCGTCGACTTCGTCCTCCCCGACGTCGACACCGTCCGCATCGGCTGGCAGCTCTACCAGGGCGACCCCACCCCCGGCTCCTACGACCTGCTCCTGGACGACCTGGCCCTGTCCACCGAGCGCGTGGGCTGCGATCGCTGACGGCACCGCCTCCCCCAGTGGCCACTCCCGGCAGGAGCCAACCCGATGCGCAGCGTCCACGTCATCGTCCACCCGGAGGCGACACACCACGTGGAGAGAGTCGTCGGCGGATGGCACGACTCGTCTCTCACGCCCGCGGGCAGGCGTGCGGCGGCCTCCATCGCACGGGCTCCACGGGCTCGAATTCCCGGGGGAACCGAGGTGGAGGTGGTCTCCTCGGACCTGCTGCGCGCCCGGCAGACGGCCGACCACGTGGCCGGACTGCTGGGCGTAGAAGCGTTGTTGGATCCCAGGTTGCGGGAGAAGTCCTACGGAGAGGCCGAGGGAAGGCCGCAGGAGTGGCTGGACCGGCGCTTCGTCCCGCCACCGGCCGCCGGGGACCGGATGAGGCATCACGAGGGCATACGGGGAGCCGAGACCAGGGCGGAGTGCGCACGGCGCGTCTACGCGGCCATGGACGAGATCCTGCGGCGCCCGTGCGGGCACCAGATCGTCGTGACGCACGGTTTCGCCCTGACGTTCGTCGTGGCGTTCTGGATCGGGATGCCGTTCGAGTCGCTGGGCTCCGTCAGCTTCCGGGCTCCGTCCGGCAGCATCACCGTCCTCCGCGAGGACGACTTCTTCCACAACCGCCAGGTCGTCAGCCTCGGCGACACCGGCCACCTCGGGCTGTGAACGGAACGTCCTTCCACGGTGGGCGTACAGGCCGCCCCGGTCACTCCGGCGCGGCGCGACGGCCGCCCTGCCTCAGACGGCGCAGGCGCGGAGCCAGGCGGCGAGTGCGGTGAAGTCCTCGTCGGCGAGCCCCTGGCCGGGTCGACACGGTGGAGCAGCGCCGGCGCCCGATGCTGCGCGTCGACCCAGAGGCGGTCCACGGCGCCGATCTCGTCGTCGATCCAACGGGATGAGCGGTCCGTCGACGTCGAGGAAGAGGATGGGGCGCTGCGCCGGTCCGGTCACGGCAGCACAGTAGTCCTTCGCCGGTCCTCCACCGCGAGGAGCCGGTTCGGCGGTCCGTCTCCCCGGAAAGCGGCGGTCCGCCGGGCGCCCCGTTGGAGACGGGGCGCCCGGCGGACCGGTTCGGGCGGGCGGTCAGCGGGCCAGGCGGTGGGCCTCGGCCAGGTGACGGACGGCCTTGGCGTAGTCGCCGGAGGCCAGGGCGTGGTCGGCGTCCGCGGTGCGGGACACCGCGCGCTCCGGGGCGCCGTCACCGGCCTTCAGCAGTGCGGCCTGGGCGATGTCCCGGGCCACCGAGGCGAGTTGGTCCGCCTGGAGGTAGGAGTCGGCCTTCGACTTCTCCAGCAGGGCGGCGGCCTTGGAAAGACGCTTCATGACCGCGTCCGCGTTCCGCACCGTGCCGTCGGCCCGGAAGTTGGAGCGCTTCAGGGCGAGGCGGACGTGGACGGCGGCGGTGCGGGAGGCGGCGTCGCGGCGCTCCCGCAGCTCCTCGCGGACGTCCTCCAGCCGGTCGCGGGCGCTGTCGGTGCGCAGGCCCCAGCCGTACGGGTAGAGCGGATCGTAGGAGGCGTCGCCGACGTTGACCGGGACCTGGGCGGCCGAGCGCGGCCAGCTCACCGGCAGGCGGCCGGTGAAGGGCCGCTCGCCGAAGAGGGTGTCGGCCACGCCCGTGCCCTCGGTGCCCGGCAGCCAGGAGGCCACCAATGGGTCGATGTCGCCGAGTTGGCCGGTGATGATCTGCGGGCGGCCGGAGACGAGCAGCACCGCGCACTCCATGGCGCCGCAGACGGTGTCGATCGCCTTCCTGTCGGCCTCGGACAGCTGAAGGTCGTGCCCGTTGCCGACGTCGCCGACACCCTCGGCGTACGGGGTCTCGCCGACCACCACGATGCCCACCCGGTGCCCGTCGGTGGGCGCGGAGGCGTCCTCGCTGAAGGTGACGGAGGCGTCCGGGGCGACCTGGCGGATTCCTTCCAGGATGGTGGTGCCCTCGGTGATGTCGCCGGAGGACCCCTGCCAGGAGATGGTCCAGCCGCCGGCCTGGTTGCCGATGTCGTCGGCGTTGGAGCCGGCGACGTAGAGCTTCTCGTCACCGCTCAGCGGCAGCAGGTTCCCGTCGTTCTTCAGCAGCACCTGGGAGTCGGCGGCGGCCCGGCGGGCCAGCTCCCGGTGGGGGGCGGAGCCGACGGAGTCCAGGTGGGTGCGGTCGGCGTAGGGCTTCTCGAACAGGCCGAGCTGGAACTTCTTGGTGAGGATGCGGGTCACCGCGTCGTCGATCCGCGCCATGGGCACGGCGCCGGAGTCGACCTGCTCGCGCAGGGTGGTGGTGAAGCCCTTGTAGTCGTACGGGACCATGATCATGTCGAGTCCGGCGTTGATCGAGGTCCGCACGTCGGAGGCGTAGTCGCCGGGGATCTGGTCGATGGCCTCCCAGTCGCTGATGACGAATCCGTCGAAGCCGAGGTCGCCCTTGAGGACGTCCGTGATCAGGTCGGCGTGGGCGTGCATCTTGACCGGGCCCTGGTCGTCGCCGATGAAGTCGACGCTGGAGAAGGACGGCATGACGGTGCCCACCCCCTCGTCGACCGCCTCCACGAAGGGGGCGATGTGGACGGTCTCCAGCTCCTCGCGCGTCGTCCTGGTGACGCCCTGGTCGATGGTGTACGTGCCGGTGGTGGAGGAGCCGAACTCGGTACCGCCGTCACCGACGTAGTGCTTGGCGGTGGCCAGCACCCGGTCGGCGTCCTTCAGGTCCCGCCCGTCGGCGCGGCCCTGGTAGCCCTCGACGGCCGTGGCCAGCCGCGTGACCAGCGCCGGGTCCTCGCCGAACGCCTCGTACGCCCGGCCCCAGCGCTCGTCGCGGCTGACGCACAGGCAGGGGCTGAAGTTCCAGGGGACGCCGGTGGCGCGGACCTCCTTGGCGGTGGCGTGGGCGGTGTCCTCGACCAACTCCGGGTCGCGGGCGGCGCCGAGGCCGGTGTTGTGCGGGAAGACGGTGGCGCCGACGACGTTGTTGTGGCCGTGGACGGCGTCGACTCCGTAGATCAGCGGGATCTGCAGCCGGGTCTGCTGCGCCCGCAGCTGGAAGCCGTCGACCATGTCGGCCCAGGCTTCGGGGGTGTTGGGGGCGGGGTTGGAGCCGCCGCCGGACAGCAGCGAGCCCAGTTCGTAGGAGGCGATGTGGTCCTGGGCCTCCAGGGCTCCGCGCTCGGCCTGGGTCATCTGGCCGATCTTCTCGTCGAGCGTCATCCGGGACAGCAGGTCCTTCACCCGCTCCTCCACCGGGAGCCGGGGGTCCTGGTACGGCAGGCCGTGCGCGTCGATGACGACGGTGGGCTGGTCGTCGGGGGCGCGTGCGCCGTCGGCGGAGAGGGTGAGGGGGATGGTCCTGGCGGTGGCGGGCTCCGTGCTGCGCCCGGTGTCGACGGTGAAGGTCTTCGCCGTGCCGGAGGGGGTGCCGGCGGGGAAGGTGAGGGTGCCCTCGACCGGGGTGTAGTCCTCGCCGGGCTCCGCGGTGCCCTCGCCGGTGGCGTAGGTGACGGTGACGGGTTCGGCCAGCGGTACGCCGCCGGTGGTACCCACCGACACCTCCACGGTGGCGGTGCCGCCGTGTTCGACGGTGTAGACGGGCCGGTCGGTGGCGACGCGGGCCCGCACCCCGCCCACGCCGTACAGCTCGACCTGGTCGAACTCCAGGGCGCCGGAGGCGGTGGGCAGGTTGACGGCGTAGCCCCACATCCGGGTCAGGTCCAGTACGCCGTCGTCCGGGGCGCCGGCGGGCTGGTAGTCGGGGCGCCGGACGAAGTCCTCGAAGGGCGTGCGGACCTGCTTCCAGCCGTCGGTGTCGTCGGTGAAGTAGCCGGCCCACAACTCGGCCTGACCGGCGTTCGGGCCGCCGTCCTTGACCTCGAACTGGACGCGCTCCCCGCTGCCGGTTCCCTTGACCCAGAAGGAGAAGCCCTCGTGGCCGCTCCAGTCCTCGGCGCCGGACAGGGCGTGGTCGAAGCCGCCCCAGGCGGTGATGTCGTACTCCACGCGCATGGCGCGGTTGAAGGCGTTGGCTCCCGGGCGGGCCTCGGCGGCGACCTGGCTGAGCCTGGGGGTGTCCTCGGGGGTGCTGCCGTAGGTGCCGATCGGGCCGGGCACCGCGCTGTCGAAGTCGTCCAGGACGCGGTCCTGCGCGGCGGCCGACGCGGCTGGGGTCAGGCCGGAGGCGAGCAGGGCGAGGAGGGCACCGAGGGTCGCGGCGGCCGTTCGCCCGCGCCACCTTCGCCGGCCTCCTTCCCCGGGTCCCGTTCCTGCGTGCGGTGGCTGTCCCATGACGGCTCCCTCGGGGCGGTCGAAGTTTTCAACACTTGGACACACGGAGACACAGGCGCACTGTCATGCGCACGGCGCTGATCCTGTATGCGACCGGATGGACCGTCAATACCCTTGATTCGTAAACCTTTTGGAGGTGGGAGCCCTCCCGGAACCCCTGTCGGCCGAGGAATGAGAGCGCTCTCGGCATCATGGCAGATGAGGGGCCCGCAGGGTGTTCGCGACCGCCCCGCGGGCCCCTTTCACGCCATCGCACACCGGATGCCCGGCGAACGGTCAGCCGTCTCCCGGGTAGCGGACCCCGACGCGCTCGCGGGCGGCGTCCAGCGTCGCCATCACCGCGAGCGTCCCGTCCAGCGGCACCAGCGGGGACTCCGTCTCCTTCTCCCGCAGGCAGCGCATCACCTCGGCCGCCTCGGGCCCGTAGCCGGTGCCGCCCTCGGCCCGCGGCACCCGGACCTCCTCGGCCTCGCGCCCCTCGCGGTGCAGTACGAAGGACTCCGGGGCGAAGAAGCCGTGCGGCAGCTCGATGCGCCCCCCGGTGCCGCTGACTGCCGCCACGGTGGGGCTGGCGGAGGCGATGGAGCAGGAGAGGGTGGCGACGGCTCCGCTGTCGTAGCCCAGCAGGACTCCGGTGGTCTCGTCCACGCCCTCGGGCGTCAGATGGGCCCAGGCGGCTACGGAGGAGGGCTCACCGAGGACGAGATGGGCGAAGGAGACCGGGTAGACGCCCAGGTCCAGCAGGGCGCCGCCGCCCAGCCGGGGATCGCGCAGGCGGTGCGAGGCGTCCTTGGGGGCGACGATGCCGAAGTCGGCGTGGACCGAGCGTACCTCGCCGATCGCGCCGTCGGCGACGAGGTCGAGCATGCGGCGGACCACCGGGTTGCAGTAGGTCCACATGGCCTCCATCAGGAAGACGCCCCTGCGGCGCGCCAGCGCGACCATCTCCCGGGCCTGGGCGAGGTTGAGGGTGAGCGGCTTCTCGCACAGCACCGCCTTGCCCGCCTCCAGGCAGACGGTGGCGGCCTCCAGGTGCGCCGAGTGGGGTGTGGCGACGTAGACCACGTCCACGTCCGGGTCGGCGGCCAGTTCGGCCCAGCTTCCGTAGGCGCGCGGGGCGCCGTGCTCGTCGGCGAAGCGGCGGGCGGACTCGGGCGAGCGCGAGCCCACCGCGAGGAGCTCGCCGCCGGACAGGGCCGCGAGGTCGCGGGCGAAGGCCCCGGCTATGCCGCCGGTGGCGAGTATGCCCCATCTGATCGTGTCGTCGGTGCGCGTCATGTGCTCCCCCGGGTACGGGCCGGATCCGGCGTGGGCGTGTCGGTGATCACACTACGGCGGGCGCGCGGGGCACGGGCGGGCTGTCCGCATGGTGTACGCGGGCCCGGCGGAAAGCGGTACGGCTGCCGCCGGGCGGCCGGGCACCGCCGCCTCCGGACGGGACGCCCCGCGCGTTTCCGCCCCGAGGCGGCGAGCAGAAGAGGGGGAGGACAGCCGTCCGGCCCCGGGCCGCCCGCCGGGCGGCGAGCGAGGAGGTGCGTTGGAGACCCGGCATGTCGTACTGATCGCCTTCGGCGCGGTGCTCGCCGCCGCGACGCTGGCCGCCGCCGCCGTCCTGCTGGTCAGGCTGGTGCGCGCCTACCTGCTCCTGCGCGGCGCGGACATCCCCGTGAGCGCCAGGGCCGCCTTCTGGGGAGCGCTGGTCTACACGGTCTTCCCCGTCGACCTGCTCCCGGACCCGGTGTACCTGGACGACGTCGGCCTGCTGCTGCTCGCCCTCCACCATCTGGGCGCGGTGGCCCGGCGGTACGGGCGGGCCGGCGGGGAGGCAAAGTCCCCGAGGGCTTTGGAGGTTCCGGAGATTCGCCGCCGGGGCTGAGGGAGCCGGCGGACGCGTACACGTCCGTCCCCCGTCGCGGAACTACTCTCGTGGCATGACACAGCGGGACGAGGAGACGGTGGCTCCGGCGGACGGCACGGCCCCGGTGGTCGATCTCAACGCCGATCTGGGCGAGGGCTTCGGGCGGTGGGAGCTCACCCACGACGAGGCGCTGCTCTCGGTCGTCAGCAGCGCCAACATCGCGTGCGGCTTCCACGCCGGCGACCCCTCCACCATGCGCCGGGTGTGCGCGCAGGCGGCCGAGCGTGGGGTGGCGATCGGCGCCCAGGTCGCCTACCGCGACCTCGCGGGTTTCGGGCGGCGGCCGATGGAGGTCCCCGAGGACGAGCTGGCCGACGAGATCGCCTACCAGATCGGCGCCCTGCGGGTGTTCGCCGAGTCCGCCGGGGCGCGGGTGGCGTACGTCAAACCGCACGGCGCGCTCTACAACCGCGCGGTGCACGACCAGGGCCAGGCGCGGGCGGTGGTGTCCGGGGTGCTGCTGGCGGGCGGGGGGCTGCCGGTGCTGGGGCTGCCCGGGTCGCTGCTGCTGGGGGCCGCCGAGGAGGCCGGACTGCCCGCGGTCGCCGAGGCGTTCGCCGACCGCGGCTACACCGCGCTGGGCACGCTGGTGTCCCGGCGGGAGCCGGGGGCGGTGATCCACGAGCCGGACGCCGTGGTCTCCCAGGCGCTGGGCATCGCGCTGCGCGGGAGCGTGTCCACCGGCGACGGCGTGGAGGTGGCCGCCGGCGCCAGGTCGCTGTGCGTGCACGGCGACACCCCGGGCGCCGTCGCGCTCGCCCGGCGGGTGCGGCAGGCCCTCGCGGAGGCCGGGGTGCGCATCGAGGCGTTCGCGCCGTGAGGGTGGGAAGGGTGCTGCCCGTGGGCAGGCGTGCCCTGCTGCTGGAGGTGGGCGGTACCGAGCGGGCCCAGGCCCTCCACGCCGAACTGGTGCGGCTGCGGGAGACCGGGGAGCTGCCCGGGGTGGAGGAGATCGTCCCGGCGGCGGCCACCGTCCTGCTGGACGGGCTGGAGGACCCGGAGGCGGTGGCGCGGTGGCTGCGGGGCAGGGAGTTCCCCGGCGCCGCCCCGGCGGACACCGCCTCGGTGGTGCTGCCGGTGCGCTACGACGGCCCCGATCTGGCCGAGGTGGCGGCGCTGTGGGGGGTCGGCGAGGAGGAGGCGGTCGCGATCCACACGCGCACCGAGTTCCGGGTGGCCTTCTGCGGGTTCGCCCCCGGGTTCGGCTATCTCACCGGGCTTCCCGGGGAGTTGGGCGTGCCCCGCCGCGCCGTCCCCCGCACCTCGGTGCCGCCGGGCTCGGTGGGGCTGGCCGGGACGTACACGGGGGTGTATCCGCGCACCTCGCCCGGCGGCTGGCAGCTGATCGGCCGGACGGACGCGGTGCTGTGGGACGTGTACCGGGAGCCGGCCGCGCTGCTGGCCCCGGGCACCCGGGTGCGGTTCGAGGCGGTGGCATGACGGGCGCGGGTGTGCTGGAGGTCCTGCGGCCGGGTGCGCTGACCACCGTGCAGGATCTGGGCCGGGTGGGCCTGGCCCATCTGGGGGTGCCGCGTTCGGGGGCGCTGGACTCCCCCGCCCACCGGCTGGCCAACCGCCTGGTGGGCAACGCGCCCGGCGCCGCGACGCTGGAGACCACCCTCACCGGGTGCGCGGTGCGCCCGGACCGGGCCGTGGTGGCGGCGGTGACCGGTGCTCCGTGCCCGGTGCGGATCGACGGCCGTCCGGCGCCGTGGGGCGCGGCGGTACGGGTGCCGGGCGGGGCGGTGCTGGAGGTCGGCGCCGCGCGGGCCGGGGTGCGCAGCTATCTGGCCGTGGCCGGCGGCGTCGGCGTCGGACCGGTGCTCGGCAGCCGCTCCACCGATCTGCTGTCCGGGCTCGGCCCGGCGCCGCTGTCGGCGGGGGCGCGGCTGCCGGTGGGTGTGGCGGCGGGGCCCGTGCCCTGGGCGGACGCGGTCGCATCCGCCGCTCCGGGCCCGCCGTCGGGAGAGCTGGTGCTGCCGCTGGTGCCCGGGCCGCGCGAGGACTGGTTCACCCCGGCCGCGCTGCGCGCGCTGGCCCGGGGGGTCTACCGGGTGTCCGCCGAGAGCAACCGCGTCGGGCTGCGGACCGAGGGGCCCGCCCTGGAACGGTCGGTGCGGGGCGAGCTGCCCAGCGAGGGCATGGTGGCGGGCGCGGTGCAGGTGCCGCCGGGCGGTGAGCCGATCGTCTTCCTCGCCGACCATCCGACCACGGGGGGCTATCCGGTGGTCGGCGTGGTGCCGCGGGAGGCGCTGGCGGCGGCGGCGCAGGCGGTGCCGGGGCTGAGGGTGCGCTTCGTCCCGCTGCGGCGCTGAGACCCGGCGCGGGCCGCCCGGGGCGCGGCCGGACGTGCCCGCGCCGGGGCTGCCCGCGCCGGGTCTCAGCTTCCGGGCTTCCGGCCGGAGCCGGAGGCGTCCTCCTCCGCCCGCCGGGCCTTGCCGGAGGCGTCCTCCTCGGCCTCGACGCCCTTGAGCGGCTCGCCCTCGACGGTGCCGCCGCCGGAGAAGCCCTCGGCGGCGCTCGCCGTGCCGGGGACGGTGCGATGCTCCATCCGCGTCTCCCGGCCGGAGTGGGCTCCGGGGCCCCGGTCGGCCGGGTCGGTGCGGCGCCCGGCCCCGTGGCCGTGCTCGCCCTCGCCCTGCTCCTGGTGCCTGTTCGTCTCGCCCATGGCCCTCGTCCTCACCGTGTGTCGCGTTCGGGTGCACGGCGCAGGTACCCGGTGCGAGGGAGCGGAAACGGCCGGGTGTCGGGGCCTGGAGTGTCCGGAGGGCCTGGTCAGCGCATCCGGACGCCGACGACGCAGGTGTCGTCGTCGGTGTCGGAGTTGCTGTAGGTCAGCAGACGGTCGAGCTGCTTGTCCAGGGTGGCGCCGAAGTCCCGGGCGAGGGCCATGAGCTGGTCCAGGGACTCCTGCAGGGAGCGGTCCCGGCGCTCGATGAGGCCGTCGGTGTACATCAGCAGCATGTCGCCGGTCTCCAGCACCAGCTTCTCCTCCTCGTACCCGGCCTCCGCGATGGCGCCGAGCAGGAGTCCGCCGACCAGCGGCAGCGCGGCGGCCTCCCCCCGGCGCACCAGGACCGGCGGCGGGTGGCCGGCCCGGGCCCAGCGCAGTGTCCGGGTGTCCGGGTCGTAGAGGCCGCAGACGGCGGTGGCGGTGACGTTCTCGGTGAGGTGGTGGGCGACGGTGTTGAGCCAGGCCAGTATCTGCGCGGGCCCGGCTCCGGTGGTGGCCAGACCGCGCAGTGCGTTGCGCAGGACGACCATGCCGGTGGCCGCCTCGATGCCGTGGCCGGCCACGTCGCCGACGGAGAGCAGCACCTGACCGGACGGCAGGACTACGGCGTCGTACCAGTCACCGCCGACCAGGTGGTCCTTCTCGGCGGGGCGGTAGCGCACCGCGATGTCCAGCCCTCCGGCGTCGATGGGGCCCCGGGTGGGCGGCATGATGGCGCGCTGGAGCTGCAGCGTCATGCGGTTGCGTTCGGCGGCCTGCTGCTCGGTCTGGGCCAGCTGGTCGCGGGTGGCGCCCAGCGCCACCTCCGTCCAGTGCTGTGCGGAGACGTCCTGGTAGGCGCCGCGCACCGCGACCAGGCGACCCTCCTCGTCGAGGGCCGGTTCGGCGACCACGCGGATGTGGCGCACGATCCCGTCGGTCCGCTGGAGACGGAAGGCCGTGGAGGCGGGGCGGCGGTGGTGCAGCAGGGTGCGCAGGAAGCGCCCGATGGCGGCCTCGTCGTCCGCGTGGGTGTGGGCGGGAAGCTGCTCCAGGGGGATCGGCGCGGCGGTGGGCGGCAGTCCGTGAAGGGTGAACAGCTGGCTGTTCCAGACGATCTCGCCGGTGACCAGGTTCTCCTCGAAGCCACCGATGCGGCCCAGGCGCTGGGCGTGCTGGAGCACGCTCGCCAGTCGTGCCGCCTCGTCCTGGACGCGCCAGATGAGCAGGACGTTCTCACCGTGGCGGCTGATGCTGACGGCCGCCTCCACCGTCAGCGGCACCTGGCCGACCAGGGCGCGCAGCACCATCCGTTCGGCGCGGAACGGCTCGCCGGTGGCGTGGACGTGCTCGATCTTCTCGTACAGGCCGCTCTCGCCCACCGCCATCGGGTAGGCCTCCAGCAGCAGCGATCCGGCGACGGCGCCGCGCGGGCGGCCGACCGGATCGACGAAGTGGGCGCTGACGTGGTGGATGCGGAAGTCGGTGAGCCGGCCCTCGGCGTCCGGCTGGGGCACCAGTACCAGGGCCGGGTCCAGCAGGCCGTCGGCGAAGTCCACCAGTTCCGAGGCGCCCGGGTTCCGTGCCTGGAGGACCTCCCCCTCGTTCCCCGCGCGGCTGTCCAGGGTGTGGGCGCACAGCTCGGCCAGGGCCTCGATCTGCCGCTGGACCTGCGGGGGCTGCGGTTCCAGCGGGCCGGGCCAGCAGATCTCCAGAACGCCCAGGATGCGGCCGCCGTTGTCGGCGGGGACCGTGACCCGGCACCCCTCGGGCGCCTGCCCGCGGCCCAGGGTGGGCAGCCCGGACTCGGCGGGAGAGGCGAACCACACGGGGCGGCGCTCGGTGAGGGCCCGGCGGGCGAGGGTGGCCACCCCCGGCGGTACGTAGTGCCACCGCGCGGCCTCCTCGGCCGCGTAGCCCGCGAAGCCGGCCAGGGTCAGGGAGGTGTCGGTGCCCGCGGCCCAGATGGCCACGGCCACGGCGCCCAGGGGGGTCAGCGCGTGTTCCAGCAGGGATTCGGCGACCGCCTGGGTGTCGTCGGCGGCCAGTGCGCCGCTCTCCGCGGTGCGCAGCCGCACCGACAGCGAGGGGGTCTCCCCGCCGTCCTCGCCCCGGCCGCCCCCCGGGCCTGTGTCGTCCTCTCCCGCCCTGGCCAGGAACTCGCGGGCGGCCTCGGTGACCCGGTCGTGGGCGGCCTGGTCGATGAGGTCGGCGGCCAGCTCCAGCCGGGAGAGGCCGGCCTGGTCGGCGAGGGTGTCCAGCTGCCTGGCGGCCTGCGCCGGGCCGCAGCCCAGCCGCTCGACCAGGATGCCCTTGGCCATCTCGATCAGGGCGCGGCCCTCGGCCGCCGCATGGGCCTCGCGCACCTCGCGGCGCAGCCGCTCGACGGTGGCGGCCAGCCTGCCGACCCGGGCGTCCGCGCCGTCGCGCGGCGGGGCCCCGCCGTACTCCCCGCGCTCGTACACCCTGCCCTCGTACGGCCGCCGTACGGACGGCACCGGGGCCGCCGCGTCCCGCGCCGGGGCAGCGCTGGGCGGTCCGTCCTGGGGGACGGACTCGTCCGGCCGCTGGGTCTGCACTGCGCTGCTCCTCGGGGAGGTGGTCGGCTGGCGGGCGGGGCTTGTGACTACACGTCCAGGCAGCGGCGGATGCACGCGACGAGGTCGCGGGCGTCCAGCGGTTTGGTCACGTAGTCGGTCGCTCCGGCGGCGATGCTCTTCTCCCGGTCCCCGGGCATCGCCTTGGCCGTCACCGCGATGACGGGCAGACCGGCGTACTCGGGCATGGCCCGGATCGCCGCCGTCGCGGCGTAGCCGTCCATCTCCGGCATCATCACGTCCATCAGCACCACGTCGACGCCGAGGTGGGCGGTGAGGGTCTCGATGCCCCTGCGTCCGTTGTCGGCGTGCAGGACGTGCATTCCGTGGAGTTCCAGGATGCCGGTGAGGGCGTAGACGTTGCGCGCGTCGTCGTCGACGACCAGCACCGTGCGGCCCGCCAGGGAGCCGTCCGCCTCCTCGGGCAGAGCCGCCGGCTCGGCGCTCTCCTCCGTGCGCACCAGCGGGAGCACGTCGCCCGGCTCCTCGGCGGTCAGGTGCAGCGCGATGCGCTCGCGCAGCTCGTCCAGGCTGGAGAGCAGCTCCATCGGCCGGCTTCCGGTGCGGGAGCGCAGGGCGTGTTCGCGCTCCGGGTCCAGGCGCCGGTTGTTGTGCGCGAGGACCGGGACCCGGCGCAGGGCCGCGTCGCCGTCCATGGCCTCCAGGAAGCCCATGGCCGCCCCGTCGGGCATGTCGAGCTGGAGCACCACGCAGTGGCAGGCCTCCGCGGCGAGCGCGGCGGCGGCCTCCTGCGCCCCGACCGCGGTGACGACCTCCACGGGGCCGCGCGGGTCGCCCATGTCCCCGGCGCCCTCGGCCAGGTCCGCCACGGCGTTCTCCGCCACCAGGGAGAGCAGGCCGCGGGGGCGGTCCTCGATCACCAGCAGCCGTCGCTTCCGCGGCCGCTGCGGCTCGGCGGGCGGCTCCTGGACGGTGGCGGGCCCGGCTTCCTCTCCCCGGGCCCCGGCCTGGTGGGAGGCGTCCTGCGCGGCGGTGAAGTCGGGCCGTGCCACGGGCAGGTAGAGGGTGAAGGTGCTGCCCTGTCCGGGGGCGCTCTCGGCGGTGATGGCGCCGCCCAGCAGGTAGGCGATCTCGCGGCTGATGGACAGGCCCAGTCCGGTGCCGCCGTACTTGCGGCTGGTGGTCCCGTCGGCCTGCTGGAAGGCTCCGAAGATGGTCTCCAGCTGCTGTTCGGGGATGCCGATGCCGGTGTCCTCCACCCGGAAGGCGACGGCCGAGCCGTGCAGCCGGACGGTGGGGGGCAGCTCGTCCGGGGCGACCGGCTCGATCCTCAGGGCCACGCCGCCGGACTCGGTGAACTTCACCGCGTTGGACAGCAGGTTGCGCAGCACCTGCCGCAGCCGGGAGTCGTCGGTGAACAGGTCGACGGGGACGCCGGGCGCCGTGGTGATCGTGAAGCCGAGGCTCTTCTGGGTGGTGAGCGGCCGGAAGGTGGCCTCGACGTAGTCCAGCAGGCCGCGCAGGGGTACGCGCTCGGGGTTGATGTCCATCTTGCCGGCCTCGACCTTGGACAGGTCCAGGATGTCGTTGATCAGCTGGAGCAGGTCGGATCCGGCGGAGTGGATGATGCCCGCGTACTCGACCTGCTTGGGGGTGAGGTTGCGGGTCGGGTTCTGTGCCAGGAGCTGGGCGAGGATCAGCAGGCTGTTGAGCGGGGTGCGCAGCTCGTGGCTCATGTTGGCCAGGAACTCCGACTTGTACTTCGAGGCCAGTGCCAGCTGCTGGGCGCGGTCCTCCAGCTCCTGCCGCGCCTGCTCGATCTCCAGGTTCTTGGTCTCGATGTCGCGGTTCTGGGAGGCCAGGAGGGCGGCCTTCTCCTCCAGTTCGGCGTTGGAGCGCTGGAGCTCGTCCTGCTGGACCTGGAGTTCCTCGGAGCGCTCCTGGAGTTCGGCGGCCAGGCGCTGGGACTCGGCCAGCAGCTCGTCGGTGCGGGCGTTGGCGACGATGGTGTTGACGTTGACGCCGACGGTCTCCATGAGCCGGCCCAGGAAGTCCTGGTGGAGCGCGGTGAAGGGGGTGACCGAGGCCAGCTCGATGACGCCGAGCACCTGGTCCTCGGCCGTGATCGGCAGGACGATCAGACTGGTGGGCTCGGTGGCGCCCAGGCCGGAGGAGACGGTGACGTAACCGGCGGGCAGGTCGTCGACGGTGACGGTGCGGCGGCTGCGGGCGGCCTGGCCGACCAGGGACTGGCCGAGCCTGAAGCGCGGCGGCTCGGCGCCGCCGGCCGCCGCGGGGTGGCCGTAGGAGCCGACCAGGCGCAGCTCGGTGCCCTCGTCGTCGTCCTCGGCGAGGTAGAAGGCGCCGTACTGGGCGCCGACGAGCGGGGTGAGCTCGTCCATGATCAGCTCGGCGACCACGGCGAGGTCGCGGTGGCCCTGCATCAGGCCCGAGATGCGGGCGAGGTTGGTCTTGAGCCAGTCCTGCTCCTGGTTGGCCCGGGTGGTCTCGCGCAGGGACTGCACCATGAAGTTGACGTTGTCCTTGAGGTCGGCGACCTCTCCGGAGGCGTCCACGGTGATCGAGCGGGTCAGGTCGCCCTCGGCGACGGCGCCGGTGACCTCGGCGATGGCGCGGACCTGGCGGGTGAGGTTCCCGGCCAGCTCGTTGACGTTCTCCGTCAGGCGCTTCCAGGTGCCGGAGACGCCCTCGACCTCGGCCTGGCCGCCCAGGCGTCCCTCGCTGCCGACCTCGCGGGCCACCCTGGTGACCTCCGCGGCGAAGGCGGAGAGCTGGTCGACCATCGTGTTGATGGTGGTCTTCAGCTCCAGGATCTCCCCGCGCGCGTCGACGTCGATCTTGCGGGTGAGGTCGCCCTGGGCGACGGCGGTGGTGACCTGGGCGATGTTGCGGACCTGCCCGGTCAGGTTGTTCGCCATCGAGTTGACGTTGTCGGTCAGGTCCTTCCAGGTGCCCGCCACGCCCGGCACCCGGGCCTGGCCGCCGAGGATTCCCTCGGTGCCCACCTCGCGGGCCACCCGCGTGACCTCGTCGGCGAAGGCGGAGAGCGTGTCGACCATCGTGTTGATGACGTCGGCGAGGGCGGCGACCTCGCCCTTGGCCTCGACGGTGATCTTCTGCGACAGGTCGCCGCGCGCGACGGCCGTGGCGACCTGGGCGATGGAGCGCACCTGACCGGTCAGGTTGGAGGCCATCACGTTGACGGAGTCGGTCAGGTCCTTCCAGGTGCCGGAGGCTCCGCGCACCGCGGCCTGGCCGCCGAGCTTGCCCTCGGTGCCCACCTCACGGGCCACCCGCGTGACCTCGTCGGCGAAGGCGGAGAGCTGGTCGACCATCGTGTTGATGGTCTCCTTCAGCTCCAGGATCTCCCCACGCGCGTCCACCCGGATCTTCTGCGACAGATCGCCCTCGGCGACCGCGGTGGCGACCTGGGCGATGGAGCGCACCTGGCCGGTGAGGTTGCCGGCCATGAAGTTGACCGAGTCGGTCAGGTCCCGCCAGGTGCCGGAGACGCCCTTGACGTCCGCCTGGCCGCCGAGCTTGCCCTCGGTGCCCACCTCACGGGCCACCCGCGTGACCTCGTCGGCGAAGGCGGAGAGCTGGTCGACCATCGTGTTGATGGTCTCCTTCAGCTCCAGGATCTCCCCACGCGCGTCCACCCGGATCTTCTGCGACAGATCGCCCTTGGCGACCGCGGTGGTCACCTGGGCGATGGAGCGGACCTGGGTGGTGAGGTTGCCGGCCATGAAGTTGACCGAGTCGGTCAGGTCCCGCCAGGCGCCGCCGGCGCCCGGCACCTGGGCCTGGCCGCCCAGGCGTCCCTCGCTGCCGACCTCACGGGAGACGCGGGTCACCTCGGAGGTGAACAGCGACAGCTGGTCCACCATGCCGTTGAAGACCGTCGCGATCTCGCCGAGGACTCCGTCGGCGCCGTCCGGCAGCCGGGTGCCGAAGTCGCCGTCCCGGACCGCCGTCAGGCCGGCCAGGAGCTGCCTCAGCTCCCGCTCCCCCGCCTTGCCGGCGCTCCGGCCGCGGGTGGTCCTGCCGCGCTCCGCCGGGCGCGGCTCGCCAACCGTGGTGTCAGCCATGTCCGCCATCGCTCCGCTCGTCCGCCACCGGGTTCGTCACGTGCCGTGCTCCTCCGGTCGCACCCGGACGGGCAGGCGGTGTGTTCACACCACGTTCACAGGCTGTCACGCTTGTCATCCGACAAACGTGCAGACACGGTGAGATTACCCCACCACGGGACGGTCACCGAACCTCCGCCTTTGCGAACACCGGCGGACATCTCAGAGGTTGAGCGTTCAGGCGGTACGGCGGCCTCCGCCGGACGCGCGGGCGGCCGGAAGAGCGCGGTGCGGGCCGGCTCTGCCGCCGGCCCGCACCGCACGGCTCAGATCAGGCGCCGCCCGCTGCGGCGGGCCTCGGCCCACTCGCGGTAGAACGCCCGGCTGATCACGAACAGGACGACGGCCACGATGACGGGCCACATCAGGATGTACGTACTCAGGGCGATGGTGCTCACCGCGCCTCCTTCTCGCTCACTCGCTCACTCGCCTCACTTGGTGCTTCCGGCGGGTTCGGGCTCGCCCTCGCCCTCGCCCGCCCGCCGCGGGACGGCGGCGGCCGCACCGCCGGCGTTCCCCGCACCGCCGGCGTCACCGTCGTCGAAGTCGCCGGTGCGCCGGGCGATGAGGGCGAAGTCGAACCTCTCACCGCTGCCCGCCGACATCGCCCAGCAGATGACGGTGCTCACGGAGTAGGCGACGAGGGAGCCGGACAGCGTCGCGTACTCGTGCAGGGACCCGATGGCGAACGGGGCGGCGGCGGCCGCCGACAGCACACCGGTGACCTTCGCTGCGCGGAGGCCGAGGAAGCCGAACACCATCAGGCCGAGGACCACGCCGATCCCGATGACGGAGAGCACGTCCACGGCGATGCCGGTGACGCCGTCCATGGGGATCCAGCCGAAGCGGACCGGCAGGAACACCGCGAGCGCCGCGATGACCGAGGTGGTGAACGCCTTGTTGGTGACCTTGTCCCAGTAGAAGCTGGCCAGCACCGGGAAGACCAGGGCCCCCCACAGCGCGCCGACGAAGACCAGCAGGTCGAGGATGTTCAGCTGAAGGCCGGCGAAGGCCACGGCCGCCGCGGTGGCCACCACCATCGTGATGCGGCCGACCAGCAGCATCGTCCTCGGGTTCACCTTCTCCTTGCCCGCCACGTTCTGGCCGTAGACGTCGGCCATCATGATCGAGGACAGGGCCGACAGGTCGGAGTCGGCGGTGGAGGAGAGCGCGCCGACGATCATGAGGAAGAACACCGCCAGCAGCACCGGCGGCAGGTAGTCGGCGGCCATCTCGGGGATGAGGTTGTTCGCGTCGCCCCCAGTCGGCTCGAAGCCCAGGTAGAGGGCGAGCACACCGAGCATGCCGACACCGATCACCATGGCGCCGTACCCGATGGTCGCGGTGACGAAGGTCGGCCTGATCAGGTCCTGGCGTACGGCGAAGAGGCGCTGCGCGATGGTCTGGTTGCCGATGGCGTAGGCCAGCACCGCGGCGATGTAGGGGGCGCCCTGGTTCATGAAGGCGTCGCTGGAGAAGAAGTCGCTCTGCTGGGCGGTCAGGTTCGCCGCCCCGGTCTCGAACGCCGCCGGGAAGCCGGCCGCGAAGAAGATCACCGGGACGAGCACGGCCACCGCCCCGAGCATCGCGACGACCTGCACGAAGTCGGTCAGCACGGAGGCGCGGAAGCCGGACCACAGGGTGTAGAGCAGCACGCCCGCGGCCACCGCGAAGACGCCCTGGATGAAGTTGAGCGGCGACAGCATGGAGATCAGCACGCCGCCGGCGATGAAGTTCGACATCAGGCTGATGAGACTGCCGACGAGGTTGGACCCGGCGAGCATCAGCTGGCTGGAGCGGCCGTGCCGCGCGTACATGACCTCGGCCAGTGTGTGCGCCTTGGGGGCGACGGCCCGGATGCGCTTGCCGAAGGGGTAGATGAACAGGATCATCAGGGCGCCCCAGAGCCCGTAGTGGATGGGGCCCGATATGCCGTAGGTGTAGCCCGACGTCGCCGAGGCGTACATCGAGGACGCCCAGATCCACGTCGCCGTCATGCTGGCGGCGGAGATCCCGAAGCCGATGTTGTGGCCGGCCGTCATGTATCCGTCGGCGTTCTCCTTCCTCTTCCCGATACGGGTCGAGATCAGGAAGGTCCCTCCGTAGAAGAGGACCAGCAGACCGAGTACCACCACGGCGCCGAACTGGGCTGCCTCCACCCCGTCCACGCGCGCCACCTCCTTACGGGTCGTGGAGCCCGGCAGCGGCCGCGGCCCAGTGGCGGGCGGGCCGGGGGCCGCGGGCACGTTCCGCGCACCGCGGGCGGCGGAAGGGCTCCGGCCCCGGGGCCGGCGGTGGCGCCGCCGGCCCCGGGGGACGTTCACACAAAATCGGACTCTTCCAGTCCGCAAACTTGCCGGAGGTTAACAGCTTCTTCACGCCACCACGACCCACGATCCCCCTGGAGACAGGATGGAATGGGTTATCCATTTTTCAGAAGACTCATCACGAGATAGTCGAACATTGAACAAGCTTTTTGCCCTGTTTGCCGTGTCCGTACTGCCCGTTTGCATCCACTTCTTTACAAGTCGCAAATGCGACGTCAAGCTCTACGGCACGTAGCGGAGATCACCAACGGCGGCCCGTTCGATGCCGCTTCTTGACCATCGGGCCCACGGCCGCCGCCCCCGGCCCGCCTCACTCCTCCAGGTCGAACGAGCCGTGCCGGGGGTTCCCCGTCGCCCGGTAGATGCTGATCACCACCCCGGTGGAGGTCGTCCCGCCTCCCGTCCGCTCCAGCGCGGTCGGCACGGCACCGCCGTCGAACAGGCGCTTGCCACCGCCCAGGATCACGGGGTAGGTCAGCAGGCGGTACTCGTCGATCAGGCCGTGCGCCATCAGACTCCGCGCCAGATTCCCGCTGCCGTGGATCTGCACCTCGCCCTCCAGCCGCTCCCTGAGGGCCGCGACCTCCCGCACCGCGTCGTCCCCCAGCAGCGTGGAGTTGTGCCACTCGACACCGTCCAGCGTCCGGGAGGCGACGTACTTGGGCAGGGCGTTGAGCCTGCTCGCGACCGGGTTCTCCGGATCGGTGACCCGCGGCCAGTAGGCGGCGAAGATCTCGTACGTCCGGCGGCCCAGCAGGAAGGCCTCCGCGGACCGGAAGCCCTCCGCGACGAACCGCCCCATGTCCTCGTCCGCGTACGGGACCAGCCAGCCGCCGTGCTCGAACCCGCCGTCACGGTCCTCGTCCGGAGCTCCGGGCGCCTGCACGACCCCGTCCAGGGTCAGGAACTGCGTCAGTGTCACCTTCGCCATCGCCGTCTTCCTCTCCGCTCGGTCTCACGGGTGCGGACCCGCCGGTGCGCCGGAAGTCATCGGTCCCGGCACATCTGTTCTTCCGCGCGCCGTCCGACGCCGGTGACAACCGTCCGGGTGAGGATGGGGACATGCTGCTGGCCGAAGTCGCCCAGGTCTCCCACCGCGTCGCGCGGACCCCGTCGCGTACCGGGAAGGTCGCCCTGCTCGCCGCGCTGTTCCGCGAGGCCGGGCCCGAGGACGCCCCGGTCGTCATCACCTACCTGGCGGGCAGACTCCCCCAGCGCAGGACGGGGATCGGCTGGAAGACGCTGAGCCGGACCGTCCCCCCGGCGGACGCGCCGTCGCTGTCGGTGGCCGACGTGCACCGCGCCCTGGACGCGATCGCCGCGGTCTCGGGCCGGGGCGCCCAGGCCGAACGCGGACGCCTGCTGCGGGAGCTGCTGTCCGCCGCCACCGGCGAGGAGCAGCGCTTCCTCGTCCGGCTGATCGGCGGCGAGCTGCGGCAGGGCGCCCTGGACGCCTTCGCCGTCGAGGGCCTGGCGGCGGCGGTGGGCGCGGAGCCGGCCGGGGTGCGGCGGGCGGTGATGGTCGGCGGGTCGCTGGGGCGGGTGGCGCGGGCCCTGCTCGCCCGCGGCCCCGGCGCGCTGGCCGATTTCCGCCTCGACGTGGGGCGGCCGGTGCTGCCGATGCTCGCGCAGACCGCCGCAAGCGTGGACGAGGCCCTGGACCGGCTCGGGCCGTGCGTGGTGGAGGAGAAGCTCGACGGCATCCGCGTCCAGGTGCACCGCGACGGCGCCGAGGTGCGGGTCTTCACCCGCACCCTGGAGGAGATCACCGGCCGACTCCCGGAGGTGGTGGCCGCCGCCCGGGGGCTGCGGGCCGGGCGGGCGGTCCTCGACGGGGAGGTCATCGCCCTGGGCGAGGACGGCCGGCCCCGGCCCTTCCAGGAGGTCGCCGGCCGGGTCGGGTCGCGGCTGGACGTGGAGCGGGCACGGGCGTCGCTGCCGCTGTCGCCCGTCTTCTTCGACCTGCTCTCCGTCGACGGCCGCGATCTGCTGGACCTTCCGGTCGCCGACCGGTACGCGGAACTGGCCCGGGTGGTGCCCGAACCGATGCGGGTGCTGCGCACGGTCGTCGAGGACCCGCGGGAGGAGCGGACCCGGGCCGCGGCGCGGGAGTTCGCCGACGAGGTGCTGGTGCGCGGCCACGAGGGCGTGATGCTCAAGGCGCTGGACTCCGCGTACGGCGCGGGGCGGCGCGGCGCGTCCTGGCTGAAGGTGAAGCCGGTGCACACCCTCGATCTGGTGGTACTGGCCGCCGAGTGGGGGCACGGGCGGCGCGCGGGGAAGCTGTCCAACCTCCATCTGGGCGCGCGCCGCCCGGACGGCTCCTTCGCGATGCTCGGCAAGACCTTCAAGGGACTGACCGACGCCCTGCTGGTCTGGCAGACCGCGCGGCTGCGCGAACTGGCCGTGGAGGACGACGGATTCACGGTGACGGTGCGGCCGGAGCTGGTGGTGGAGATCGCCTTCGACGGGGTGCAGCGCTCCCCCCGCTACCCGGAGGGCGTAACGCTGCGGTTCGCCCGGGTGCTGCGCTACCGGGAGGACAAGACCGCGGCGCAGGCGGACACCGTGGAGGCCGTGCTCGCCCTGGCCGGGTGAGCCCGGCCGGGTGAGCGCTCCCGTCCCGCGGGGCCGGCTCCCGCGTAACCTGGACCGTACGAGCACCCTCCGCGAAAGCCCGTCACCGCCGCCGCGCCCGGGGAGGACCGCACCATGACCGAACGCAAACCGCCCGGGACCGACTTCGAGACGTGGGCCGACCGGCAGATCCGCGAGGCGGCCGAGCGTGGCGAGTTCGACGCACTGCCGGGCATGGGCAGGCCGCTGCCCGACCTGGACCGTCCCTATGACGACCTGTGGTGGGTCAGGAAGAAGATGAGCCGCGAGGGGCTGTCCTTCCTGCCGCCCGCGCTCGCCCTGCGCAAGGAGGCGGAGGACGCCCTGGCCGCCGCCCGCCGGGCCCGCTCGGAGCCGGAGGTACGGCGGATCGTGGCGGGGATCAACGAGAGGATCCGCGCGGCGCTGCGGATGCCGCCGCCCGGCCCCCCGCTGGGCCTGGAGCCCTTCGACGCCGACGAGGTCGTACGGCAGTGGCGCGAGGGACGCGGGGAGCGCGAGGGGCGGGGGAAGCCGGACGGGCCCGGGGACGGCGCGGGGCGGCGCCCCGCCTGACCCCCGGACACGGCCGGCCGCGGGCCCGGCCGACGGATCGGAAGCCGGACCCGCGGCCGGGGCCCTGGGGCCTTGGGCGCGGTCCGGTGCGGTCAGGCGCCCGCGCCGGGCTCCGGCGGCAGGGCGCCGTCGCGGACCACCTCCGCGTACCAGCGGGCGCTGGACTTGGGGATGCGCGTACCGGTCGCGTAGTCCACGTACACCGCGCCGAAGCGCTTGCTGTAGCCGTATCCCCACTCGAAGTTGTCCAGCAGGGACCACAGGAAGTAGCCGCGCACGTCCGCCCCCGCCTCGATGGCCCGGTGCACCGCCGCCAGATGGCCGTGGAGGTAGGAGATCCGCTGCGGGTCCAGCACGCGGCCCTCGGGGTCGACGTAGTCGTCGAAGGCCGCGCCGTTCTCGGTGATGATCACCGGCATGCCGGGGAAGTCGTCCCTGACCCGCAGCAGCAGGTCGTACATGCCGGTCGGGTCGATCGTCCAGCCCATGGCGGTGGTCTCGCCGGGCGTGCGGTGGAAGGCGACGTCACCGCCGCCCGGCCAGGGGCTGTGCTCGCTCGCTCCGTGCCCGTCGGCGTTGTGGGAGCCGGGGCCGGAGGCGGCGGAGACGAGGGTGGGGCTGTAGTAGTTGACGCCCAGGAAGTCGATCGGCTGGTGGATCGCCGCGGTGTCGCCGTCCCGCACGAACGACCAGTCCGTCAGGTGCGCGGTGTCCCGCAGGACGTCCTCGGGGTACTCGCCGCGCAGCATGGGGCCGGTGAAGACCCGGTTGGCGACGCCGTCGATGCGGCGTGCGGCGTCGGTGTCGGCGGGGTCGCCGGTCAGGGAGCGCACATGGTGGAGGTTGAGCGTGACGGAGGTCTGCGCTTCGGCCGGGAGTGCGGCGCGCAGGGCCTGGGTGCCCAGCCCGTGGGCGAGGTTGAGGTGGTGGGCGGCGCGCAGGGCGTCCGCCTGGTCGGTGCGGCCGGGGGCGTGGACGCCCGAGCCGTAGCCGAGGAAGGCCGAGCACCAGGGCTCGTTGAGGGTGGTCCAGGTGCCCACCCGGTCGCCGAGCGCGCCGGCGACCAGGGAGGCGTACTCGGCGAACCGCTCGGCGGTGGCGCGCTCCGGCCAGCCGCCCGCGTCCTCCAGCTCCTGCGGCAGGTCCCAGTGGTAGAGGGTGACGACGGGCTGGATGCCCTTGTCCAGCAGCCCGTCCACCAGGCGGCTGTAGAAGTCCAGTCCCTCACGGGAGGCGGGGCCGCTGCCGCCGGGCTGGACGCGCGGCCAGGAGACGGAGAACCGGTAGGCGCCCACGCCGAGGCCGGCCATGATCTCCAGGTCCTCGCGCCAGCGGTGGTAGTGGTCGCAGGCTGTGTCGCCGGTGTCTCCGTTGCGCGTCCTGCCGGGGGTGCGGGAGAAGGTGTCCCAGATGGAGGGGGTGCGGCCGCCCTCGGAGGCGGCTCCCTCGATCTGGTAGGCGGCGGTCGCGGTGCCCCACAGGAAGCCGGGCGGGAACACCCGGGCGCTCCGGGTCGCCGGGGCGGGTTCGGCTGTACGGGATGCGGTGGCCACGAAGGTCCTTCCGGATCGATGGTGTCGAGGGGGGTGGGGGTCGGCTCGGGGTGCGGCAGGGGCCCGGGACCGCAAAGTCGTCCGGGCCTCCCGGGCGGGCCTCAGCCCTTGACCGCGCCCTGCATGATGCCGCCGACGATCTGCTTGCCGAAGACGACGAACATCGCCAGCAGCGGCAGGGTGCCCAGCAGCGCGCCGGCCATGATGAGCGACTGGTCGCGCACGTATCCCGCGCTGAGCTGGGTCAGGGCGACGGGGATCGTGGGGTTGGTCATGTCGAGCACGATGAACGGCCAGAAGAAGTCGTTCCAGGCGTGCACGAAGGTGATCATGAAGACCACCGCCATCGCCGGGCGGGCGACCGGCAGGACGACGCTCCAGAAGATCCGCAGGCTGTGCGCGCCGTCCACGCGGCCGGCCTCGATGAGCTCGTCGGGCAGCGCCTCCAGCAGGTACTGCCGCATGAAGAACACGCCGACGGCGCTGACCAGGGTGGGGAAGATGACGGCGGGCAGCTTCTGTCCCCAGCCCAGCTCGGTCATCATCATGAACAGCGGCACCACGCTCAGTTGCGGCGGCACCATCATCGTGCCGATGACCAGCATCAGCAGGATGTTGCGGCCGCGGAAGCGCAGTTTGGCGAAGGCGAAGCCGGCCAGGGTGGCGAAGAGGACTGTGGACAGGGCGATCGTCATGGCGACGATGAAGCTGTTGACCAGCGCCGTGCCCATCGCCGCGTCCTCCCAGGCCGCCGAGAGGTTCTTCAGCAGGTTGGGACCGGGGAGGAACGGCGGCGGGGTCTGGGAGACCCGGGTGTTGTCGGTGGAGGCCGCCACCATCGTCCAGTACAGCGGGAACAGGGAGAGCAGCGCGGCCAGGGCGAGCAGCGCGTAGGCGACGGGCCCGGCCTTCCGCTGCTGTCCGGCCTTCGGGCGCAGGGACAGACGGGGCCGGCGGCTCGTGGGCGCGAGGGTGTCCGCGAGCGGCTCGGGTACGTCCGCCCGGGGGCGGGCGGTGTCGGTGGTCATCGGATTACCGCTCCCTGGTCAGGACGTGCGGGACTTGACGCGCTTGACGACGCGCTGCAGGACGAAGGCGAGGATGAGCAGGAGGAACATCGCCCAGGCGACCGTGGCGGCCCGCCCCATCTCGTAGTTCTTCCAGCCCTCCTCGTACAGCAGCAGGCCGAGCGTCTGGTACTGGTTGTCCGCTCCGCCGCTGACGCCGTTCGGCCCCTGGCCGAAGATCAGCGGCTCACCGAAGAGCTGGGTGGCTCCGATGGTGGACAGCACGATGGTGAAGACGATCGTGGAGCGGATGCCGGGGACGGTGACCTTGGTGAACTGCTGCCAGCGCGAGGCGCCGTCGATGGCCGCCGCCTCGTACCGCTCCTGCGGGATGGCCTGCATCGCGGCCAGGTACAGCAGGGCGTTGTAGCCGGTCCAGCGCCAGATGACGATGGAGGAGATCGCGAACTGGGCGGGCCACTTGCTGTTCTCCCAGTCGACGTTGTCGACCCCGAACAGACTCAGGAACCAGTTGATCATTCCGAAGTCGCGCTCGAAGAGCATGGTGAACACCAGCGCGGCGGCGCCGATCGAGGTCGCGTAGGGCGTCAGGGCGGCGACCCGGAAGAACGCCGAGCCCTTCAGCTTGTAGTTGAGCAGGTGTGCCAGGCCGAGGGCCATCAGCAGCTGCGGGACGGTGGAGATCACGCCGATGGTGAAGGTGTTCGCCAGCGCGTTCCAGAAGCGGTCGTCCTGCCAGAGCTGCGAGTAGTTCCCGAAGCCCTCCCACTCCATGATGTCCATGGTCGCCAGCTCCACGTCGTGGAGGGAGATCCAGGCCGTGTAGAGCAGCGGGTAGAGGCTGAAGGCGCCGAAGACGACGAAGAACGGGGCGACGAACGCGTAGGGGGCCGCCTTGATGTCGAAGCGGTGCAGGAGGGTGCTCCACGGCCGCCGGGAACTCGTGCCCTTGCGGTCGTCGGGGCTCTCCTTGGTAGGGCCGGCCGGTCCGCTCTGCGGCCCGCCGAGGCCGGATGCCGGGGTGGAGGTGGCCACGGAGGGCTTCCTTCCTGGGAGTGCTTGGTGGGAGGCGGTGGGGACGGAGCCCCCGGCAGCCGCGCGGGGAGGCGGTGGCCGCCGGGGACTTCGGGAGCCCCGGGGAGAGGTCCGGGTCAGTCGACGGCCTTCCTGATGCGCTCGTCGGTGGTCTCCCACGCCTCGGCCGGGCTCTTGCCCTGCTCGACGAGCTGGAGGCCCTGGGAGAAGGTGTCCTTGATGGTGCCGTCCTTGGGGCCGAGCACCTGCTCGTCGGGGATGTCCTGGGCGGCCGCGCCGAAGACCTCACCGATCGGGGCGTTGTTGAAGTACTCGGACTTCGCCCCGGTCACCGCCGGGGACTCCAGGGCCTTCGCGGAGGAGGGGAAGTTGCCGATCTCCTTGAAGATGTGCTCCTGCTGCTCCGGCGCGGTCAGCCAGGCCACCAGCTTCTCGGCCTCCTCCTTCACCGGGCTGTCCTCCATGACCCCGAGGAAGGAGCCGCCCCAGTTGGCGCCCTTGGGGGCCTTGGCGACGTCCCACTTGCCCTTGTTGGCCTCGCCGGCCTTCTCGCTGATGTGGGCGAGCATCCACGCCGGGCAGACGGTGGTGGCGAAGCTGCTGTTGGCCAGGCCCGGATCCCAGCCGGGCTGGAACTGGCGGAGTTTGGCGGTCAGTCCGTCCCGGGCCGCTCCGGTGGACAGTTCCCAGGCGTCCTTGATGACCGGGTTGTCCTGGTAGATCAGTTCGCCGTCCTTGTTGTAGAACTGCTCGGAGCTGCCGTAGATCATGGCGTTGAACAGGCCGCTGGAGCTGTCCAGGAAGGCGGCGTCGCCCTTGTGGTTCTTCTTGAAGTCCTTGCCGACCTCGACGTACTTCGCCCAGTCGCCGTCCCAGAGCTTGGCGACCTCCTCGCGGTCGCTGGGCAGGCCGGCCTCCTCGAACATGTCCTTGCGGTAGCAGACCGCCATCGGGCCGATGTCCGTGCCCAGGCCGATCACCCTGCCGTCGCCGGTGGTGACCTGGCTCTGCTTCCAGGGCAGGAAGTGGTCGGTGCCCGAGAGGCCGGAGAGGTCGGCGAACTTGTCGGCCCGGGTGTCGGCGAGTTCCTTGGCCCGGCCGACCTCTATGCCCTGGATGTCCTTCAGGCCGCTGCCGGCGGCCAGCCGGGTCTGCAGCGCCGTGTAGTAGGTCTGCTCGTCGCCGGCGATCTCCTCCTTGATGACGATGTCCGGGTTCTCCTCCATGTACTTCTCCAGGAGGCCGGTCTCCTTGATGCCCATGACGCCGAACAGCCCCATGGTGATGACGGTCTTGCCGTCCTCGGTCTTGCCGTCCTCACCGCCTCCGCCCGAGCAGCCCGCCACGAGCGTGAGGGCTGCGACCGACGCGGCGGCCACGACTCTTGTACCGAACAGCTTGCGGGCCCTGCCCATGGCGTCCTCCTTGCGGGCGGCGACGGAAATCACCGCGGTGCGGCCCCGGCGGGCCGCACGGGCCCGACGGGTGGAATCGTTCCCACTCAGAGGTGGGAGCGTTCCCATCAGGTTGTGGAAGACTGTCCGCAGGAACAGCCGCTGTCAAGGGACGGGGACCGGATCCGTTGCCCGCCGAGGCTCCCGCGAGCACCGGCACCACACCGGTCGCCACACGGCCGTCTGACACAATGCGCTGGTGAGCGCCGTGCGCGGCGCGACGGAAGCAGAAGGAGGCGGGTACGCCATGGGGGCCACTCGGCGGCCGACCATCAAGACCGTGGCCGCCCGGGCCGGGGTTGGGCGCACCACCGTCTCCCGGGTCCTCAACGGCTCCACCCTGGTCAGCGACGCGGCCCGGCAGGCGGTCCAGACGGCGATCGCCGAACTGGGCTATGTGCCCAACTCCGTGGCACGGTCGCTGGTGACCAGCAGGACCGACTCCATCGCCCTGGTGATACCCGAGTCGGAGAGCCGGCTGGGTTCGGAGCCCTACTTCTCCGCCGTGATCCGCGGGGTGAGCAACGGCCTGGCCGGCACCCAGATCCAGCTGCTGCTCACCCTGGTGCGCGACCAGCGGGAGATGGACCAGCTCACCCGCTTCCTCACCGCGCGCCGGGTGGACGGCGTACTGCTGGTCTCGGTGCACCGCGACGATCCGCTGCCCGGCCTGCTGGAGGAGCTCGGTCTGCCGACCGTCCTGGCCGGGCGCCGCTCCCCGGCCGAGCCGCTGCACCATGTGCACTCGGACAACATCGGAGGGGCGCGCGACGCGGTGCGCCACCTGATCGAGCGCGGGCGGCGCGAGATCGCGACCATCACCGGCCCTCCGGACATGGATGTGGCCGACAGCCGTCTGCAGGGCTGGCGGGAGGCGCTGGAGGAGGCCGGGAGGGAGGCTGGCGGGGAACTCGTCGCCCCCGCCGACTTCACCGAGGAGGGCGGACGCTCCGCCATGCGCGAGCTGCTGGAGCGCCGCCCCCGGCTGGACGCGGTCTTCGCCGCCTCCGATGTGATGGCGGCGGGCGCCCTGGCCGAACTGCGCCGCCGGGGGCTGCGGGTGCCGGACGACGTGGCGGTGGTGGGTTTCGACGACTCGATCGTCGCCCGGCACACCGACCCTCCGCTGACCACCGTCCGGCAGCCGGTCGAGGAGATCGGACGGACGATCACCGAGCTGCTGCTGCGGGAGATCGGCGAACCCGGCGGCGCGCGGCGGCACATGCTGCTCCCCACCTCCCTCGTCGTCCGCGACTCCGCCTGACGCCGTCCGCCCGCGCCCTGACGGCGTTCCGTGATTCCGCTCAACCGGCTTCGGGGTCAAGGGAGTTGCTCTCGGCCGGGCCACCGGGGCGTGCCGCGGAAAGCCATCAGTTGAGTGTTCGTCTTTCCGCAGCGGGGAGGGGCCGCGCCTGGCAGCATGGGCCCCACTCGGCGGGTGCCGCCCCAGTCTCGACACATCTCCCAGGCGGAAGGTTGTGAAGGCCCGGATGAACCAGTCCAGGGAACCCCTCACCAGCAGGATCGACGTCACCGTCCCCACGGCCGCGCGTATGTACGACTACTATCTGGGCGGCAAGAACAACTACGCCGTCGACCGGGAGGCGGCCGAGAAGCTGCTGGAGGTCGTCCCCAGCACCCAGGCGCTGGCGCTCAACAACCGCCGTTTCCTGCAGCGCGTGGTGCGCGTCCTGGCCCGGGACCACGGGATCCGGCAGTTCATAGACCACGGCTCCGGCCTGCCCACCCAGGACAACGTCCACCAGATCGCGCAGCGGGTGGACCCCGACGCGCGCGTGGTCTACGTGGACAACGACCCGATCGTGCTGGCCCACGGCCGCGCGCTGCTGGCGGAGAACGAGAACACCACCGTCATCCAGGCGGACATGTGTGACACCGACGGCATCCTCGACCACCCGGACACCGCCCGGCTGATCGACTTCGACCGTCCCGTCGCCGCCCTGTTCAACTCCGTCTTCCACTGCGTTCCCGACTCCGCGGACCCGGCCGGCGTGGTCAAGCGAGTGGCCGACCGGCTGGCGCCGGGGAGCTTCTTCGTGATCTGCCAGCTGGTCAGCGAGGACGCCGAGACGCGCAGGTCCGTGACCGAGTTCATGGACAGGAGCACCGGGGGCAACTGGGGCAGGGTCAGGGAGCCGCACGAGGTCGAGCGGTTCTTCGAGGGGCTGGAGATCCTCGAGCCCGGCCTGGTGGAGGTCTCCACCTGGCGTCCGGACTCCGACGTGGGGCCCAGGCAGCGCACCTGGGAGTGGCAGGAGTTCGGGGGCGTCGCCCGCATGCCCTGAGGCCCGCCGCCGGGCCGTGTGTGGGGCCGTCCTCTCCGAGGGGAGGACGGCCCCACACCGATGAACGGGGCGCTCCCGCCCCCGTGTTCAGCCGAGCCCGTCCAGCCTGTCCAGAAGCCCTTCCAGGAAGCCCACGCTGTCGACGGGGGTCTGGGCGACCGCGCACAGCCGGTCCATGATGGACAGGTAGTGGTCGACGTCCTCCTCCTTGTCCAGGTAGAGGGCGCTGGTCAGCTGCTCCAGGTAGACGACGTCGGGCAGATCCGGCTCGGGGAAGCGCAGTATCGTCACCGGTCCGCCCACCGCGGCCAGGCCGCCGGTCTCGAACGGCGCGACCTGGAGCGTGACGTTCGGCCGCCGCGCCGCCTCGATCAGGTGGCGGAGCTGACCGCGCATCACCTCGGTGTCGCCGAGCGGGCGGCGCAGGGCGGCCTCGTCCAGGACCGCCCACAGCCGCGGGGCGTCCGGCCGGGTGAGCAGCGCCTGCCGCTCCATGCGCAGCCGGACCCGCCGGTCGTTCTCCTGGGCGGAGGCGTGGGGGTGGCACAGGCTGGTCACCGCGTGGGCGTACTCCTGCGTCTGCAGCAGGCCGGGGATGAACTGCACCTCGTAGGTGCGGATGACCGAGGCGGCCTCCTCCAGGCCGAGGTGCCGCTCGAACCACTCGGGGAGGACGTCGCTGTACCGGTGCCACCAGCCGCGGGTGTTCGTCTGGCGGGTCAGGGCGAGGAAGTCCGCCCGCTCGTCCTCGTCCAGCACCCCGTAGAGCGTGAGCAGGTCCGCGATGTCGCGTTCCTTGCACGCGCCCTGGCCCCGCTCCAGGCGGCTGACCTTGGCGGTGGAGCCTCGGATCGCCTTGGCCGCCTCCTCCAGGTCGATGCCGCACTCCTTGCGCAGCCGCCGGAGCTGGGAGCCGACCACCAGGCGCAGCACCGTCGGACTGCCCTTGGGGTGCTCGATATAGCGCTTTATCGACAAGGAGTGGCTCGATCCGGCGGCCATGAGTGCTCTCCTGGGTGAAGGGACAGGCACTCAGTGTGCCACCGCCGCCACCGCGCCGTACAGCGGTCTCCCCGAGTGTCCGCGGGCCCGGCCGGCCCCGCGGAAGCCCGTCTTCCGCCTCCGCCCGGCAGCGGCTCAGCCGACCATGTCGTCGAACTCGCCGTCCTTGGCGCCCTGCAGGAAGGCCGTCATCTCCTCACGGGTGTAGACGAGGGCGGGGCCGTCGGGGTGGCGGGAGTTGCGCACGGCCACCGCGCCGTCCGGCAGCGGGGCGAGCTCGACGCAGTTGCCCATGCTGCTGCGGCGGCTCTTGCGCCACACCGCGCCCTCGATCTCCGCTGCCGGCATGCCGTTGACGGTCTGCTGCACTGTCGCCCCTCACCGGCCGCGGCCGTCCCCTCGGACCGGGCCGCGGCCATGACGTTCCGTTGCTCCGCGTATCGGCGCCGACGGCACTGCAATTACATCTGCGCTTGCAGATGTAATTGCAGTGCCATTCGACAGTCGAGGATGGTAGTACCTGCGGACCGGTTTCCGCGCCGGGTTCCGCAACGGACCCCGAAAGGCTCGGGCGGGCGGCGGCCCGCCGGCCCACCGGGTTCGTACGGCCGGGCGGTCCGTACGAACCCGGTCGAGGCCGGGCTGCGGTCAGGCCGCGGTCGCGGCGCAGGTCACGATCGCCGAGACGGAGTCCGCCGACGCCACGAAGCCGAAGGAGGCGCTGCCCCCGGCGGGGACCGTCCCGTTCCAGGCGGCGTTGCGCACGGTGGCGGCGCCGTCGGCCCCGGCTTCGAGGGTCCCGTTCCAGGCCTGGGTGATCCGGCCGTCTCCCTCCGGTGCGATCCGGACCGTCCAGCCCGAGATCGGCCCGGTCCCGGTGTTGCTCACCGTCACCTCGCCCTGGTAGCCGCCCTGCCAGCTCGACGCCACGCGGAGCGAGGCGGTGCAGACGGCCTCGTCCCGGCCGGGGTCGTCCGGGTCACCCGGGTCGCCGGAGCCGTCCCCCGCCAGCAGGCCGGCCAGGGCCGGGAACCAGCGGGCAGCGATCTTCTCGTCCCCGGAGGCGTTGGGGTGCACACCGTCGTAGGTGTCGCTCCCGGTACTGAAGCCCGTCCACTGGTCGACCGCGATCACCGGCGAGCCGGGGGTGCTCTCGGAGCGGGCCCAGTCCGGGATCCGCTCGTTGAGCGCCACGACGCGCCGGGCGCACTCGCCGCAGGTGGCGGGGTTCATCGGGATGATCTGCGCGACGAGGACCTTCATGCCCGGATTGCTCGCCCGCATCTGCTCCACCAGGGTGCTGTAGGCGGCGAGGATGGCCTCGGGCGAGCGGTTGCTCCAGACGTCGTTGGTCCCGAAGTGCATGACAACGATGTCCGGCCGAGTGGCGGCCAGTCGGCCCGGAAGCAGGTTCCGGCTCGCCACATCGGTCACCAGCTCGCCGCCGTGCCCTTCGTTGTCACCGTCGTGGGGCTGCCCGCACCCCTGGGGGCCGAGCGTTCCGACGAAGTCGACGTTCGTGTGGCCCGCCTCCTGGAGGCGGTTCCACAGCAGCGAGCGCCAGCATCCCGGCGAGCCGGTGATGGAGTCGCCCAGCGGCATGATCCGCACCGGCTCCGCGGCGGCGGCCGCCGGCCCGGCGGCCGCGGTGCCCGTTCCCGGCGGGCCGAGGAACCCGAGCAGTACGATCAGGGCGGCCGAAGCCGCCCGTAAGAGGTGTCTGCTGCGCACAGTCGTCCCTTCGATCGAATGGGAGCGCTCCCAACAAGGACATCAAGCCACCGGCCCGGCAGCGCGTCAAGAACCGGGCCCCGCGAACCGCCCCTCCCCCGCGCCCCGGGGGCGCTCCGGGGGCGGCTGCCCTACCCTCGAAAGGCAGGGCGGCGATCCTCGTCACGGAAGGGCCCGGAACTTCGGGAACTCCGGGAAAGCGGTCCGCGGCCGACGGCCGTGTGCGATGATCGGCACCCGTCAACGGTCGCTGAGCCTCGGGGCGGGCCGACGGGAGCGGAACAGACGCCTCCGTTCGGCTCAACGCCCCTCTTCCCGACAAGCCGCCGCCCACGGCCTGGAAGACCCTTGAGGCACCAGTGGCGGGGTGCGAGTGGGGAGAGTCGTGACAGCGAACGGCAGCGGTGGCCACCGGCGGCATCGGCCCGTACGGAGCGGCCGGACGCCCGTGCGCATGCGCCGCGCGACCACCGCGCTGGCCCGCCCCCGCGCCTCCCGCAGCCGCCTGGCGTGGCTCAACCAGGCGAGCACCATGATCGGCACGACGCTCGACCTGGAGCGGACCGCGCAGGAACTGGCCGACTTCGCCGTCCCCCGGCTGGCCGACGGTGCGGCCGTCGATCTGCTGGAGTCGGTGCTGCGCGGCGGGGGCGGCGAGCGGTGGACGGGGCCGGAGCCCCCGGTCACCCGGGCCGTCGCGGTCTCCTCGGTCGTCGAGATGGAGGATCTGGAGCCGGACGAGCCCGGCGAGCTCTCCGTCCACCCCCAGACGCTGCTCTCGGTCCACTGCCTGCGGGCCCAGGAGCCGGTCCTGCTGGGCCGGATGAGGCGCGACGACTACGTGCGGGTGGCCCCGACCCCCAGCGCGGCGCTCAAACTGCGCCAGGCCGGAGTGCACAGCTACATGGCCGTACCGCTGACCGCCCGCGGTGTGCTGCTCGGGGTCGCCGACTTCATCCGCGGCCCCGGCAGCCCCCCGTTCACCCGCGCCGACGTCGAACTGGCGACGGAGCTGGCCTCCAAGGCGGCGGTCTTCATCGACAACGCCCGCCTCTACGGGCGCGAGCGCGAGCACGTCCTCTCCCTGCAGCGCAGTCTGCTGCCCCGCGCCACGCCGAACACACCGGGTCTGGAGGTCCTCACCCACTACACGCCGAGCCTCGACCCCAGCGGAGTCGGCGGCGACTGGTTCGACGTGGTCGCCCTGCCCGGTGGCCGGACGGCCCTGGTGGTGGGGGACGTCATGGGCCACGGAGTGCCCGCGGCGGCCACGATGGGGCGGCTGCGCACGGTCGGCCGTACGCTGCTGGCCCTGGACACCGCCCCCGACCGCGTACTGGCCCGGCTGGACCTGGCCGCCCGCGACCTGGAGGACGACCCGGTCGCCACCTGCCTGTGCGCCGTCTACGACCCCGCCACCGCGAGCTGCACCATCGCCGGCGCGGGACACATGCCGCCGCTGCTGGTGGACGCCGACGGCACCGTCTCGCGGGTCGAGGTGCCCGCCGGGGCTCCGCTGGGCGCCGGGGTGATCCCCTACGACGCGGCCACCGTGCGGGTGCCGGCCGGGAGCCGGCTGGTGCTGTACACCGACGGTCTGGTCAAGACGCGCCGGGGGGACATCGACGTACAGCTGCGGCAGCTGGCGAGGACCGCTCCGGAGCTGGTGGACCGGCTGCTGGAGCACCGGGACCCGGACGGGATCGCACCGGGGAGCGGGGAGCGCCTGGACGAGTCCGTCCTGCTGGTGGCCGCCGGCGGGAAGCTGCCGCCGGGCACCGACCTGTGCGTGTGGCCGCTGCCGCCGGACGGCACCGCCGCGTCCGTGGCCCGCTCCCTGGTCACCGAGCGGCTCGCCCTGTGGGGTCTGGAGGAGCTCTCCGACATCGCCGAGCTGGTCGTCAGCGAGCTGGTGGGCAACGCCCTGCGGTACGGCGGCGGGCCCGGGCAGCTGCGTGTGATGCGGCACGAGAGACTGACGCTGGAGGTCTCCGACACCGGCCCCGACCTGCCCCAGATCCAGCACGCGGAGCTCAGCGACGAGGGCGGGCGCGGCCTGCAGCTGGTCAACATGCTCAGCCGCAACTGGGGTTCGTGCCGCACACCCGGTGGGAAGGTCGTCTGGGCGGAGCAGGACATCCCCCGCACCGTCTCCTGAGACGCCCCGGGGCGCGGGCGGAACCGGAGAAGGGCGGAAGCCGGCGTGGAGCGGGCGCGGTATGTGCGTTTCCAGGGTGCGGACCGGGGTGGACGGGACATCCACCCCGGTCTCTTCGCACCGGTCGAAGATCCGGCCCGGGCGGGCCGGCCGGCCGCCGGTACGGCGGGGTGGCGTGTCAGTACGGCCGGGCGGCCTCCTGGTGGTCGAAGGAGAGCCGGTGCGCCATCTCCCGGGGGAAGCTGACCGTCTCCGGGTCGCCGTCGGAGGTGTAGCGCTCGACCGTGCCGTCGGCCAGCTTGCCCAGCCAGGCCGAGGAGCTGTACGCGCCCTCGGCGGTGTCGGTCTCCTGGGAGCGGATGCGCGGGATGGCTCCGGGGTCGAGGTCTGAGGAGTAGGGCGAGGGCGCGGGGTGGCCGCCGGCGAGGTAGACGCCCTGATGGCGGTAGCGCACACCGCCGTACTCGCCGGTGAGGGCGAGTTGCCGGTTGCGGGGCATCGAACCGTAGGGAAGCGCCATCGACACCACCGGCGAGTCGGGCAGCGCCTTGTCGATCAGCCACTGGTTGGAGGCGATGTCCCACTGGACCGTCGCGTCGTCGGCGTCCCCCAGGACACTGTGCTTCAGAGTGTGGTTGCCGACCTCGAACCCGTGGTCGTCCAGCCACTTCAGCGTCTTGCGGCCACCGGGTTCGCCGAACGGGTCGGCGTTGACGAAGAAGGTCGCCACGGGACGGAAGCCCGGGTGGCTGCCGGCCACGTCCAGGAGGATGTCCACCGCGGTGCCCGGGGCGGGCCGGCCGTCCCCGCCGAGCCGGAACTGACTGGGGGTGGAGTCGTCGAAGGTGAGCACCACCGGATGCTTTCCGGCGGGTATGTCCATGTCTCCGCCCGTGAACTCCCGCGCGGTGACCGGCACGTAGCCCTCCCGTGCCAGCCGCTCCAGCTCGGCGCGGAACTCCTGGGGGGTGCGGTCGTCGATGCTCTTGGGTTCGTCGGTGATCTGGTGGTACATGAGCACCGGTACGGCGCCCAGTTCATTGGCCCGCACAGCCGCCGGGTCGCTCTCCCCGGGCCCGCCCCCGGCATCGCCCCGTGCGCTGTCGGGTCTGTCCCGCTGCGGGTTCTGGTGGGAGTCCTCCTGTGCGTTACCCGGCGCTTTCGGCGCCCGGTCGTCGGGTGTCGAGGAGTTCTGGGAGCCGGCCGTCGCGGAACAGCCGGCGAGGACTATGGCGATCGCGGCCAGCGCCGCGCGGTCACCTCGGATGATGTGGCGCATGGTGCCCTCCGGGTGTCGGCAGGGGTGACGCCCGGCCGGTCGCCGGGCCGTCTCCCCTCAGGCTCCGGCAGCTCGGCGTTTCTCTCCTGTCACGCTCGGCCGATCGGCGGAGGGTGGGCCGTTCGGCCGTAACCCGCGCGGGGTCCGCCGGTGCTGCGGGGCCCCGCCCGGATCACGGTCCGGCTCGGGCGGGTTCGGGCCGGGCTCGCGCGGTTCACTCCCTGGGCGGGACCGGTGGCACGGGCAGGACCAGGGCCGCGTGGGCGTGCGCGGGGACGGCGGGGCTGCGGGGCGCGACCGGCCTCACGCGTACGTAGTCGGCGCCCTGCTCGGGGCGGGGGTCGGC
>NZ_JBSVCZ010000031.1:0-60438 GCF_054072955.1 Streptomyces sp. SS8
ACACCGGGCGAGGGCCGCAGTGGGGCGGGACCCCACTGCGGCCCTCGCCCGGGGGTTGTCCCGGCACCGCCCGTCCCGGCGGCGCACCGCACCGCCCACGCCACGGCGTCCGAGACGGCCGGGTGCGGCCCGCGTATGCCGACCGCAGGTGACCGCCGGTGCAGTGAGGCGGGCATTCAGGTGTCCGGGGCACCTCGTGGCGCGGGACCGTGCCAGCGATGGTGGACGGGTACCCCTCGCCCGCCCCTCACCGCTGGAGCATCGTGAACGCGTTGATTATCGGAACATCCTATTCTGCCGCCACCCTGGCGCTGCCCCGGCAACGCGCGGCCTCCTTCGAGGCCGAGGTGTCCGACGATGTCGTCGCCGAGTTGTGCGCCGTCCTGTTATCCCTGCTGAGTCGAAGAGACCGCAGGCTGCGCGCCGAGCAGTACCTGCGCGGCCTGCTGACCACCCCGGGCCGCAAGTCCGTCCGCAACATCGCCGCCCACCTGGGCGGAGCGGGGGTGGAGCAGAGCCTGCACCACTTCATCTCCAGCTCCGCCTGGGACTGGCGTCCCCTGCGGATCGCTCTGGCCGACTACATCGAGCGCACCGCGCCGCCACAGGCCTGGGTGGTGCGGCCGATCCACATACCCAAGGCGGGGAAGCACTCGGTGGGAGTGGACCAGCAGTTCGCCCCCCATCTCGGCCAGGTCTTCCGCGGCCAGCAGGCCCTCGGCGTGTGGCTCGCCTCCACCGAGCTGAGCACGCCCGTCAACTGGCGCATGGTGCTTCCCGAACTCTGGACCAACGATCCCGAGCGGCGCGAGCAGGCCGAAGTACCCGAAGGGCTGAGGGCGGAGAGCGCGGAGGAGTGCGCCGTGTCCGCGGTCGTGGAGATGGCCCGGCAGTGGAGCGTTCCGCGCCGGCCGGCCCTGCTCGACCTGCGGCGCGGCGGCATCTCCGCCGCGACCGTCCGGCTCGCCGCGGGCGGGGTGCCCTTCATCGCGCGGATCAGCCCGTCGTGCCGGGTGGTCGTGGCGGACCCGGCGCTCCCCGGCCACCGGGCCGGCTCACTGCCCGCCCACCGCGTGCTCGAACTGGTCAAGGGGATGCGGGTCCCCGTCTCATGGCGCGACGCGGCCCAGGAGAACACCGTGCGCACCACCACGGCCGCGGTCGTCCCCATCACGCTGCCGGCCCCCGCGGGGGCCGGGTCCCGGCGCCTGCTGCTGCTGGGCGAGTGGAGCGGTCCGGCGCAGCCCCCTTCCCGTCTCTGGGTCACCGGCATGACCCGTGCACCGGTCGGGGCACTGCTGCGCGTCGCCAAGCTGGACGGCCGGGTGGAGCGGGACTTCGCCCGCATCGGTGACCGGACCGGACTGCGCGACTTCGCGGGACGGTCCTTCCGCGGCTGGCACCGCCACATGACGCTGGCCTCCGTGGCCCATACGGCGATCGCCCTGGGCGCATCCGACTGAGGGACCGTCCGGGCGCGGGCGGCGGCCAGGTGGACCGCCCGCGCCCGGACGGGCGTGCTTCCTCGCCCGCGGCACGCCGGTGGGGTCCTCCGGTCACCGGACTCGGGGGGGGCGGACCCGGGCCGTCAGGAGCCTGCACCACCCGGGGAGCGCAGGCGCAGTACGGCCCTCATCCGGTGCATCCGCAGGGCCAGCTGAACGTCCAGGACGCGGCTCGGCCGCTGCCACTCCCCACCGAGCAGCGCGGTGATGCGTTCCAGGCGCCGCGACACGGTGTTGGGATGGACGTGGAGCGTTTCGGCGGCCTTGCTCGGACTGGAGCCCGTGGCGAAGTACGCCTCCAGCGTCTCGGTGAGTCCGGTGGCGTGCGTGCGGTCGTAGTCGAGCACCGGCCCGAGGGCCGCTTCGACGAAACCGCTCACGTCATGGGCCTCGGAGAGCAGCAGTCCCATGAAACCGAGGTCCTCCAGGGACGCGGTGCTTCCGGCGGCGTCGAGCGTGGTCAGCGCCTCCAGGCAGCGCACCGCCTCCCTGTACAGGCGGCTGACGTCGGCGAGGCCCCGTCCCGGTCCGGCCGCGCCCACGGTCGTCGGATGGCCCAGCATCGACGTCAGCTCACCGCCCACGGAGCGTGCGACGGCGGACGCGTCCGTACCGGGCAGCAGAAGTATGATGCAGCCGTCCTGAACGGTCTTTAGGCCGCCCTGGCGGTGGGCGTGGGAAGAAGCCCACACGATGGCGCGTCCGTACCCCCTGCCCTCGGGCCGCACCGCCAGCAGGACGTGCGGCTCCGTCAGGTCCATACCAACCCCGCTCAGGTTCTGTTCGAGGCGGCGCGCCTGCTGCGGGGCTCGCGACGGCAACGCGAGCAGTTCGTCGAAGAGAGCGTCGTGCACCGGCGCCTGCGTCATCGCCGTGCCGCGCTGCAGGAGCAGCTGGAGCGCGAAGGACTGGGTGACCAGGCGCAACAGCTGCTGGTCCACCCCAACCAGCGCGGCGCTGGGGCGCAGCACGACGAAACCCAGGTTCTCGGCACCGGCCAGCACGGGCGCCACCCAGGTCTCCTCGTTGTGTATCACCGGGGCACGGTCCGCATGCGCCTCCCAGGACGCCTTGGCCATCGCGGCGTCGTCCAGGTCCGGCAGGTCTGCCGTGGCCGCCATGACCCGGCCCGCGGGGTCGCGCAGCTGCACGGTGCTGTCCAGCGCGTCGGCGGCGGCTCGGGCCACGGTGTCGAGGTCCGCTCCGGACAGCAGCAGGCTCAGCATGCGGCCGTGGGCGTCCCCGAGGTGTTCGAGTCTGGCCAGGGCCGTACGGGCACGAAAGCCGTCCAGTTCGAGTGCGTTCACCTCGCTTCTGGCATCCTGGAGCCGTTCCGCCCGCTCGATCGCCACGGCGCCGAGCGCGGCCAGCGAGCACACCAGCCCGATCTCGCCCGGGGTGAGGCGTCGCACCGAACGGGAAGCGCAGAACAGGACGCCCAGGGCGCTGTCGCCATGTATCAGGGGCACGGCCAGCAGTGACTTGACACCCTCGGCACGGATGAAGTCATCGGCCTGCGGGCAGTGCTCCAGGGCGGGATCGCGCAGGTAGTCGGCGATCCACAGTGGAGCTCCCGTGGCGATGGCCCGCTGCCCCGGACCACCCTTCAGACGCATTCCCGGTGTGATGGCCGTGGTGGCGCCCTCGGCGGCGCGCAGGCTCAGCGCGTCGTCCTCCTCGCTCAGGCAGATGTACGCGAGGTCAGCGTTGACGATCCGTCTGAGGCGCCGGGTGATGACGTTCAGGAGCTCGCCCAGGTCGTGCGGCTGGGTCATGTCGCGGGCCGTGTCCACCAGTTCGGCGAGCGCATCCTCACGCTGCCGGCGCCGGCCCTGGGAGACGTTGACGACATAGGCCAGCCTGACCGCCTGCTCCAGACGGAGCCGCTCGGCCGTGGAGCACTCCCGGTCCGCGCGCAGCAGGAGCTCCTCGTAACTCTCCAGTGGTGCTTCTTCCGCAAGGAACCGGAGCACAGTGAGTAAGTCGAGGCGGTCTGTGTCTGCTTCGTCTTCCATGCCCGCCCTCCCCCTGGCTGTGCGGCAGTGCCGAACCTAGACAGCGCAAGATCGGCCCGTCAAGCACACTTGTGCGTATCCGCGCCGCCGGCAGGTTACGGAGACGCGGTGGTGGGGCCGGACGTCCCGGCCGCGCCGTGCCGGCCGGATCCCTCCGGACCGCGGGTCAGGCGCTCCGAAGCCGCGCGACCCCGTGGGCGGCCGCGAGGCTGAGGGCGCGGTCGCTGCCGCAGGCCGTGCGCGCCGCTTCCCGGCCCGCCGCGGGGCGGTGTGCCGTGAGCTCCGGGGTGGCGCGGCGCCGGCGCAGATGCCGCTCGATCACCCCGGGTTCCTGGCCCTCGACCTCCAGTTCGGCCTTCAGCTGGGCGTACAGCAGTCCCGGCGAGCGGAACCGGGTGAGGATCCGCGCCAGGTCGGCGCACAGTTCCCGCCGGCGCCCGAGCCTGAGGTCCACGTCGATCCACCGGTCCACGGCACGCTGCCAGGAGTCGACGAGCAGGTCCGCCTGGGAGCGCAGATGCGGCCCCAGGGCCACCCCCGCGAACGGGGCGGCGGTCCACAGGTCCAGCGCCTCGCGCAGCCGTCTGCTCGCCAGGTCCAGGTTCCCCGCGTCCATGGCACGGTAGCCCGCCCCGGCCGTCCGCTGGAAATCCCGGGCGTCGCTGGAACCCCCGCCGGTGTCCAGCCGGTACCCGCCCGGCACCCAGGCCAGCACCTCCTCGGTGGTCCGCGCGCTGCCCTGTGCCCGCAGAGCCGCACCGATGACGGCGCGCAGCTGCCATACGTGCGTTTCCAGTGTCCGCTCCGCGTGCGCGGGCGCTCCCTCCGGCCACAGCTCCTCGGCCAAGGCGCATGTCGGCACGACCTGGTCGGCGGAGGCCGCCAGCAGCGCGAGCACCTGCCTGGTCGCCGCCGCCGGGGGAGAGATCGGCACTCCCCCCTCGCGTACTGACAGCTCGCCGAGCAACCTCAGGTCCATGCCGTCCCCCTTCGACCCGGGCCTCCGGCCCGACCGTTGCCGACCCAGCAAAGAGTAACATATTCATTTTTTTGTTTTTCGCGGTCCCTGGCTACGCTCGAACGCGGTTAATCTCGTGGAGCGTTCAGCGGCTGCGACAGCGTGGACGCAGCCCCGAGGAAGGGCGATGATGAGGCAGGAGAGGGCCAGTCGTACGCGCCAGGCCTTGCTGGCCGCGGCTGCGGGGGAGTTCGACCGCCGCGGTTACGCGGGGGCCTCGCTCGCCGGGATCGCACGGTCTGCGGGCATCTCCCTGGGAGCGCTGACTTTCCACTTCGCTTCGAAGGAGGAGCTGTCGAAGGCCGTGCGGGAGCAGGGCAACGCGGCCACTCGCGCCCTCGTGACCCGTACGGCGGCCGACCGGGAACCGCCCGTCCAGTGGGTCGTGTCCCTCACCGTCGAGCTGGTGGAACTCCTGCAACGGGACGCTTCGGTCCGGGCCGCCGCACGGCTGGACCGGGAGGCGGCCGATCCGCGGTACAGCTGGCGGGGCGTCTGGAGCCCGGTGATCAGCGAGCGCCTGCGGTCGGCGACCGAGGAGGAGCGGCCTGCGGGCATGGACACGGCGGTGCTCGCGGCCCTGGCCGTGCACCTGGTCTGCGGGATGGAGGCGACCCTGCCCCACCGCAGCCGGTCCGACGGCGACCACGGCGGCGCCACGCTGCTGGCCCGCATCTGGCGGCAGATCCTCCCCCGGGCGGTGCCGGCGGAGCACGGCGCCGGCCCCGCCGGCCCCGCCGGCCCTCCTGCCCCGCACACCCGCAGACTCTGACCGCGGCTGCACGGGCAGTCCCGCGGCACTCACACGGCGCTGCATCCCCCGTCCACCGGAACCGCGGCTCCGGTGACGAAGGAGGCATGGTCGCTGCAGAGCCAGAGCGCCGCGTGTGCCACCTCCTCCGGGTCGGCCAGCCGCCGCTGGACGGCCCTGGCGACGGCGGTCTGCTCCAGCCTGGGGACCTGCTCCATGGCCGCTTCCATCAACTCGGTGCGGGTGCTGCCCACCATCAGCGCGTTGACGCGGACGCCCTGCCCGCCGTACTCGGCGGCCGCGGCCCTGGTCAGGCCGAGCACCGCGTGCTTGGCCGCCACGTAGGCGGCCATCGCCCCCGTCGCGAACGCGCCTGCCGTGCTGGAGGTGTTGACGATCGAACCGGACCCCTGCCGCAGCATGACGGGGACCTGCTGCTTCAGACAGTTCCACACACCCCGCGCGTTCACGTCCATGATGCGCCCGTAGACGGCGTCGTCCGTCTCGTGCAGGGGCGTGCCGATCCCTCCCCAGCCGGCGTTGTTGAACGCCGCGTCCAACCTGCCGTGTACAGCGACCGTCGCACTCACGGCCCGCTCCACGTCCTCCGGCGACGTCACGTCCCCCGCCGCCACCAGGGCCCTGCCGCCGGCCGCCTCGATCTCCTCCGCCAGCGCGCGCAGTCTCTCCTCACGCCGCGCCACGACCGTCACCGCCGCTCCCTGGGCGGCGAAAAGCCGGGCCGCCGCCCTGCCTATACCGCTGGAGGCGCCGGTGACCATGACGACCTTGCCCTGTAACAGACCGTGCGCAGACTCCACCACACCGCTCCCTTGTCGAGGCGCCCGCCCGGGCGCTGCTCGGACCGTACGTGTACGGGCCGCACGGGCGCACCCGGATTCCCCCGGCCCCGCGGGAATCCGGGTGCGCCCGTGCGGCTTCAGCGGAAGCGCTCGGCGTGGTCCGCGGCCCAGTCGGCGAACGTCCTCGGCGCGCGGCCGGTGACGGCGGCCACGGAGCCCTCCGGGCGCGCGGCGTCCCCGGTCCCACGGCGGCGGGCGGCCTCGGCAAGCGCCTGCGCCACCGGCTCCGGCAGCCTTCGGCGCCAGCCCTCCAGCGCCTGGTCGAGGGTGAGTTCCTCGAAGCGCAGGGGACGCTCCAGTACCTCGGACAGCGTCCGCGTCTGCTCGCGGGGCGACAGCGCCTGCGGCCCGGCCAGGGCGTAGACCCTGCCCTCGTGCCCCGGTTCGGTGAGCGCCCGTACCGCCACGGCGGCCACGTCGCGCGGGTCCACGCAAGCGGTCGGCGCGTCGCCGCCCGGCGCGCGTACGACGCCCTCCCGGCGGATCACGGGCGCCCAGGCCAGCGTGTTCGACATGGGGCTGCGCATACGGAGCACCGTCCAGTCCAGGCCCGAGGCGTGCAGCAGCCGCTCGGCGGCGCGGTTCCAGCGGACGATGAGGTCGTCCGCGCCGGGGTCGGTGACGGCCAGCCAGGAAATCTTCACCGCGCGCCGTACGCGCGCCGCGCGCGCGGCCGCCAGAAGGTTCTCGTCGTGTTCGGGCCGCATCGGGTCCGCGGTCACGACGAACACCGAGTCGGCCCCCTCCAGGGCCTTCTCCAGCAGCGGGCGATCGGCGTAGTCCGCGGTCACGGTCTCGCCCCCGAGCCCGAGCGCGCGGGCCCTGCTCGCGTCCCGCACGAGCAACCGGGTCCGCGCCCGTCCGGCGAGCTGGGCGGCGACGTGCCGCCCCACGGCCCCGGTGGCCCCGGTCACCACAACCAACGGCCGGTCCATCACGCGCTCCCCGCCCGGGACCGGTCGAACTCCAGGCGCTCGACGACATCCGGCTCGGCCATGGCCCCCAGCAGGCACCGCCATATCTCCACCACCCGGTTCGGAAGGTCCCGCCGTCTGGTTTCGAGGAAGGAGTGCATCTGAGCGCCCGTGCACGCGTTGACCACCAGGCGGGCCAGCGCCTCCACGTCGGTCTCCGGCCGCAGTTCACGGCGCCGCCGGGCCTCGCACAGGTCCTCGGAGACGATGCGCGTCCACTGCTGGTGGGAGTTCTCCCCCGGCTCGACGAAGTGCTCCTGTTCCATGACCAGCCGCGCCCCGGCGAGCAGCACCGGGTCGTCGAGCAGGCGGTAGGCCCAGGTGAGGGTGACGTCCACCGCGTGCTGCAGCCCTATGGAGGGGTGCGGCGGCACCACGAGTTCCGGCTGTGAGAGCACGATCTCCCGGGCGAGAGCGCCCTTGTTCCGGAAGTGGAAGTAGATGGCGCCCAGCGTGAGGCCCGCCCGTTCCGCGATGGTCGACACGTTCGCCCCGGCGTACCCCGACTCGGCGAACACCTCCGCGGCGGCGCGCAGGAGCGTCGCTCTGGTCCGCAACGCGCGCTCCTGCCTGATCACTCGGCCTCCCATGACACCCTTTCCCGACCCTCGACAAAGAAAAGAACGAGCTTTATTTTTACCTGAGGTCGTTCCGGACGGTGATTCTTCCCGTTTTCCGCTGCACATCAGCCGCACGTCGACGTCCCGAGAGGGAAGGACGCACATGCCCAGCAGCGCACACACCAGTCTGTCCACCGCCGATCTACAGCGGTTGGCCCGCAAGTCGAACCCCGGCGAGCTCCTCGTCCGCCGATTACACGAAGAGTCCCCGCAGATCCACGTGGTCACCCTCGGCTGGCCGGGCCCCCACGCCTTCTACACACTCCGCGACGGCGCCACCAGCCCGCTGCTCCTCGTCGAGGCCGTCCGGCAGGCGCTCGCCGTCCTGTCCCACACGGTTCAGGAGGTGCCCCTGGCCCACCGCCTCGGGTGGGAGTACGCACGCTGTGCCTTCGCGCCGGCGGCCTTCTGGGAGCGCACGGCGCCCGCGGACGCCGAACTGCGCGTCAGGCACGGCGACATTACCAGGCGCCGGCTCGGCACGACCCGGTCCACCGCCCACATCGAGGCCTTCCGCGGCAACGAACTCCTCGGATCCTGCGAGATCCGCTACATCACCCATCCGCCCGCCATCTACGACCGCCTGCGCAGCAAGTACGCCGACGCGCAGCGGGCCTTCGCCGCCGCGCTGCCGCCGGCGCCGCCGGTCACTCCCTCGCTGGTCGGCCGCACCGACCCCGGAGACGTCGTCATCGCGCCCACGTCCAGGCCGCACCGCTACCAGCTGCGCACGGACACCTCGAACCCGGTCCTCTTCGACCATCCGCACGACCACGTTCCGGGCATGGTGCTGCTCGAAGCCGTGGTCCAGGTCGTGCGGGCGTCTGTCCCGGGGCACGCGCGGACCACCGCCCTGGACACCACGTTCCTGCGGTACGTCGAGTTCGACGCGCCCTGCTGGATCGACGTCGCACCGGAACCACCGGACGGGCGGGAACGTTCACGGCTGCTGGTGACCGCCACCCAGAACGGCCGGGAGGTCTTCTCCACCACCGCGACGTTCGAGTCCCGGAGCGTAGTCCTCGTCTCCGAGGCAGCGGAGGCGGCCGGAGGACCCGGAGACCTCACACAGCTGTGCGACAGGGCCGCACCGGCCGCCTGCCCGGCCCCGTAGCGCCGTGCGCCGTGCGGGCCGCCGAAGAGGACCGGGTGCCGGCGAAGACATCGGCGGCCGCTGCGAATCCGTCGGCCGCGGCCCGCACGAGAGCCAGGGGCCGCGGCCGACGCACCGGGGCGGGCGCGGAGACCGTCTGCTATGCCTTCACCATGACCTCCGTCCCCGCGGCCCCAGGCGGCACGCATCTCCCCCGGCCATCCCTCTTCCCGGAGCAGTTGGCCCGCACCCGCCGCTTCTCGCTCGGAGTCCCCCGGCATCCGGTGGTGTCTGCGGACGGCGCGCGCGTGCTGTTCCTCCGCACCGGGTGCGGGGACGACCCCGTCGGACGACTGTGGCTGTGGGAGGGCGGCCGTGAGCGGCTGCTGGCCGCCCCGCACGGCGCGGACGGCGGCACGCGCCCGGTCCCGCCCGAGGAGAGGGCGCGGCGCGAACGGGCCCGCGAGCGGACCACGGGCGTGGTGGCGTACGCGGCCGACCGGGAGCTGCGGCGTGCGGTGTACGCGCTCGGCGGCGCGCTGTGGGCGGTGGACACCGGCGGCGGCGCGCCGTTCCCGGTACCGGCGGCCGGTCCCGTGGTGGATCCGCGGCCTTCCCCGGACGGGGAGCTGGTCGCCTACGTCACCGGCGGCGCGCTGCACGTCACCGGCTTCGGCGGCGGTCTCGATGGCGACCGGTGCCTGGCCGCCCCCGAGGGGCCTTCGGTGACGTACGGGCTGACCGACCATGTGTCGGCCGAGTCGATGGGGCGGCTGCGCGGTCACTGGTGGGCGCCCGACGGCCGGGCCCTGCTGGCGGCCCGGGTGGACACCACCGCTGTGCGGCGGCGGTGGGTCTGCGATCCGGCGCGTCCCGAGATCCCGCCGCGCCCCATGGCCTACCCGGCCGCGGGAACGCCCAACGCCGACGTCTCCCTGCATCTGCTCTCCCTCGACGGCGGCCGCACCGAGGTCGTCTGGGACCGCGCGGCCTTCGAGTACGTGGTGGCCGCCGGCTGGGACGCCCACGGTCCGCTGGTCACCGTGCAGAGCCGCGACCAGCGCGTGCTGCGGGTCCTGGCCGTCGATCCCGCCACGGGCGCCACCCGTGTCCTGCACGAGCAGCGCGACCGGCACTGGGTGGAGCTGGTGCCGGGCGCGCCGTGCCGCACCGCCTCGGGACTGCTGGTGAGGCCCGAGGAGTCGGCCGGGACCCGGCGGCTGCGCGTCGGGGACGTCCTCACCCCGGAGGGTCTGCAGGTCACCGGGGTGCTGGGCGCGGACGGCGACGAGGTGCTGTTCACCGGGTGCGAGGACCCGCTCGAGGAGCATGTGTGGACGATGGGGCCGGGGACGGGCTGCCGCCGGGTCAGCGACGGGCCCGGGGTGCACTCGGCCGCCGCGGCGGGCGGCACCGTGGTGCTCGACAGCCTGACCCCGAACGGGCGCACGGTCGCCGTCCTGCGGGGCGGGAGGGCGGTGGGGCGGATCGCCTGCCTGGCCGAGGAGCCCGTCGTCACCCCCCGTCCCCTCTTTCCCGTACACGGCGCCCGGCGGCTGCGCAGCGCGCTGTTCCTGCCCTCGGGGTACGACCCGGGGGCTCCGGACGCCCGCCCCCTGCCCGTTCTGCTCAGCCCCTACGCCGGGCCGGGGATGCGGCTGGTGGTGCGGGCCCGGACGTGGTGGGCGTGTGTGGCCCAGTGGTTCGCCGAGCAGGGCTTCGCCGTACTGGTCACCGACGGGCGCGGCACCCCGGGGCGGGGCCCGGGGTGGGAGAAGGAGATCCGCGGCGACCAGCTCACCCCCGTGCTGGAGGACCAGATCGACGCCCTGCGCACGGCGGTGGCCGAGCGTCCGTATCTGGACGCGGGTCGGGTGGCGATCCGCGGCTGGTCCTTCGGGGGCACCCTCGCCGCCGCGGCCGTGCTGCGCCACCCGGAGGTCTTCCACGCCGCGGTCGCCGGAGCGGCCCCCACCGACCAGCGGATGTACGACACGCACTGGAAGGAGCGTTATCTGGGCCACCCGGAGCGGGAGCCGGAGAACTACGAGCGCTCCTCGCTGCTGCGCGACGCCCACCGGCTGCGCCGTCGGCTGCTGCTGGTGCACGGCACCTGCGACGACAACGTGGCCTTCGCGCACACGCTGCGGCTGTCGGCGGCGCTGCTGGCCGCCGGGCGTGAGCACGCGGTGCTGCCGTTGTCCGGCGCGGGGCACACCGGCGGCGACGGGACGGCCGCCGGACGGCTGCTCGGTTTCGAGCTCGGCTTCCTGCGCGACGCCCTCGGGCTCGGAACCGGGAGCGGAGCCGGGGCCGGGTGACGGCCGGGGGGTGACCGGGGCCGGACGGCCTCCGCGTCAGCCGCCGACACCGTCGGCGGCCGTGCGCAGCGCCTCCACCGCCGCCCGGATGGACGGCCTGCGGTCGGCGTCCTCCCGCCAGACCGCGTAGACGTGCCGCTTCATCGGGTGCCGCACGGGGGCGACGGCCACTCCCCTCGGCAGCGGCCCGCGGCCGAGGCGGGGCGCGACGGCGACCCCCAGTCCGGCGCCGACCAGGGCGAGCTGGGTGTGGTGCTCCCCGGCCGTGTGGCACAGCCTGGGCTCGATGCCCTGGCCTCGCAGGGTGAACAGCAGCCAGTCGTGACAGAACTCGCCCCCGGGCCAGGAGATCCACTCGTCGTCCGCGAAGTCCGCCAGCTCCACCCACCGGGCCCCGGCACGGGGATGGCCGGCGGGCATCGCCACATCGGCCGGGTCGTCCAGGAGCGGCTCCTTGGCCAGCCCTGCGGGCAGGGACAGCGGGCGGTTGTACCAGTCCAGGACGACCGCGAGGTCGATGTCTCCGCGCACCAGCGCCCGTACCGACTCCTCGGGCTCCATCTCCCGCATCCGGGCCCGCAGTTGGGGGTGATCGGCGCGCAGTGCGGCCAGGGCGGCGGGGAACAGTCCCCGGGCGGCGGTGGGGAAGGCGCCCAGCAGCAGTTCGCCGACGGCCCGGCCGCGGTGCGCCTCCAGTTCGGCCTCGGCGAGTTCGAGCTGGGACAGCACACGCCGGGCGTGCTCGGCGAGCAGGCGGCCGGCGTCGGTGAGGCGGACGCCGCGGCCGTTCCTGGCGAGCAGCTGCTGACCGGTCTCGCGTTCCAGTTTGGCCATCTGCTGGGATACGGCCGAGGTGGTGACGTGCAGCCCCTCGGCCGCGCCGCTCACCGAGCCGTGGCGGGCGACGGCGTGGAGGATGCGGAGCCGGTCCAGGTTCAACATGTAAGCGATGCTAAGCGGTTCACTCCAGGACTTCTCGCTTGTCCTTAATCGTTGAAGGCGCGATCGTTGACGCATGTCCGCCTCCGCTCGCGCCGGCACCGTGCCGGTCCCCGACTCCCCCGGCCCCACCGCCCCGGTCGCCGCTCCGGCCGCCCCGGTCGCCGCTCCGGCCGCCCCGGGCTCCGCGTCCGTCCGCCGCCCGCCCGCGGTCGACTGGCGTGTGCGCTTCGCCGCCCTCAGCCTGATCTGGGGTTTCAGCTTCCTGCTGATCAAGATCGGCACTCACGGCTTCGCCCCGCTCCAGGTCACCCTGGGGCGTCTGGTGTTCGGCACGGCCGTTCTGGGCGCGGTACTGCTGGTGCGGCGCGAGCGGCTGCCGCGGGGCCTGCGCACCTGGGGGCATCTGGCGGTCGCGGCGTTCCTGCTGAACGCGCTGCCGTTCACCCTCTTCTCCTACGCCGAACTGACCATCTCCTCCACCCTGGCGGGCATCTGCAATGCCACCACCCCGCTGTGGGGCATGCTGCTCTCCCTGGTCGCCCTCTCCGACGACCGGCCCACCCGGCGCCGGGTGGCCGGGCTCGGCATCGGCTTCGCGGGCGTCCTGACCGTGCTCGGCGCCTGGCAGGGGTTCGACGGGCAGGACCCCGCCGGCACGGCCATGGCGCTGGTCGCCGCGCTCAGCTACGCGGTCGGCTGGGTCTACGTGCGGCGCACACTGGCGGGCGCGGACGGTTCCAATGTGGCGATGGCCGGTTCCCAGCTTCTGCTCGGCACTCTCCAACTGGCGGTTGTCACGCCCCTGTTCACCTCCTTCCCCGCCTCGTTCCCCGCCGGGCCGCTGCTGGCGGTCGCGGCACTGGGGGCGCTGGGCACCGGGGTCGCCTTCCTGCTGCAGTACGGACTGGTGGCGGAGGTGGGGCCGACCACGGCCACCCTGGTGACGTACTTCATCCCCGTGATCGCCACGGCGGCCGGGGTGGCGCTGCTGGACGAGCGTCTGGCCTGGAGCACCCCCGTCGGCGCGCTGGTCGTGCTCACCGGCGCGGCCCTCACACAGAGCCGGACAGGGAGCCGGTCACAGGTCCGGACCCGGAGCCGGGCAGGGAGCGCGCGGCCGTGACAGGCGGTACGGTTCAGCCGTACCGCCGCGCCTCGCCGGGCCGGATCGCCGCCGCCACCGCGTCGGCGACCGGCCCGGCCTCGTTCTCGGACAGGGCCGAGACGGTCAGCCGGATACCGGGCGGTGAGGCGATCCGGAAGCGGGCCCCCGGGGCGACGGCCCAGCCGGCCCGCAGCAGCCGGGCGACCGCGCCGGTCTCGTCGGGTACCGGCACCCACACGTTCATCCCGCTGCGTCCGTGGGCCTCGACGCCCCGCGCGGCGAGCGCGTCGAGCAGCGCGGCGCGGCGGCGGCCGTAGGAGCCGGCCACCTCGGCGGGGTCGATCGCCCGGCTCTCCCACAGCGCGGTGACGGTGTGCTGGAGCAGATGGCTGACCCAGCCGGGCCCCAGCCGCTGCCGTCCGCGCACCCGGTCGACGGTGACGGCGTCACCGGTCAACACCGCCAGCCGCAGGTCGGGGCCGTAGGCCTTGGCGGTGGAGCGCACCAGCGCCCAGTGCTCGGCCGGGCCGTCCTCACCCGCCAGCGGATGCAGGGGCAGATCGACGATGCCGTGCCCGTGGTCGTCCTCGATCAGCAGTACGCGCGGGTGTGCGGCCAGGACACGGCGCAGTTCGCGGGCGCGCGGCGCACTGATGGCGGCGCCGGTCGGGTTCTGGGCCCGGTCGGTGACGACCAGGGCCCGCGCGCCCTGCCTCAGCGCCCGTTCGACCGCCTCGGGCAGCGGGCCGTCGCCGTCCAGGGCGACCGGGAGCGTCCGCAGGCCCAGCGCGGGGACGAGGTCCAGCAGACTTCCCCACCCCGGGTCCTCCACGGCGACCGCGTCGCCGGGTTTCAGATGGGCCGCCAGTACCCGCTCGATGGCGTCCAGCGATCCGGAGGCGGCGGCGACGGGACCGGGCGGCACCGCGTCCGCGTCGAAGGCCTCGCGCGCCAGCCGGGCCAGGTCGCCGGTGAGTCCGGGGGCTCCGTAGAGCGTCGGGTGCCGCTCGTGACGCCGTGCGGCGGCGGCGAGGGCCGCGTCCAGCGAGGGCAGCAGCGCCGGGTCCGGGTTGCCCGTGGAGATGTCGCGCACGCCCTCGGGCGCCTCGACGCCGATGGCCTCGCGGGCGGTGGTGGCCGGGCGCGGGCGCACCCGGCTGCCGCGCCGTCCGGCCGTCTCGATCACCCCGCGCTCGCGCAGGGCGCGGTAGGCGGCGGCGACCGTGTTGGGGTTCACGCCCAGTTCCGCCGCCAGCTCGCGCATCGGGGGCAGCGGTTCGCCCGGCCCCAACTCCCCTGCACCGACCCCACGTTCCACGCTGGCGGCGATTTCGGCAGCGCGCCGCCCCTCGATCCGATATCCTCCTAGCACAAAAAAGATTATGCACTAGTGCAATATGAGGAGCAAGTCGGCGGGCCGCCGCCGCGGACGAGAGGGAGCCGAACACCATGTCCACCACCGCCCCCGGGGACGCGTACGCCCCGACCGAGCGCACCGTCCCCACCCGCGGCCGCGGGCGCGCGGCGTACGACCGCGAACTGGTGCACGCGATCCTCGACGACGGCTGCCTGTGCCACCTCGGTTTCGTCCGCGACGGCGCACCGGTCGTCCTGCCGACGCTCTACGCCCGGGTCGGTGAGCGCCTGTACGTCCACGGCTCCACCGGCTCCCGGCCGCTGCGGGCCGCCGGGGGCTCCCCCGGCGCGGGGCTGCCCGTCTGCCTGACCGTGACGCATCTGGACGGGCTGGTACTGGCCCGCTCCGCGTTCCACCACTCGGTCAACTACCGCTCGGTGGTGGTGCACGGCACCGCTCACCGGGTCGACGACCCCGCCGAGCGGGCCGTCGCCCTCGACGCCATCGTCGACCAGGCCGTCCCCGGGCGCTCGGCCGACTCGCGTCCGGCCGACGCACGGGAACTGGCCGCCACCGCCGTCATCGCCCTGGACCTGGAGGAGGTCTCGGCGAAGGTCCGCACCGGCGGCCCGAACGACGAGCCGGAGGACCTCTCCCTGCCCCACTGGAGCGGCGTGGTGCCGGTGCGCAGGACCTACGGCACTCCCGTACCGGCCGAGGACATGGCCGCCGGCGCCGCCGTGCCGGGCTATCTCGACCCCAAAGTCCTGGCCCGGACAACGGGGAACGGGTGACCCGCCGGCGGTTTGTCGGGCCAGGCCGCCTTCAACGTGCCGCCCTCGCGGAGCAGGTGCATGACGGGATCGAGCTTCGGGCGGGACGCCTTCGCGCCGCCGGCGTGGACGTCGTCACGGTCGACGCCGTGGCGGAAGCAGTGCGTCGACCCGACGCTCGGGGTTCCGGTCGGCCGTCGATGTGCGGCGGTGGCCGATGAGCATCGTCGGAAACCACCCGAAGAACCGTTCCCCGACGTTGATTCTCGGCGCGAGTCGCCGACACTACCCGTCCGCGGGTCTGTGATCACTGCACCGAGTGTCGGCAAACGGTCGTTTGCCGACACTCGAAGCAGCCCGGTCCGGGAGGTAGCGGCGCACTTTGCCACTCGGGTCACCAGCCAGCTGGGCTGCTCTACGGTCCACTTCCCCCGGGTCCAGAACACCCAGAGTACGCCACGCTTCGGCGCGTATTCGCGCCTTGCGGTGTGTGATGAATTCCAGTACCCGCGGCACGTCGCACGCACCTCCCAGGTCGGCGAGCCCTCCCAGCGCGCCGATGATGACCGCATCCGACGGATCACCGGACATCAAGGCATCGCGATACACCTTTGGCGCGAGATTCGTATGGCCGCGGGCGTACAGGGTGGCGCGAGCGTGGTAGCGGACTCGGGCATCACGATCGAGCATCGCGCTGCGCAGTTCCATTTCACCGTGTTGCCGACGGGCCCGGACACGCAGTGCCCGCAAACGTATGCGGGGACTACTGCTGTTTTCCAGGTACGGCAGGAGCGCGTCCTGTTCGTCCGGTGTCAGCCGCGACGACGTGGCCACACGGGCGGCCCACCGCCACAGAGACGGGTCCCGGGCCGCGAAAGCGGTCTCGACGGCCGCAGCCGGGTCGATCCGGGCGAGCCACCGTAGACAGCAGGCGCGCATCGGAGGGTCCGTCGACCGGGCGCCCTGCCACAACGCCTCTACTCCGCCACGGTAGAGAAGGTCCTCCACCATGGCCAGCAGAGGACTTGCCCGACGGCGTCTGCTCAAGCCGTCAAGAAGAGGCAGCGCCTGAACGAGGAAATCCACGTGTTCCGGGGTCAGCCGTGCGGCCAGCGCTTCCTGTGCGAGGTCTCGCACTTCCCCGACCGGATCATTGAGCCGCAGCAACAGAAAGGGAACCGGGAAGGAATCCGGAGTGTCGGCAAGCCTGGCGACACCCTCTTCCCTGACATACCCGGACCGGTCGAACGACATCAAAGCGGCCGCAGCCATGGCATACCGATCGGGCACGGCATCACTAAAGGCGCTCAGCCCGAGAGAACTGAGACTGTAACGCCGACTGCGGTAGCCCGATTCCAGACGCATCAACTCGGACGGCGTTGCCCTTCGCAGCAAGGTGTCCAAGCGACGCGCCGCCAGGGCCGGCTCCTCGTCCCACGACAGCATGACCTGGACAACGGAACTCAAAAGCACCGATCGGATGAATCGAACCTCGGAATCGGACATCCCCCGCGCCTCGCCTCTGCCTGGTTGTTCTCGGCCTGCTTCCAGTTTTCCTTCGCGGTGCCGGATGTTCCACACGATTATGCGACGCCACGGCATGGATCTCGGGTGCGGGGCGGACGGCTGTCCATGTCGGGACGGAAGGTGCCGCACGGGTTGACGTTCGACCGGAACAGCGCGGTCAGGGCGCCGTCCTTGCCGTAGTGCGGCGCAGTGTTCGCGCTGTTCCGGCTCTTCGAGGGCCCGGCGGGCGGGGTGCTCGGGTCCACCACGGGCGAAGCGCCGCAGCGCCTGCCCGGCCTCCGTGCTGCCCGGACGCGGGACGGAGGTGTAAGCGGTTCCTCCGCCCGCGCCCCGGCTGTCACCCTCCGGCTGTCACGCCCCGGCTCCGCCTCCGACGCCTCCGGTGCCCCCGACACCCGCGCCCTCGGCGGCCGCCCGGCGCGCCCCGGAGGCCAGGCGTGCCTCGGCGATCGCCAGCCCCGTCACGGCGGTGAGCAGCAGCGCGGTGCCCGCCACGGTCGCCGCGGTCAGCCGCTCGCCCAGCAGCGCCACGGCGATCACGGCCGCGCTCACCGGCTCGATGAGCATGATCACCGAGGCGGTCGCCGACCGTACGACCGCCGCCCCCGCGAAGTACAACGCGTACGCCAGCGCCGTCGGCACCGCTGCGGTGTACGCCAGCAGGAGCAGCACCCGCACCGGGTCCTCGGCGGTGTGCGGCAGCAGGCCCTCGGCCAGTCCCAGCGGCAGCAGGCACACCGCGCCGACGCCGAACGCCCAGGTGGTGGTGGAGTACGGGTCGCCGCCAGCGCCGTTGCGGCCCATCCACCGGGTCAACAGGGTGATGGCGGCGTAGCCGGAGGCGGACAGCAGCGCGAGGCCGACGCCCAGCGGCCGCACCGTGCTCTCGTCGCCGCCCAGGTACAGCACCGCCAGGCCGGCCAGCGCGCCGGCCACGGCCGCCAGGCCGTCGCGTCCGAGCCGCTCGCCCATCGTCAGCCGGGCCCCGAGCGCGATCAGCACGGGCCCGGCGCCGAGGGTGACGGCCGTGCCGACGGCGAGCCCGGTGGCCTGGACGGCCGCGAAGTAGGCGGTCTGGAAGAGCGTCAGACCGAGTCCGGTGGCCACGATCCGCCCCACCCGGCGGCGCCGCGGCTCGGGCGCGGCCGGGGTGGTGCGCCCCTGACCGGCGGCGCGGGCGGTGCGGCGCAGGGGGAGGAACGCCAGCAGCAGGACGATCCCGCCGACGTAGCGCCAGAAGGACAGGGCGATCGGCCCCAGGTCGCTGGCGCGGTACAGCAGGGCGGCCGCGGCTCCGGCGGTGCCCCAGGCGACTCCGGCGACGACCAGGTAGAGCAGCCCGCGCCCGACGGACAGCCCGTCGGCCGGGGCGGAACCGCTTGCGGAATTACCGCTTCCACCGGTGGGCGCGGCGGTGGACAGGGCAGAAGTGGGTTTCGACACGTGTGAGTTCTCCGCGTACGTCGGGAAGCTGTCATGTGGTCCCGTACGCGGGCAGCGATGACCTGCGCGGCGGCGTCGGCGCCCCGCGCGGTACTCCTCGGCAGCCCGCCCTAGGCGGCGGGCGGGGGCAGTACGGTCAAATGCATGCCCGCACCCTACGGCGCGGGCACGTCCTGCGACAACCGCTGCCCCGCGCGCCCTCCCTCACTCGTGGCCCCGCCCGCGCCGCCCTCCGCGGCCACCGGCCCGGCCGGTGGCGCGGGGGGACTCGCGGGGGTGGCGCGCTGCGCGATGAACGCGCCCGCCAGCACCACGGCTCCGCCGAACAACTGGACCGCCGACAACCGCTCCTCCAGCAGCACCCAGGCCAGCACGGTGGCCACCACCGCCTCCAGGCAGGCCACCACCCCCGCCACCTGCGGCGAGAGCCTGCGCACCGATATCACCCCGGTCAGATAGGCGGCCACGGTCGCCACCAGCACGATCCAGCCCAGCAGTACGGCCGCGGGCACCTGGACGCCGCCGAGACCGGCCGGCCCGGTCCGGCTGCCCAGCACCGACCACTCCATCTCCCAGGGCCGGGCGACGGCGGTGAGCACCAGCGCGCCGATGAGCAGCCCGTGGGCGATGACGCCCAGCGGATCGGGGGCCGCGCCCCTGCCGGGCTCCTGGCCTCTGCCGCCGGTCCCGTGGTCGGACAGGACGAAGTAGCCGACCTGGCAGCAGGCGGCGCCCAGCGCCAGCAGCAACCCCCAGACGTCGAAGCCGAGTCCGGCCCAGATCTCCACCACGCACGCCAGGCCGCCGACCGCGAGCACCACCCCGGCCCCCGCCGCCCGGCTCACCGGGCGGCGCTGGACGAAGCGCACCCAGCCCAGCACCAGCGCGGGCGCGAGGTACTCCACCAGCAGGGCGACTCCGACCGGGATGCGGGAGATGGCCGCGAAGTAGCACGCCTGCACGCCCGCGACGGCCAGCAGCCCGAACCCGGCCAGCAGCGCCGGACGCCGCCGCAGCAGGCCGCGGTGGCGCCAGGCCAGCGGCAGCAGCACGACGGCGGCGCCCGCGACCCTGAGCCAGGTGACGTGCAGCGGGTCGAGCCCGGCGTCGATCAGCGGTTTCGCCGCCGGGCCGGAGCCGCCGAAGGCGACGGCGGAGACGAGGGCGAGGGTGAGGCCGGCACTCGCCCTCGAAGGGGCGGGCGGGGATGTCGGGGCATGCACCGGCCCATCATGCCAGCGCCCGACAGGTGTGTCAGCGGCTGCGCCCCTGACAGAGCCGCAGGGGGCGGTCCCCGGCACCCCGCGCCACCGTTCCCGCGAAGGCCTGGGCGGAAGCGGAGCCGGGACCGGGTACGGGTACGGCGCCCGCGCGGCGCAGCACCTCCACCGCCCGGCAGCACGGATCGGCGAGCAGCGCGTCCAGCAGGTCCACGCCCTCCACCCGTGCGCCACCCCGTGCCCGTGCCCGGCGGGGCGCGTCCTCCAGCGCCGCCGCGGCGGCGGGGGACCAGCCGGGGGCACCGCCCGGCGCGGCGACCGGTGCCTCCGCGGCCGCCCCACCCGCCGCACCCGCCGCGTCCTCGACAGCCCGCTGCCAGCGCAGCCCGTAGCCGATGCTGCGCTGCGCCAGATAGCCGAGGACCCGCGTCAGGCGCGCCGTACCGCCCAGAGCCGCGCGTACGGCCGGGTCCGACTCGACCAGGCCGTGCAGCAGATGGGCGGTGTCGACCTGCCGGTCCCCGTCCCGCACGGCGCGGCGGCGCGCGCTCGACAGCGCCGCCGCCGGCCCCGGGGCGAGCGCGGCGCAGACCTTCGGCCTCCGCCCGGCGATGCCCGGGCGGGACGTATGACTGTGCACGCTCCCCACTCCATCACCCCGCCGGCGTCCGGGCATCCGCGCCACGACCCATTCGCGCATCCCCCCAGGGGCGGGGTGCGCGGCCCGCCGCCTCCTTCCCCGGACGGAGGAACGGACGGCCCCGTTTCGTCCGGCCGCCTCCCGGGGACTCGTGGTCGGCACAGCCGCCGACAGGTGCACTGGAAGGAGACAGGGGCTCCATGACCGACACCGCCGCACAGACCGGGGATACCGGACCGTCCACTTCGGGGGGACTGCTCCACGGCGCACAGCCGGACGTGGCGGGGGCCGCGGGCCACCGCGACCACCCGCAGCGTGTGGGCTTCTTCACCGACACCTCGATCTGCATCGGCTGCAAGGCCTGCGAGGTGGCGTGCAAGGAGTGGAACGCCGTGCCCGAGGACGGCCTGGAGCTGACCGGTATGTCCTACGACAACTCCCAGGGGCTGAGCGCCTCCACCTGGCGGCATGTGGCCTTCATCGAGCAGCGCAAGCCCCTGGGGAGCCAGGAGCCGGGCGTGGCGCACGGAGCCCTGGGCAGTGCCGATGGCACGGACGGCATGGGCGACTTCGACGTCTTCGCCGCCGCGCAGCGCCTGGGCGCCACAACCTCTGAGCCGGGCGCCCGGGCCGGGGCCGGCCCGGGCGCCCCCACCGGCGAGATCTCCCCCATCGCGCCCGACGGGCGCACCGAGCTGCGCTGGCTTATGGCATCGGACGTGTGCAAGCACTGCACCCACGCGGCCTGTCTGGACGTGTGCCCCACGGGTTCGCTGTTCCGCACCGAGTTCGGCACCGTCGTCGTCCAGGAGGACATCTGCAACGGCTGCGGCTACTGCGTCCCGGCCTGCCCCTACGGGGTGATCGACCAGCGCAAGGACGACGGCCGCGCCTGGAAGTGCACCCTGTGCTACGACCGGCTGGGCGCGGGGATGGAGCCGGCCTGCGCCAAGGCGTGCCCCACCGACTCCATCCAGTTCGGTCCGCTGGACGAGCTCCGGGAGCGGGCCGCCGCCCGGGTCGCGCAACTGCACGCCGCGGGCGTGCCCGACGCCCGGCTGTACGGCGAGGACCCCGAGGACGGCGTCGGCGGTGACGGCGCCTTCTTCCTGCTGCTGGACGAACCGGAGACCTACGGCATGCCGCCCGATCCGGTGGTGACCACCCGTGACCTGCCGTCGATGTGGCGCCACGCGGCGGTCGCGGCGGCGACGATGGCCGCCGGAGTGGCCGCCTGCTTCGCGGGGAGGCGCCGGTGAGCACCCCCGAGCCGAACATGCCGGGCCCGGTCACCCCCGGCGGCCCCGGCGGAGCGGAGACGGACGGCGAGCGCCCCGGCCGGACGGCCGCGACCGGCCAGGGCGGCGGCAGGCACCGCCGCAGGCGCCGGCGCGGAGAGCAGCCGGTCGTCCCTGAGGCCGAGTTCACCTCGTACTACGGCATGCCGATCCTCAACCGGCCCACCTGGAAGACCCTCGACATCGCGGGCTACCTCTTCCTGGGAGGCCTGGCCGGGGGCTCCTCGCTGCTGGCCGCCGGGGCGCACGCCACCGGGCGCCGCGTCCTGGCCCGGTCGGCGAAGATCGGGGCGCTGGGGGCCGTCTCCGCCTCCACGGTGGCCCTGATCCACGATCTGGGCCGCCCGGGACGCTTCTACAACATGCTGCGGGTCGCCAAGCCCACCTCGCCCATGAGCATGGGGTCCTGGCTCCTGGCCGCCTACGGCCCGCTCGCCGGGGTGTCCGCCGTCACCGATGTGACCGGTCTGTTCCGGCGTTCCGGCGCGGCGGCCACCGTCGGCGCGGCGGTGCTGGGCCCGGCCGTCGCCTCCTACACGGCCGTGCTGATCGCCGACACGGCCGTGCCGTCCTGGCACGAGGGCTACCGCGAACTGCCCTTCGTCTTCACCGGCTCGGGGGCGGCGGCGGCCGCCGGGCTGGGCATGCTGGCCGCTCCCGTGGAGCAGGCCGGCCCGGCCCGCCGGGCCGCCGTCTTCGGGGCCGCGCTCGAACTGGGGGCCACGGCGGTGATGACCCGCCGCATGGGGCTGGCCGCCGAGCCGCTGGAGCGCGGCAGGCCGGGAGCCCTGATGCGCGCCTCCAAGGTGCTCACCGCGGCCGGCGCGGCCGCCGGGCTGCTGGCCGGACGGCGCAGCCGGACGGCCGCGGCGCTCTCGGGCGTCGCCCTGCTGGCCGGTTCGGCGGCCCTGCGGTTCGGCGTCTTCACCGCGGGCGTGGCGTCCGCCGAGGACCCCAAGTACACGGTCGTGCCCCAGCGCGAACGGCTGCGGGCCAGGGCCCGGGAGCGCCGCCGCGAGCACGCCGGCGACGGTGCGGACGGCGGGGGCGACGGGAACGGCACGGGCGGTGGGGACGACGGAACGGCGGTGTGAAAGCCGGTTTGGCGGGCGCGGCCCCGGGTACCCCGGAGAGCCGGTGACAGGGTGGCCCGTGCCGTCCCCCGACGGGGGGCGGCACGGGCGGTCGCACACGGACCAGTGGCACTAGTTCAGCGAGGACGGCAGTCGTGGGCATCCGAACCTGGATCAACTCCTGGCCGGTCTACCGGCAGCTCACCGGTGACGACCCGCTGGGCCGCGGTGCCGCGGCGAGCAGCGAGCACACCGCGAACCTGACGCCGCGGGTGGAGACCGCCGACAGGGTGGTGAAGTCCATCTGCCCCTACTGCGCGGTCGGCTGCGGCCAGAACGTCTACGTCGAGAACGGGAAGGTCACCCAGATCGAGGGGGATCCCGACTCCCCTGTCTCGCGGGGGCGTCTGTGCCCCAAGGGCGCCGCCAGCCTCCAGCTGACCACCGGCTCCGCCCGCGCCGGACACGTCCTGTACCGGCGGCCGTACGGCACCGAGTGGGAGCGGCTGGACCTGGACACCGCGATGGACATGATCGCCGACCGGGTGATCGAGTCGCGCCGGTCGGGCTGGGAGGAGGAGCACGACGGCAAGCGGGTGCGGCGCACCATGGGCTTCGCGAGCCTGGGCGGCGCCACGCTCGACAACGAGGAGAACTACCTGATCAAGAAGCTGTTCACGGCGCTGGGCGCCGTACAGATCGAGAACCAGGCACGTATTTGACACTCCTCCACGGTCCCCAGTCTGGGGACCTCGTTCGGCCGCGGCGGCGCGACCACCTTCCAGCAGGACCTGCAGAACTCGGACTGCATCGTCATCCAGGGCTCGAACATGGCCGAGTGCCACCCGGTCGGGTTCCAGTGGGTGATGGAGGCCAAGGCCCGGGGCGCGAAGGTGATCCACGTCGACCCCCGGTTCACCCGCACCAGCGCGCTGTCCGACGTCCATGTGCCGCTGCGCGCGGGCAGTGACATCGCGTTCCTCGGCGCGATCGTCAACCACGTCCTGAGCGAGGAGAAGTACTTCCGCGACTACCTGCTGGCCTACACCAACGCACCGGTCATCCTGCGCGAGGACTTCCGTGACACCGAGGACCTCGACGGTGTCTTCTCCGGACTGGACCCGGAGCACCGCATGTACGACGCGAGCACCTGGCAGTACGAGGGGATGCGGGCGCAGGCCGCCTCGGGGCACCGGGAGCAGAACTACCCGGACACCGGCGGAGAGGACGAGGCGTCCTCCGACGAGAGCGCCGACGAGCTCTCCGAGGAGGCCCGCGGCGAGTCCCACGGCTCCGGCGGCGCCGACCCCGGCGAGGGCAAGCCCCGGCGGGACGAGACGCTCAGCGACCCGCGCTGCGTCTTCCAGGTACTCAAACGGCACTTCGCCCGGTACACGCCCGAGCTGGTCGAGGAGGTCTGCGGCGTACCGCGCGACGCCTTCCTCCAGGTCTGCGAGCTGATCACCGAGAACTCCGGCCGGGACCGCACCACGGCGCTCGCCTACGCCGTCGGCTGGACCCAGCACACGGTCGGCGTGCAGTACATCCGGACCGCGGCGATCCTCCAGACCCTGCTGGGCAACATCGGGCGCCCGGGCGGCGGAATCCTCGCCCTGCGCGGGCACGCCTCGATCCAGGGATCGACCGACATCCCGACGCTGTTCAACCTGCTGCCCGGCTACATCCCCATGCCGCACGCCCACACCGGCACCGACCTGGACACCTTCGTCGACGCCGAGGCGGGCAAGCGGGGCTACTGGGGCAACATGCGCGAGTATCTGGTGAGCCTGCTCAAGGCGTACTGGGGAGAGGCCGCCACACAGGAGAACGACTTCTGCTTCGACTACCTGCCCCGCCTGACCGGCTCGCACGACACCTACACCACCGTGCAGAACCAGCTGGACGGGGTCTGCGAGGGCTACTTCCTGATGGGCGAGAACCCCTCCGTCGGCTCCGCCAACGGCAGGATGCAGCGCCTGGGCATGGCGAACCTGGACTGGCTGGTGGTGCGTGACCTCTCCCTGATCGAGAGCGCCACCTGGTGGAAGGACGGCCCCGAGATCGAGTCGGGCGAGTTGCGCACCGAGGACATCCGCACCGAGGTGTTCTTCCTGCCCGCGGCCACCCACACCGAGAAGGACGGCAGTTTCACCAACACCCAGCGCATGCTCCAGTGGCGCCACAAGGCGGTGGAACCGTCCGGGGACGCGCGCAGCGACCTGTGGTTCATGTACCACCTCGGGCGGATCATCCGGGAGAAGCTGGCCGGGTCCACCGACGACAGGGACCGTCCGGTCCTGGACCTGACCTGGGACTACCCGGTCCACGGCGACAATGCCGAGCCGGACGCCGAGGCCGTCCTCGCCGAGATCAACGGCTTCGACGCCGAGGGCGGGCCGCTGTCCTCCTACACCCAGCTCAGGGGAGACGGCTCGACGGCGTGCGGCTGCTGGATCTACTGCGGCGTCTACGCCGACGGCGTCAACCAGGCGGCGCGCCGCAAACCGGGGGAGCGGCAGAACTGGGTGGCGCCCGAGTGGGGCTGGGCCTGGCCCGCCAACCGCCGGATCCTGTACAACCGGGCGTCGGCGGATCCCGAGGGCAGGCCGTGGAGCGAGCGCAAGGCGCTGGTGTGGTGGGACGAGGAGAAGGGGCGGTGGACCGGGCACGACGTCCCGGACTTCCCCAAGGAGCGGCGCCCGGACCACGTACCGGCCGAGGACGCCGAGGGCCCCGACGCCCTGTCGGGCACCGACGCCTTCATCATGCAGGCCGACGGCAAGGCCTGGCTGTACGTGCCGGCCGGCCTGCTGGACGGGCCGCTGCCGGCGCACTACGAACCGCAGGAGACACCGTTCACCAACCCGCTCTACCGCCAGCAGCGCAACCCGGTCCGGGTGCTGGGGAAGCCGCACCCGGTCAACCGGTACCAGCCCGTCGGCGCGGAGCCGGGCTCGGAGGTGTTCCCGTACGTGGCGACCACCTACCGGCTCACCGAGCACCACACCGCGGGCGGCATGTCCCGGTGGCAGCCGTACCTGTCCGAACTCCAGCCGGAGTTCTTCTGCGAGGTATCGCCGGAGCTGGCGGCCGAGCGGGGACTGGAGCACATGGGATGGGCCACGGTGATCAGTGCCCGCTCCGCGATCGAGGCCCGGGTGATGGTGACCGACCGGGTGTCGCCGATCACCGTGCAGGGCCGGACCCTGCACCAGATCGGGCTCCCCTACCACTGGGGTTCCAACGGTTACTCGCGCGGGGACTCGGCGAACGAGCTGCTCCACGTGTCGCTGGACCCCAACGTGCACATCCAGGAGACCAAGGCGCTGGCGTGCGACATCCGGCCGGGGCGGCGGCCGCGCGGGCCGGAGCTGCTGGATCTGGTGCGCGAGTACCGGGTGCGGTCGGGGATCACGGAGGAGACGGGCCGGGGCATGTGACGGCCCGCGGGGGCGGCATGCGCCTTTCCGTGCCGCCCCCGCGGGATCCCGGCGGGGTCCGGCCCGTGTTCCGGCGGCGCCCGTCAGCGGATCACCAGCGTGTGCTCCCTGGCCGGGACCAGCTCTCCGATCACGGGCGCGCCGGGGATCTCCCCCGCCACCAGCAGGCCGCCGGAGGTCTGGGCGTCGGCCAGCAGCAGCCGGGTGTGTTCGTCCGCGGAGCCGAAGTCGGTGTGCGGGGCGACCCATTCGAGGTTGCGGCGGGTGCCGCCGCTGACGTAGCCGTCGCGCACCGCCTCCCACGCCCCGTCCAGGTAGGGGACGGCCGATGAGTCCACCACGGCGCTCACCCCCGAGGCGCGCGCCATCTTGTACAGGTGGCCCAGCAGGCCGAAGCCGGTGACGTCCGTGGCGCACCGCGCGCCGGCCGCCAGGGCCGCCCGTGCCGCGTCCCGGTTGAGGGCCGCCATGGTCTCCACCGCGTGCCCGAAGAACTCGCCGGTGGCCTTGTGCCGGTTGTTGAGCACGCCCAGGCCCAGCGGCTTGGTCAGCGACAGCGGCATCCCCGGCCGCCCTGCGTCGTTGCGCAGCAGTGCGTCCGGGTCGGCGATCCCGGTGACGGCCATGCCGTACTTGGGCTCGACGTCGTCGACGCTGTGGCCGCCGCCGACGTGGCAGCCCGCCTGCGCGGCGACCTCCAGCCCGCCGCGCAGCACCTCCCGTGCCAGCTCGAACGGCAGCTTTCCGCGCGGCCAGCCCAGCAGGTTCACCGCCACCAGGGGCCGGCCGCCCATCGCGTACACGTCCGACAGCGCGTTGGCGGCGGCGATGCGCCCCCAGTGGTAGGGGTCGTCCACCACGGGGGTGAAGAAGTCGGCGGTGGCGACGACGGCGGGACCGCCCTCCGGCCCGGGCAGGCGCACGGCGGCCGCGTCGTCGCCGGTGTCCAGTCCGACCAGCAGCTCACCGGCGGGCTCGGTGGTGGGCTGGATGCCCGTCAGCCCGGCCACGGCCTCCTCCAGTTCGCCGGGCGGGATCTTGCAGGCGCAGCCGCCGCCGTGGGCGTAGCGGGTCAGCCGTACGGGTGTCTCCACCGCACCGCCGTCCCGGTGGCCGTCCGTCTCGTTCCGGGTGTACATCGCGATCCTCCCTCACCGCCCCCGTGCCGGATGTCGGGGCACTGACTGCCCCGCGGTCACCGGCCGAAACGCCGCGGGAGGAGATTGACTCCCCCCGAGCGGCGGCGTTTGGATGATCCACATGCGGGCACGAGTGCCCCGGCGGTATGGAGGCGTAAGGGTGCCTGGTGGCCCTCCCGGTCTTCAAAACCGAGGTGCCCGAGGATCTCGGGCAGGTGGGTTCGATTCCCATCCGCCTCCGCCGGCCGCCCGCCGGGCCGGCGGTCCGCCGCCGCTCACCGCGTCCGTACGCCTTCCCCCGCTTCCGGTTCGGGCGCCGGATCCGGTGCCTCGCCCGGTGGTTCCTCCTCGCTCGGCCAGCGGCCCTCGATCCAGGAGCGCAGGAGCGCCGCGTGGGAGAGCGGGGTCGCCAAATCGGCGACATCGCCGTTGGTGGTGTGGTCGAGCAGCACCACGTCCGCGATGAGGCCCCTTTCACCGGTCTGGTTCCTCGGTGCGGCTCGCGTCGCCTTTGCACGAGGAGCAGGGTCTCGGCTGCTACTCAGGCGCCGACGCACACCTCCCGCAGCAGTCGCGCGTAGCGGCGGCGGGTCATGCCCGGCCCGACGGGCGGGGCGGCGACCCGAGCGGTGTCGGCGGGCCGGGGGCGCCGACCGAGCCGACGCCGGCATTCCTCGCGGCGTGCGCGGACACCGGCCCCGGCGGCGTGGCGGGGGCGACCGCGCTGGTCCCGGTGGAGGCGATCCCCCGCGGCACGGTCGTGGAGCTGCGCGCGGCGGCCGCCGCCGACCCGGACCTGGTCGTCGCGTCGATCGAGTACCGGGGGATGCGCGACACCCGCCGCCTGTTCACCGGCGGGCTGGTCGACCAGGCGCTCGCGCGGGCGTTCCGGCTCAGCGGCCGGGCGGTGGTGCAGGGGTGACCCGCCGAGTCTCACCACGACGGCCCCCTACCGAAGTAGGGGGCCGTTTGGCACACCGCGGGCGGGCCCGGTGGGTACGGTTCTGGGTGTCAGCGCCAGAACTTGGAGACCAGTATGCCTGTTCCCTATGACGAGCGCACCGGTGCCCGTATCGCGCGGGCCCGGAAACTACGCCACGTGACTCAGCGCCAGCTGGCCGAACTGGCGGGCCTCAGCCAGTCCACCATCGCCAAGGTGGAGCAGGGGCTGATGTCCGCGAGTCCGTCTGTGACCGGCGCGGTGGCCCGTGCCCTGTCCATCCCAGTGACGGACTTGACCGGCCAGCCCTACTTGGACGAACTGCGCCGGGATCAGCTCGACAGGTTGATACAGCCGATCCGTGAGGCGCTGGACCTGTACGACATCGGCAGTGACGACGATCCGGCACCGCGTGGCCTGGACGACCTCCACGCGGACACCGAGCAGCTGTGCGCCCAAGTGCGTGAAGGAAACCTGAAGCGGGCAGCGGCTGACCTTCCCGGCTTGATCGTGGAAGCCACAGCGGCCGCACACACCGACGGCTCCGACCGGGCGTGGCGCATCCTCGCGTCGACCTACCGCACCGCCTACGACGTGACAGGGAAACTCGGGCACGTCGACCTGAGCACGGTGGCGCTGGACCGGATGGACTGGGCGGCTCAGCGCGCGAGTGACCCGGTGATGGCCGCCATCCGCCAGTACATGCGTGCCTTGGTGCACCTGCGGGCCAGTCACTACTTGATCGGTCAGCGCCTGGTGCGGTCCGGTCTGGCGATGCTGGAGCACACACCGGCCAGCCGTGAGCGCCAGGTGGTTCGCGGGCAGTTGCACCTGGGCGCGGCGGTCCTCGGCGCGCGGGCACAGGACGGCTCTACCGCCGACGAGCACCTGGACGAGGCGGAGCGCATCGCGCGGGAGACCGGCGAGGCCACGACCGTGCACTGGCTCGCGTTCGGACCGACGAACGTCGGCGTGCACCGGGTGGCGAGCCTGGCCGAGCGGGACATGTTCCCCGAGGCGCTGGAGGCCGCGGCCACGGTGACAGTGCCGGCTTCCTGGCCGGCATCCCGGAGGAGCCACCATCTGGCGGAGGTGGCCCGGGCGCAGTTGTGGACCGGCCGCACTGACGCCGCTTTCCGGTCGTTGCAGGAGGCGCGGCAGGTATCGCCTCAGCAGACGAAGTACCACCCGTTGGTTCGTGAGACCTACGCATCGCTGATGTCCGCTCATCGTCGGCTGCCGCATACGTTCGCCAACTACGGTACCTGGCTGGGTATCTAACTCCACGTAAGGTTCTGACCCGAGCTGTCATTCAACACTGACAGTTCGGGCGTTGCCATGTCGGCATCCTGTGACGGTCAGCGCACAGAGCATCACACGGAGCCGATCATGACGTTGCGCGTGCCCGCCTCCCCTGCCGCCAGTCGCCCCGTCACAGACGCCATCGACCGGGCCATGGCCGCAGGGTGTGTCCCTCCCCGCTACGAGGGCCTCCAGGCGCTTGAAGCCGAGCTGCAGCACCACCTTCAGGTGCTGCAGCCCGCCGCGCCTGCCGGGTCCTCCCGGGCAGCCGCTGCCGCAGCCCAGTCCCGTAAAGGACTGGGAGAGGGGCTGCGCTCGGCGGTGGACCAGGTGCGGCTGCTGGCACTGGACTGCCGGTGGCCGCTGCGGCACCTCGACCACGAGGGGAGGCCGGCCCGTTGACCGCCTCCTCCTGTCCCGTCCCGCTGGCCCGGCCGGGCGTGTGGTGCGAGGCGATCAGCACCTACTCGGGCGCGCCGGGAACGGCCACGCGCCGGGACGGGTACGCGGCCCCGGACCCCGAGGCGGCGCTCCGGTGGATCCGGGCCGGGGTACGCACCGTGGCCTGCGTACTCGGCCCGCAGCAATCCACGTTTGTGCTGGATTGGTGGGTGGACGGACCCGGCTCGACCAGGGCGTGCGCCCGGCTGTGTGAGCACGGCGACTGCTCGCTGACCCTCTACCCCGGCATCCAGGAACTCACCTGGCAGGCCCGCCCGGTGCGGTTCCTGCGCCTGGCGGAGGTCAACGGCCGTCCCCCGTGCGGCCGCCGGCACCGGCCGCGGCTGCTGCTGACCGGGAGGGGCGACCGTGCCCGGTGACACACCCCGGACGCCCGGCAGCGCGAGGAGGACCGGGCAGCCCGGCCGGCTGGGCTGCGCGTACCTGACCGTCAAGGCCAACCCCGGTGCCCTCGCGATCGTGCTGGTGATCCTCGGCCTTGCCGTCTGGTGGCTGTGGCCCCTCGCCGTCTTCTTCCTCGGCTGGTAGCAGCCAGCTCTCTTGAACCGCCCCGCGGCCGGCCGACCGACCCCCGGGCCCGCCGCCGCGGGGCCCTCCTCCCGTACCACCTGACCGAAAGGCACCACGACCCGTGAACCCGCCCCCGCCCACGACTTTGGCGCGTCCCGCCGTGGACCTGTCGGACCTGATCCTCGGCCCCCTGGAGCTGGGGTGGCTGCGGCCGACCGGCCGCGCCCCGGATGTGCTGCGCGCCTGGGAGCACGGGGCGCTGGGCGAGGCGCCGGCCGGGCTCGCCTGGGACGTGGTACGCCTGCCCACCGGCACCGCGCATGCGACGGTGCGGCGGCTGCGCGCGGCCCGCGCACCGCTCGGGCCCGTCCTGGCCACCCCGCTCGGGGTGGACTTCCTCCTCGCACCCGGCTCGGCAGACGGCTGGAGTGCCCCCGCCAGCACGCGCCTGCCCGACCACACCCTGGTGCCGCTGCCGCACCCGGACTACACCGACCCCCGCCACCTGGGAGGCCGGTCATGGATCGTGCGCCCCACCACCGGGACACTGACCGAAGGGCCCGCCCTGCGGGACGCCTACACCGCCGCCCGCGCCGCGGCGGAGGAGGCCGCCCGGTGAGCGGAACCCGCACGACACCCGACGACAGCCGCCCCACGCGCCTCGCCGAGCGGATGAGCGTGGTGCCCTACATCGCCGCCTGGTCCGGCGAGCCGATGGTCCACCCCCGGCCCGTCCGGGTCGCCCTCGGCGGCGGCCGCCTCGGCTTTCCCGACGGGGACGCCACCTCCTACGGCCACGACTGGCGCGGCGCGCTGTGGGCCCGGCAGTTCCCCGGTCCGGGGAAGGGCCGCCCTCAGTACGAGACGGTCCATGTGCAGCGGCAGCGCCGCGCGATGAGTGACCTGTTGTGCCAGGTCTGCGGGACGACCACGGTGACCGGCGCGGTCGGCGAGCGGTTTCTGTTCCTGGTCAAGGATGTGGGCCGCCCGGTCCTCGAAGGCGAGCGGACCACGTCACCGCCGGTGTGCGTGCCCTGCGCCCACATCGCCGTACGCGAGTGCCCCTACCTGGCCAGAGGGCACGTCGCCGCGTGGGTGCGCGACGCCGTCCCGTGGGGTGTCGCCGGCATCGTCCACCACCCCTACTTCGTCCGGCCTCTCCCCTCCGAGGGGCTGGTGGATGTCTCCTACGACGCCCCCGCGCTCGCCTGGACCCTCGCCCACCGGCAGGTCGTGGCCCTGTACGGCTGCACCCCCGTGAACCTCGTCGAACTCACCGACCCCGCCTGAAAGGGATGACCGCCCATGTGCCGGCACACGCCCCCGTGCCCGCCCGCCGACTCCCCCGACCGGGAGGCCGCCCACCTCGCCGTACACCGGCCCGAACAGGGCTGGTCGCTGCTGTGCAACGGCGTCCTGACGTTCGAGGACACCGGTGAGCTGCTGCCCGACGGGCAGACCATCGCCCCGCACCGCCCGCCCGGCCGCCTCACGACCCCTGCCCCCGGCAACGGAAGTTCCGAATCCCCTGCGGCCCGCAGCCCGGGGCAGGCGCCAGGCCTCCACCCCATTACCAGGAGAACACCGAGCATGCCTACCACTCCCGCAGCCTTCCTCCTGGACAGCTTCGACTGGGCCCTCCAGTGCCTCGTGGAGCGCGTCCCCCACACCCGTAGCGCGGTTCTGCTGTCGTCCGACGGTTTGGCGAAGTCGTGGTCCGGCCTGGACGAGGCCGCCGCCGACCGGCTGGCGGCCCTGGCCTCCGGCCTGTCCGGGCTGGCCGACGGCGCCGCGCGGCTCCTCCAGCCCAACGCGGCCGAGGAACTGTCCCTGAACGTGGTGGTGATCGACCTCGGTGCCGTCGCGCTGCTGGTGTGCGCGGGCGTGGAGGGCAGCCGCCTGCTGGTCACCGCCGACCGGGAAGCCGATCACGGCGAGGTCGGCTACGCGATGGCCAGGCTCGCCGGCAGCCTCCACGACCACATCACCACCCCCGCCCGCACATAGGGCCGCTACTCCCAGGTCCTGGCCGGTCACACCACCCTCACAGGAGAACGCGGCAGCGTCCTTCTGAGATGTCCCTCTGCATTCCCGAGCCCTCATCCTCTGGAGGCCAACGATGCATCCCCCGCTCGCCTCGTCCACCACCGACTACACGGCCCTGCACAACTTCGCTGCCCTACGCGGCCAGCTCCGGATCTCCCTCACACCGCGCTGCAACATCGCCTGCTGGTTCTGCCACAACGAGGGCGATGTCCCTCCGCCTCTGACCCGGGCAGATCGCACCCGGCAGCCGCGGGAACGGAAACTCAGCGCCGACGACTACCTGACCGTCATCCGCACGCTCATGGACCGCGGCCTGAAGCGGGTGTACTTCACTGGTGGTGAACCGCTCACCTCGCCTTTCGCCCGTCCCGTGCTGGAGGACCTGCCCGAGCAGGGGACCGACGGGGCCTACACCCTGATCACCAACGGCACCCGCGTACGGACACACCGGTCGTGGCTGGCCGACACGCGCCTGGACAAGGTGAAAGTGTCGCTGCACTACTTTTCGGACGAGTCACTGCGGGCGATCGCTCACACGTCCATCGGCATCAACGCGGTTCTCGACGGGATCGAGGTGTCGCGCGACATCTTTCCGCGCGTCGAACTCAACTGCCTGCTCCAGAAGGAGAACACCCACGAGGTAGAGGCGATCTTGGAATTCGCTCTGCAGCGGCGTCTGCCCGTGCAGTTCATCGAGCTGGTCGGCACCGACTTCAACGCGGCCCGCGCCGACTCCGCGGTCTCCGCCGACGGCATCATCGCCCACTTGCGGACCCTCACCAGCGACGAGCACACCGAAGTGGTCGGCGTCGGCCAAGGTCGCCGCGTCTTCCGCGTCGACGGCATCGAGGTCGATGTCATCCATCGCGGCCTCGGCCGTCACCACGTCGGCCAGTGCGGCACCTGCCTGCGGCGCACCGACTGTGTCGAGGGGTTCTGGGCGCTGCGCCTGGACCACAACGGCGGCATCCAGCCATGCGTGCTACGCGACGACCTGCGCCTGGACGTGCGCCCGCACCTGGGCGACCCGGGGCGTCTGGCGGACACCGTGGCCGGCCACGTCGCATCCTTCACGGAGGGGGTGCTGTGAACTTCGGTCTTCCCGTCCCCTACCGGCCTGCCCGCCGCGAGGGCACCATCGGCCCGTTCATCGTGCTGGAAGGAGTCTCCGGCATCGGCAAGTCCACCCTCGCCCGGCTCCTGACCGACCGGCTCGCAGCGACCGGGCTGCACACCCTCCCCGACCCTCACGCCGCCTGGTCGAAGACCGTGAACGAGGAGCTGCGACCGCTGCCCCAGCTCGGGTTCTACCTGTCCGGCCTCCTGCACGCCTCGGACGTGGTGCGCCGAGGCCGCGCGACCGGCCCCGTCATCGCCGACCGCTACCTGTCCTCCGTGATCGCCTGCCACGCCGCCGTACACCACATGGACACCGGCACCGTGACACGACTGATCGAGCCGTTCCGCCCTTACCTGGAGCAGCCCAACCGCACCTTCTACCTGCGCTGCTCCGAAGAACAACTCCGTGCCCGGCTGGCGACCAAGCAGGACACCAAACGCGACGACCTCGAACTGCTGAATGTTCCCGGCCGGCTCGCGCGGCTGCTGGAGAACTTCGAACAGGTCGCTGCGGCCGACCCCTCAGCGGTGTGGGCGGACACCAACGGCCAGACCCCGGACGGCCTCGCCGACTGGATCATCGCCCAGATGGAGGCTCCTGGTGCTTAATCCCATCGACACCGCCGCCGTCATCCGCGACGGCGGCGCCACCGGCCGCTTCCCCGGCCAGATCCACGAGGGCGTCGCCTGGTGGCTGGGCGCCTGCCTGGTCGTGACACGGCAAGCGCGGCAACTCGTGGTCGCCCACGACGGCCACCCGGCGATCACCGAGTTCGCGCACCGGCTGTGCCGCGGCGCCACCAACGCCCGGCACTACGGCTGCAGTGTCCACTACATGGGCCAACAGACCGAGGAGACGTTCCACGCCGGCCTCGCTGAACTGCCCGACACACCTGGCGCGTGGCTGACCGGCACCGACCACAGCGACGCCACCGAGGTGCGTATCCGGCTGTACGCCCGCCAGGGCGTCGTCCTGGACGACGCGGGCGGACTCGCTCAGATCCGGACTCTGATCGACGCCGACCGCGTCCCCATCCCCGTCAGCGACAGCGCTAAAGGCTCCATCGAACTGTGGCACCATCCGCTCACCCAGGGAGACCGCCCGTGATAAACGCTGCCGAGATCATCGAATCCGGCGACGGCATCCTGTTCGTCACCCTCGACTCGCTGCGCTACGACGTGGCCCAGGCCACGCTGGGGGCCGAGATGACGCCCCGCCTGGCCGGCCTGCTCCCGGACGGCCACTGGGAGCGGCGCGAAACCCCGGGGACGTTCACGCTGCCCGCCCACGTGGCGTTCTTCTCTGGGTTCCTGCCCAAGCTGCCCCAGCCCGTACAGCCACCCCGCCTGTGGGAGTGCCGGCCACCCGCCTTCAAACAGGTGCCGCCCGAGACGTTCCTGTTCGATGCAGCCAACCTCCTCCAAGGGCTGAAACAGCACGGCTACCGCACCGTATGCGTCGGTGGCGTCACCTACTTCTCCCGGGAGACACCGCTGGGCTCGGTCCTACCCGACCTGTTCGACGAGGACCACTGGCGCCCCGAGTTCTGCTCCCCGGAGCCGGACTCCACACGCCACCAGGTCGACCAGGCCCTCGAACTGGCCGAGTTCTACCACGGGCGACAGCCGTTGTACCTGTTCGTCAACGTCTCCGCCACGCACGTCCCCCACGGCCACTACATCGGCTCCAGCGACGACACCACCGCCTCCCAGGCCGCCGCCCTCGCATACGCCGACGCACACCTGGGGCGCCTGCTCGACGGACTCGCCGAGAAGGGCCGATGGCTGGTCATCCTGTGCGCAGACCACGGCGACGCCTACGGAGACGACGGCTTCTACGGCCGAGGCATCGCACACCGGGCGGTCTTCACCGTGCCATATGCCGCGTGGATACACCCCTGAGCGCTACGCTCACGGCCATGAGCGAAGCGATGCGCGATGCCTCGGTGGTCGTGGCGCGCGATGAGCAGGGCCTTGTCGCCCTGCTGAGCGCCGACTTCCCCCGCCACGGCGGCGACTACCTGTTCCTGCCCGGCGGCCGCTTCGAGGAAGGGGAGGATGCCCTGGCGTGCGCGCGCCGCGAACTGCGGGAGGAGGCCGGTGTCACCGCCGAACGGTGGAAACCGCTCGGCGCGTACGCCATGACACTCGGTTCCACCGCCCGCGTCCACCTGTTCGAAGCCCGCGACCTCGCCCTCGGCCCGCAAGAACTAACCCTCGCCGAAGCCGACTACAAGCTATCGTGGTGGCCCATGCAGGACGCCCTCGACGCCATCCGCGAGGGCCGCTTCCTGCTCCCCGCAGGCCCCCTCGCCCTCCTCCTGGCGCACCGGTTGCAGGACTGAGCGCCCGCCGTCCGCGAGCTCTGTGGCCCGGCCCCGCCTTCGCAGGGTCGGGCCACAGGTGTGTTCCCGTGCCCTCTGGGCCGGGCCGCCCCGGAGGACACCAGCTGGCACCGGTTGGCACGCGTTGATATCAGCTGGTACGCGGTTGGTCCTGTTTTACGGCGAAACCTCAGGCCACAAGGCTATACAAATGGGTTCGATTCCCATCCGCCTCCGCCGGCCGCCCGCCGGGCCGGCGGTCCGCCGCCGCTCACCGCGTCCGTACGCCTTCCCCCGCTTCCGGTTCGGGCGCCGGATCCGGTGCCTCGCCCGGTGGTTCCTCCTCGCTCGGCCAGCGGTCCTCGATCCATGAGCGCAGGAGCGCCGCGTGGGAGAGCGGGGTCGTCAAATCGGCGACATCGCCGTTGGTGGTGTGGTCGAGCAGCACCACGTCCGCCTCCGCGGCCGTCCTGCGGAGCCGCTCGACCAGGTCTGCGGCACGGTTCTCCAGAACCCACCGGTAGGACGGCAGATAGACCAGGCGGCGGGCCGCCTCGTACCCCAGCAACCGCTCCCCCGACGGACCTGCGCGGTGCCCGAGCACCGGCCCGTACCGCCGCACCGTCCGCTTCAGCCCGCGCATCGTCGTGATGTCGAGCTTCGACAGGTCGACGTCGGTGTCGCGGAAGACCTTGAGCGCCTGCCAGACGCCCTCCACCGACCGGCCCGTCAGGCCTACCGCGAAGGGCACCGGTATGCCGCCGTGCGGGAAGAAGGGGCTCAGCCGCACCCACGGCTCCTCCGCCCGGGAGGTCACGTCGACGATCTCCGCACCGGGGAACGTCCTGCCCAGCGATTCGGGCGTACGGCGGCGGCCGGCCACATGGATCGTCATCAGAAAGGCTTTCCTGTAGGCGGTACGGACCACCGAGGATCCCCCATGCCACTGACACCGGCTCCCCGTCGCCCCCGGCGTTCGGCGAACGCCCGCTCGGGAGCGGCCCCGGCGCCGTCAGTCCGGGACGGGGCCCGCGCCGGGAGGCGTCGCCTGCTCCGGTCCGCTGCCGAGTGCGCCCGCCCGGCGGCGCAGGACGACGGCGGCGGCCGCGGTGCTCGCGGCGAAGGCGGCCGCCATCACCCAGGGGCGGTTGAGGCGGTGGCCAAGTACGTGGTCCAGGGAGTGGCGCCCGGGGCCGGTGACGCTCAGACAGGTGGCGACGAACCCCAGGAAGGCCGGGTACTCGTAGCCGCCCTCGGTGACGAAGAAGCCCGCCGGGGCGTGGACCGACACCGCCCCCGTCATGGTCCCCGCGACCGCCGCTCCCGCGGCCGGCGTGGCCAGTCCCAGCGCCAGCAGCACACCGCCGCCGGCCTCGGCCAGTCCGGCGGCGAGCGCGCTCGTCCTGCCGGGCGTGAACCCCATGTACTCCATCGCCTCCCGGGTACCCTCCAGGCCGTGTCCGCCGAACCAGCCGAAGAGCTTCTGGGCGCCGTGCGCGAACAGGACACCGCCCGTTCCCGCCCTGAGGACGAGCAGTCCCAGGTCGCCGCGGTCGATCGGGGGCACGGGCATGAGAGTCACCTCTTCGGGGTTCGGTCGCCCTCCCCAGCCTCGCCGCTCCCCCGCGCTCCCACCACTTCCCGGGCCCGTTCGGGGCAGTCGCGACCCGGATTCAGAGCACCGCGCGCCACAGGGCGATGACGGCGGCGGCCACCGCGGCGACCACCGAGGCGACCAGGACCAGCAGCAGGAGCAGGAACACCCCTGCCAGGACGCCCGCGAGCGCACGGGTGGCGCGGCTGCGCTCCGCATGGGCCGAGCGGGTGCGCTCCCCGCGCCCGCCGCGCTCCCGGCGCCGTGCGGGCCGGTCGGCGTCGTCGCGGTCGGCATGCTCGTCGCACACGGCGACGGCCAGGGCCGCGAGGTAGCGCAGCCGCTCCGGGGGGAGCGGCTCGACCAGTTCCGGGCCCAGTTGCCGTTCGACGGCCGCCACGCGCGGATCCCCGTCGTTGATGAGCTCGCGCGCACGTGTGCCGGTCCGCGCGCCGATCGCGTCGACGGGCCGGTCGCCTGACTGATCACCGCGCTGATCGCCGAAGTGGTGGTCGGACATCGGCAAGCCCCCTCCTCGCACTGATGCTTCGCGCAGGGAGCGTAGTGGGCCGGTGCGGCGGCCGCACCGGGCGGCGTGTCAGCCGTCCGGTGCGGCGGCCGCCTGTTCGAAGGGGCGTTCGCAGCGCCGCCGGGTGTTGTCCAGACGGACCGTCAGACCGCGTGCGTCCAGGTGCTCCAGCAGGGGGATCACGACGCGGCGCGTGGTGTCCAGGGCGCGGCGCGCCTCACTGGTGGTGAAGGGCTGCTCCAGCCGGGCCAGCAGGGCGGCGGCCCGGTCGTCGGCGCCGGGCAGCAGCACGATCCCGTCGCCGATCCGCAGCAGCTCGCCGGCGGCGGCGGCCGCGGCGATCGCGTTCGGGCCGAGGCCGAGCTCCGCCAGCCGGTGCGCCTCCGGGGCGCGGAAGGGTGCGGCGCGCAGCTCGGCGCGTACGGCGTCCACCGCCCTGCGCACCCGGGGCGGCAGCCGGGGCCGTGCGGCACTGCCGTAGACCCGGCCGTCGCGGTGCTCCAGGGGCGGCCGGGGCGCGGCGTCCACCAGAGCCCGTACGAGGGCGCGTTCGGGCAGGCCGAGGACGCGGCGGGCGGCCTCGGCGGGCAGCCCCGGGTCCATCGGGTGCCGGGCGGCGTGCTCCTCCACTGCCCGCGCCAGCGCGCGCCGCAGCCCTGCCCAGTGGCCGGGGTCCGCGAGCCAGTCCCCGGCGACGGGTTCGCAAGGGGGGCGCACCCCCATCGCCAGCAGTTCGGTGCGCCGTACCAGTCCCCGGCGCCGCACCTGGGCCGCACCGTCGGGAGTGCCGGCCGCCGTCTCCAGCTCTCGTGCCCTGGCCCGCCCCGCGCCGCGCCGCTCCAGCCGGGGCGGGCGGACGTCGAGCACGGTGATCCCGGCGGGGATCCGGTGCCGCCCGGGATCCCGCAGCAGCGCCGTGTCGCCCACCCGCAGCGGCAGCGGGCGCTCAAGGGTCAGGCGGGCGGTGTCCTCCCCCAGCGGCCGTACGGTGGCGGGGACGGCGGCGGAGCCGGCGTGCAGCACCAGGTGCCGGGGCAGGTCGGCCGCCGGGTCGCCGTGCAGCCGTACGTCCAGCAGACCGGTGGTGATCCAGCGGCCGGGGGTGAGCAGGGCGTCGCCGCGCCGCAGCGTGTCGGCCCCGGCGCCGTGCACGTTGACCGCGACGCGGGCGACCGCGCCCACCTCCTCGCGGTCCTCCTTGAGCGACTGCAGCCCGCGCACTCGGACCACCGCCCGGTCTCCGGAGGCGAGGGCGAGGCGGTCGCCGGTGCGGATCGTGCCCGCGGCGAGTGTGCCGGTCACCACGGTGCCGCGGCCGCGCACGGTGAAGGAGCGGTCCACCCACAGCCGTACGTCGGCGGCCCGGTCGGGCTCGGGCAACGCGGCGCTCAGCCGGACCAGGGCGGCGCGCAGCTCCTCCAGTCCCGCGCCGGTGACGGCGCTGACGGGCACGGCCTCGACCTTCCCCAGCGAGGTCTCGGCGATCCTGGCGAGCGCGTCGTCGCGGACCGGGCCGGGGTCGGCGAGATCGGCGCGGGTGACGGCGAGCACGCCGTGCCGCACCCGCAGCGCGTCCAGGACGGCCAGATGTTCCTCGGACTGCGGCTGCCAGCCCTGGTCGGCGGCGACGGCGATCAGGACGGCCGGTACGGGCCCGACTCCGGCCAGCATGTTGCCGACCAGCCTCTCGTGGCCGGGCACGTCGACGAAGGCGATCCGTCCGGCGCCGGGCAGGGACGTCCACACGAAGCCCAGGTCGAGGGTGAGGCCGCGGCGGCGCTCCTCCTCCCAGCGGTCGGGCTCCATGCCGGTCAGCGCGCGGACGAGGGTGGACTTGCCGTGGTCGACGTGACCGGCGGTGGCGATGACGTGCACGTCCGCGCTCACTCCTCACCCGGGCCGTTCGCGGCGGTCTTGGCCGCCCGCCGCACGGCCTCCGCCACATCGGCGTCCCGCTCCGGCGGGACGGTGCGCAGGTCGATCAGGCACCGCCCGCCCTCCACCCGTCCCAGGACGGCGGGCTCGCCCGTCCGCAGCGGCCCGGCGTACTCCCCGGGCAGTGAAACGGCCGCGCTGGGCAGGGTGACGCCGGGCGCTCCTCCCCCGCCGACGGCGGCCTCGCTGTCCACGGCGCGTGCGTCCGCGTCCGCGCCCCGCAGTTCGGCGGCGAGCCGCTCGGCGCGTACCCGCAGACCCTCCACATCGGCGTGGAGCATCGTGTGGACGGGGGTTGCGGGGCCGCGCACCGTGGCCGCAAGCGCCGCCAGCGTCAGCTTGTCCACGCGCAGCGCGCGGGCCAGCGGGTGGCGGCCCAGGCGCCGTACCAGGCCGGCCCGGCCCAGGAGCAGGCCGCACTGCGGGCCGCCGAGCAGCTTGTCTCCGCTGGCGGTGACCAGGGACGCGCCCGCGCGCAGCCAGCCGGAGGCGTCCGGCTCGTCCGGCAGCGCCGGTTCGGGGCGCAGCAGCCCGGAGCCGATGTCGGCGACGACGGGGACGCCGGGAGGGCAGATCCGGGCCAGCTCGGCCACGGAGGCCGAGCGGGTGAAGCCGGTGATGCGGAAGTTGGAGGGGTGAACCTTGAGCACGAAGCCGGTGTCCGGGCCGATGGCCGCCGCGTAGTCCTCGGCCGAGGTGCGGTTGGTGGTGCCGACCTCGCGCAGCCGGGCGCCGGTGGACACCAGCAGGTCGGGCAGGCGGAAGCCGTCGCCGATCTCGACCATCTCGCCCCGGCTGACGACGATCTCCTTCCCCGCCGCGAGCGCGGTCGCGGCCAGGACGAGGGCGGCCGCGCCGTTGCCCACCACATGGGCGGCCTCGGCGTGCGGCACAGCCTCGCACAGGGCGTCCAGGGCGGAGGCCCCGCGCCGGGAGCGGGCGCCGGTGGCCAGGTCGAGTTCCACGTCGGTGGGGCCGCAGGCGGCGTCCACCGCCTCCCGGGCGGCCCGCGACAGCGGGGCCCTGCCCAGGTTGGTGTGGAGCAGCACCCCGGTGGCGTTGACCACCGGCCGCAGTCCTCCGGCCGTCGGGGGCAGTGCCCCGGCCGCGGTGTCGGCGACGGACTCCGGGGGGATCTCGCCGGCCCGGGCCCGCTGCAGGGCCCGGACCACCTCGGACTTCACCAGGGCGCGGCCCAGGCGCCGGGCGGCACCGGCCAGCCGGGGGTCGGCGAGCACCGCGTCCGTTCGGGGGAGCCGGCGCCGCACGTCGGCCGGAGGCGTCCTCGACGCCTGCGCGTCCGCCGTCGCGGTGTCGCGGTCCATCCGGTGGCCTCCTGGTGGGACGCGGTACGGGTAGGGGTCCGGCCGTCCGTCGCCGGTCCGGTGCCGTCCGTCCGGCACCGTCCGTCCGGCGCGGCCGCGGACGGGCGAGGGCGGCTGACGGCATGGCGCGGGGCGTCGGCCAGGATAGGCGCGCGGCGGCCCGGCACCGTGGTGCCGCACCGCCGTACGCCGCGTTCTGGCTCGTGCCCGCGCCCGGTCCGGTCAGTCCTCGCCGTCCGGACTCCTTCCGGGCCACCCGACCGCCATTGGCCGTGGCCGGTGCCGCCCAGGCCTTCTAGGCTGCCGATCATGAGGATTCGTATCGTCGACGCCTTCACCGACCGGCCCTTCGCGGGCAACCCCGCCGCCGTCGTACTCCTGGACTCCGGGCCGTTCCCGGGCGACGACCGGCTCCAGAAACTCGCCGCCGAGGTCAACCTCTCCGAGACCGCCTACGCCCGCCCGCTGCCCGAGAGCTCCGAGGCCGACTGGGCGCTGCGCTGGTTCACCCCGGTCACCGAGGTCAACCTCTGCGGCCACGCCACGCTCGCCACCGCCCATGTGCTGCGCTCCGCCGGCGCGGCCGCCGGCACCATCCGCTTCGCCACCCGCAGCGGCATCCTCACCGCCGAGACGGCCACCGACGGTTCGATCACCCTGGACTTCCCCACCGCCCCGCTCACCGAGCTCCCCGTGGGCGAGGACGTCCGCGCGGCCCTGGGCGCCGATGTGCTCTCCGCCCACGACACCGGTCCCGACCTCGGCGATCTGCTGGTGGAACTGGCCGACGAGAAGACCGTCCGCACCCTGACCCCCGACCTCGCCGCCGTGGCGCGGCTGAGTCACCGGGGTGTCATCGTCACCGCCCAGGCCTCGGGCGACGGCGGGAAGCAGGGGGCGTACGACTACGTTTCACGCTTCTTCGGTCCGGCCGTCGGCATCGACGAGGACCCGGTCACCGGCAGCGCCCACACCGCGCTCGCGCCCCTGTGGTCGGGCCGGCTGGGCCGGGAGTCCCTCACCGGCCTCCAGGCTTCGGCCCGCACCGGCCTGGTGCGCACCACCGTGCGCGGCGACCGCACCCTGCTGACCGGTGACGCCGTGACCGTCATCGACGGGGAGCTGCTCGCCGGGCCGTGACACGGTCCGCACCGGCCCGCACCGGCCCGCACCCGCGCCACCGGACGGGGGCGGGCCGGTGCGGGCCGTCAGCCCGTGGGCAGCCAGCCCACCCGGCCCGCCAGCAGCGCGTATCCGACGAACGCCACGATGTCGATCAGGGCGTGCGCGGCGACCAGCGGCCCGACCCGGCCCCACCGCCGGTACAGCCACACGAAGACCACCCCCATCACCACGTTGCCGACGAACCCGCCGATCCCCTGGTAGAGGTGGTACGTACCGCGCAGCAGCGAACTGGCCGCCAGCGCCGCCGCCGGGCTCCAGCCCAGCTGGTCGAGCCTGCGCAGCAGGTAGCCGACGACGATGACCTCCTCCACCACGGAGTTCTGGATCGCCGAGGCGATCAGCACCGGGATCTTCCACCACACCTCGGGCAGTGACTCGGGCACCACCGTGAGGTTGAAGCCGCTCGCCCGTGCGCCCAGGTAGAGCAGCAGACCGCTGCCCCCGATCCCCGCCGCGACCACCGCGCCCCGGCCCAGGTCGGACCAGGGGCGGTGCGGGTCGAGGCCGATTCCGCCCAGCCCCGGCCCGCTTCCGGCGCCACCGGCGGACCCGTCCGGTCCCTCGCGCGTCAGGAGGTGGGCGACGAGCAGGACCGGGACCAGGGCTGTGGCGATGCCGAACAGCTGCCAGGCCAGGTCCAGCCAGGGCCGGTCGGGGGCGTACGAGCCGTTGAGCCGGGCCGCCTGGTCCTTCAGACCGCCGGGCCTGGTCAGCGACCCGACGAAGCTGATGAGCGCCGACACGGCGCTCGCGCCCAGCGACAGAGCCAGCACGAGCAGCGTCTCGCGGCCCAGCATCCGCCGCTCAAGCGCACCGCCTCCGCTTCCCGGCCTCCGCTCCCGTCCGCGCCCCGGCCCGTCTTCCTCGTCGCGCACGCCCGCTCGCACTCGCGCCTCCCGCTTCGCCGTTCGTCCGTTCCGGACGTGGAACGACACAGCCTGCCCCATCGCTCCCGCACTCCGGCGGCGGGTCCGGGACAGGGCGGGGCGGGGCGGCGGGCGCGGCCCGCAGGCCGCTCCGGGGCCGCCGGGGCCTTACGGGCCGGCCGGCCAGCCGTGCACCGGCTCCCCGGTGCGCACCAGCTCGCAGTAGCGCCGCACCGTCGCAGCCAGCGCCTTCTCCCGGTCCAGTCCGCTCTCCAGGGCCCGGTGGTAGGCCTCGGCCTGCCAGGACGCCCCGTTGACCCGGCGGCGGCAGCGCTCCTCGATGACCGACAGGTAGCGGTCCCGGTCACCGGGCTCGATGCCCCAGACGTCCAGGCCCCGGGCCGCCATCGGCAGCAGCTCCTCCAGCACCAGCCGGTCCACGGGCACGGCCGACAGCTCTCCGCCGCGGCCGGGTCGGGGCCACCACAGCCTGGCGTCCATGCCATGGCGGCAGGCGGCGTCGAAGTTCTCGGCGGCGGCGGAGAACGGCATCCGGCTCCACACCGGACGCGGGTCGTCGGCCAGTGTGCGCACCAGGCCGTAGTAGAGGGCGGTGTTGGCCAGCACGTCGGTGACGGTGGGGCCGGCGGGCAGCACCCGGTTCTCCACCCGCAGGTGCGGCACCCCGTCGGCGACGCCGTACACGGGCCGGTTCCAGCGGTAGACCGTGCCGTTGAGCAGCGTCATCTCGGCCAGCGAGGGGACGCCGCCCGCGTCCAGCACCTCCAGCGGTTCCTCGTCCTCGCAGACGGGCAGCAGCGGCGGGAAGTAGCGGCTGTTCTCCTCGAACAGCTCGTACGCCGAGGAGATCCACCGCTCGCCGAACCAGGTCCGCGGCCGCACCCCCTGGGCGATCAGCTCCGGCTGCCTGGTGTCGGTGGCCTGGAGGAAGAGCGGGGGGCGGGACTCCCGCCACAGCTCGTGGCCGAAGAGGAAGGGAGAATTGGCGCCCACCGCGACCTGGACGGCCGAGACGGCCTGGGCGGCGTTCCACACATCGGCGAAGCGGCCGGGGGTGACCTGCAGATGGAGCTGCACGGAGGTGCAGGCGGCTTCCGGGGCGATGGAGGACGAGGCGTACCTCAGATGTTCCACGCCCTCGATGTCCAGGACCACCTCCTCGCCCCGGACGGTCATGATCTGGTCGTTGAGCAGGGTGTAGCGGTCCGCTGCGGTGAGATTCGCCGACACCAGGTCGTCTCCCGTGAGAGTCGGCAGAATACCGATCATCACAATACGCGCGTCGACCTCGGCGGCTTTGCGGTCGGCATAGGCCAGACCGGTGCGCAACTCCTCGGCGAGCTGGTCCAGCACCCGCCCGGACAGCCGGTGCGGAAGGATGTTCACCTCGAGATTGAACTGCCCCAATTCCGTCTGGAAATCCCGGCTCGCTATGCGCTCCAGCACCTGGGCGTTCATCATCCTCGGCATACCCTCGGTGTCCGCGAGGTTCAACTCGATCTCCAGCCCCATGAGATCGCGGGGACGGTCGAAGCGCTGCTCGTCCAGCAGCCGCCGCAGCCCCTGGAGACACCGCTGGAGCTTGTCCCGGTACCGCCGACGGTCGGACAGGGCGAACCCGCCGGCCTCGACCTTCTCGCCCATCGATGCGTCCCTCCTCAAGTGAACCGTGACCGGATGATGCCCCGCGGATGCGAGAGATAACGCCTCGTGCGACAGTGAGGTTCCGGTAAGCTGAACTCAGGCTTTCGCGGGGCACATTCCCGTGTCATACGCCAGGGATACCTCACCGCCCTCGGCTCGCCGACATCCGCCCGTCGGCACCGGGCCCGCGGACCTCGCCTGCGGGGAATAGCGAACAGATACGGACGACCGCATAGTCAGTCGCTTTCCAGGTCAGCGGTCGGACTCCCGGAAAATCGCAGATGAAACACCGCCGAGAAATGTCCGGATGACCTCTTGCCGGTAACATTCGGGACAGCTAGCCGAAACACCGGCCGAACAACTCTCGTATAAACTCCACGAAAGCGGCTGAGACGCGACCCGACGACGGGCGCGCATCCGCCGTCTCCCTCCCCTCCAGGTTTCTTCCCGGCCTTCTCCAGGGCCCTTCCGTACGCCGACAGCGCCGTCCGCGCCAGCAGCCGAGCACCACCGTGTCTCCGATCGAGAGGCGACCCACCATGCCCCTGCGTGTCCAACCGGCCCCGGCACCCGCTCTGCGCAGTGTGCACGCGGCCCTCGGTTCCCCCGCCGGCCTCCGAGGCGACGCCGTTCCTCCCGGCCTCCGGGCCCGGACGGGCCCGGTGCGCCCGGACCTCTCCCTGCCGCTCCACGTGCTGAACGGGATCACCGCGTCGGCGGGGCCGCCCCGCACCAGGCTGGCGGGCTGGCGCTTCCTGCTGCGGGACGCGCACGGCGTGGTGGGCGCAGCCGACGCGATGCTCACCGCGGACGGCTGGACGTTCTCGCACTTCTGCGAGGGGCCGTTCGTCGCCTCGGCCGAGACCGCCCTGCGCCGCGCCGAGACGGTACCGTCGGCGTACCAGCCGCGGCTGCTGTCGGTACCGGAGCTCTACATGCTGACGCTGTGGCTGCACGGCGACACGGAGTCCGACGCCGCCGACGGCTCACCCGCCCCGGCGGATCTGCTGGTGCCGCTGGCCCCCGCCCCGCCCGGGATCGCGGCGCACCGGCCGCACCGCGTCGACAGCCTGCTGCCGCTGCTGACCCGGCGGCTGGCGCCCCCGCCCCTGCTGGGCACGCTCGCCTGATCCGCGGCGGCACGGCCCGGTGACGGGCCCGGACAGCGACAGTGGTGCCCCGCGGCCGACCGCGGGGCACCACTGTCGTTTCCGGCTTCCCGGATACCGGTCGTCCACGGCTTCGATATCACCCGAACGGATGGTTCTGGCCCGGGCAACCGTCCTCAGGAGGGGTGCGTCGTCAGAACGTGGGGACAGCCGCGGCGAAATCCCTGCGGAATTCCGGCCGCGGGAGAACACTGGGGGGATCGACCAGGAGACACGGGGGCGGTCATGAACCACGCATCCAGCCGAAGCACCACCACATCGCAGCGAGAGAACTCCACCATGTGCCAGCACCAGCCGCCCTGCCCGTCAGCCGACTCCGCCGACCGGGAGGCCGCCCATCTCGTGGCACACCACCCGGAGCAGGGCTGGAGCCTGCTGTGCAACGGTGTCCTGCTCTTCGAGGACACCGGCGAGCTGCTGCCCGACGGGCAGGTCATCGCACCGCACCGGCCGCTCGGCACCGGACACGTCACCACCGCCGCCTGACGGCGGACGGCGCCGCAGGGGCGGCCCCCGCCGTGCGGCGGGGGCCGCCCCTGCGAACACCCGGCACCGGCCGGTCGAGGCTCAGCCGTCGTACTCGTCCACCGGGGGGCACGAGCAGACCAGGTTGCGGTCGCCGTAGGCTCCGTCGATGCGCCGCACCGGCGGCCAGTACTTGTCGGCCGCCGCGACACCGGCCGGGAACGCCGCCTCCTCGCGCCCGTAGGAGTGCTCCCACTCGCCGGCGAGCTGCGCGGCGGTGTGCGGGGCGTTGCGCAGCGGGTTGTCCTGCGCCTCCCACTCCCCCGAGGCGACCTTCTCGATCTCGGCCCGGATCGCGATCATCGCGTCGCAGAAGCGGTCCAGCTCCGCCAGGTCCTCGCTCTCGGTGGGCTCGATCATCAGCGTCCCCGCCACGGGGAAGGACATCGTCGGGGCGTGGAAACCGTAGTCGATCAGCCGCTTGGCCACGTCGTCGATGCTGACGCCGGTGGCCTTGGTCAGCGGGCGGACGTCGATGATGCACTCGTGCGCCACCAGGCCGCCCGGACCGGTGTAGAGCACCGGGTAGTGCGGCTCCAGCCGCTTGGCGACGTAGTTGGCTCCGAGTACGGCCACCTGGGTGGCGCGGCGCAGCCCCTCGGCGCCCATCAGACGCACGTACGCCCACGAGATGGGCAGGATGCCGGCCGAGCCCCAGGGCGCCGCCGAGATCGGCCCCACGCCCGTCTCGGGGCCGGCCGCGGGCTGGAGCGGGTGGTTGGGCAGGTAGGGCGCCAGGTGAGAGCGGACGGCCACCGGGCCGACGCCCGGGCCGCCGCCGCCGTGCGGGATGCAGAAGGTCTTGTGCAGGTTCAGGTGGGAGACGTCCGCGCCGAACTTCCCCGGCTTGGCCAGGCCCACCAGTGCGTTGAGGTTGGCCCCGTCCACGTAGACCTGTCCGCCCGCCTCGTGCACGGCCGCGCAGATGTCGGTGATGTGCTCCTCGAACACACCGTGGGTGGAGGGGTAGGTGACCATGAGCACCGCCAGCTCCTCGCGGTGCTTGTCGATCTTGGCCCGCAGGTCCTCGACGTCCACGTCGCCGTTCTCGCCGGTCCTGACGACGACGACCCTCATCCCGGCCATAACGGCGCTGGCGGCGTTGGTGCCGTGCGCGGAGGAGGGGATCAGACAGACGGTACGGCCCGTCTCGCCGTTCGCCCGGTGGTACGCCCGTACCGCCAGCAGGCCCGCCAGCTCACCCTGGGAGCCGGCGTTGGGCTGGATGGAGACCTTGTCGTAACCGGTGACCTCGGCCAGCCGCTCCTCCAGCTCTCGGATCAGCGTCAGGTACCCCTCGGCCTGCTCGGCGGGCGCGAAGGGGTGCAGTGCGCCGAACTCCGGCCAGGTGACCGGCTCCATCTCGGTGGTCGCGTTGAGCTTCATGGTGCACGAGCCCAGCGGGATCATGCCGCGGTCCAGCGCGTAGTCCCGGTCGGCCAGCCGGCGCAGGTAGCGCAGCATCGACGTCTCGGAGCGGTGCCGGTGGAAGACCGGATGGGTCAGGTACTCGTCGGTACGCAGCAGGGCGGCGGGCAGCACCTCGCCGGCGGCCTCGTCCAGCACCTCGGCGTCCGCGGCCCCGGACTCCACACCGAAGGCGCCCCACACCGCGGCGAGCTGCTCGCGTCCGGTGGTCTCGTCGCAGGCGATGCCGACATGGTCGGCGTCGGTCAGGCGCAGGTTGACCCCGGCCTCGCGGGCGGCGGCCACGACCTCGGCGGCCCGGCCGGGCACCCGCGCGGTGACGGTGTCGAAGAACGTGTCGTGGACGATCTCCACTCCGCCCTCGCGCAGCCCCTGGGCGAGGACGGCGGCGTAGCGGTGGGTGCGGCGGGCGATGGCGGCCAGCCCGTCGGGGCCGTGGTAGACGGCGTACATCCCGGCCATCACGGCGAGAAGCACCTGGGCGGTGCAGATGTTGCTGGTGGCCTTCTCCCGGCGGATGTGCTGCTCCCGGGTCTGCAGGGCCAGGCGGTAGGCCCTGGTGCCGTCGGCGTCCACCGAGACGCCCACCAGGCGGCCGGGCAGGTTGCGCGCGAACTTCTCCCGCACCGCCATGAACCCGGCATGCGGCCCGCCGAAGCCCATCGGCACGCCGAAGCGCTGGCTGGATCCCACCGCGATGTCGGCGCCCAGCTCGCCGGGGGAGGGCAGCAGGGTGAGGGCGAGGAGGTCGGCTGCGACGGTGACGACCGCGCCCAGTCCGTGCGCCTCCTCGATCACGGCGCGCAGGTCGCGCACGGCGCCGGAGGCGCCCGGGTACTGCAGCAGCACGCCGAAGACACCCCGCTCGGCGACCTCGGCGGGGATACCGCCGGACAGGTCGGCGACGACGACCTCCACCCCGGTGGGCTCGGCGCGGGTCTCGATCACGGCGATGGTCTGCGGCAGGCAGTCCGCGTCGACCAGGAAGACACCCTGCCTGACCCTGCCGGCCCGCCGGGACAGCGCCATGGCCTCGGCAGCCGCGGTGCCCTCGTCCAGCAGCGAGGCCCCCGAGGTCGGCAGCCCGGTCAGGTCCGCGACCACGGTCTGGAAGTTCAGCAGCGCCTCCAGGCGCCCCTGCGAGATCTCCGGCTGGTACGGGGTGTAGGCCGTGTACCAGGCGGGGTTCTCCATGACGTTGCGCAGGATGACCGGCGGAGTGAAGGTGCCGTGGTAGCCCAGGCCGATCATGGAGTCCAGCACCTGGTTGCGCCCCGCCAGGGAGCGCAGCTCCGCCAGGACCTCCGCCTCGCTGCGGGCCGCGGGCAGGTCCAGCGCCTCGGTACTCCTGATCACCTCCGGTACGGCGGCGGCCGCCAGCTCGTCCAGCGATCCGTAGCCGACCTGGGCGAGCATCTTGGCCCGCTCACCGGCGTCGGGGCCGATGTGGCGCTCCTCGAAGGGAGTGCCCCGCTCCAGCTCCGCGAGGGAGATGGTGTGAGGAGTGCGGTCTGCTGTCATCTGGAGGCCTCCTGGTCTGCGCGACCTGCGAGGGGCACCGCGGCGCGGGTGCCCCGACGGCCTCCCCCTCTGTCATCGCGACCTGAGAGCTTCACCGGTCCGCGCGCGGCCCGGTTTTCACCGTCGGTGAGGAGGGGCTGCGGCGTCGTCCGTCGTGGCCCGCCCTGCTTTCCAGAGTGACCTCACCCGCGCGGTACGTGAGCCTGAGAGATTCCGGGGAGGATTTGCTCCTTCGGCGCCCCCGGCACTGTCGCCGGAGGACTCTCCCGCTCGGGGTCAACAGCCACTTCAGAGCCTACCAGCGCCCGCCGGCACCGACCCGGCGGCGGTTCCCGCCCGCCTCCCCGAGTGGCCGATGCGCCGAATATGCCGTTTCGTTGTTTGTGGCGACTGTTCGCGAGCAGGCGCCTTCTCGTGCGAGGAGTTGGAGGGACCACCGTGCAGACCGACATCGACCCGCGGGATCTGATAGGCCTCAAGGCGTTCGACAGCACCGGACAGAAGATAGGGACCGTGGACGAGGTGTACCTCGACGACGCCACCGGCGTCCCCGAGTGGGCGGCCGTGCGCACCGGGTTCTTCAGCCGCGACGCCTTCGTCCCGCTGGAACCCAGCGAGGTGGCGGACGGGGCGCTGAAGGTGCCCTTCGAGCGTTCCCTGGTAAAGGAGGCGCCGGACTTCGGCGTGGGCCGCCACCTCTCCCCCGAGCAGGAACTGCAGCTCTACCGCCACTACGGGCTGGGGGCGCCCGGCGCCCGCACACCCGCCTCCGACGAGGACATGACATTCGGGCGGATCGCGGGCTCCGAGGCCTGACCACCCCACGGCGGCAGCGGCTCGGAGGGCTCCAGCTCCGGGTCGTCCACCGCGAAGGTGCGCACCCGGCCCGGCGGCGACCCGGGCTGCTCGAACCGCACCGTGACCCGCCCCAGACCACTGCCCTGCACCCAGCCCGGCCCGTACCGCGCATGCCGTATGTCCAGGCCGGGCAGCCAGTGCCTTACCTCCCGCGTCTCCCTCCCGGCCGCCGGTCCGCCCGCCGCCTCAGGCGGAGCGGGGCTCGGCGGCCGGTCCGCACCGGGGAGCCCCGCGGCCCGGGCGCCGGCCTGGGCGAACAGGTCCTCCTGGGTGAAGTCGGCCAGCCCGCTCACCCCGACTCCCAGCAGTCTCACCCCGGCGGTGGTGTCCACGCCCTCGACGAGCCGGGCGGCGGCCTCCCTCACCACAGCCGGGTCGTCGGTCGGGCCGCGCAGCGTCTCGGAGCGGGTGAGCGTGGAGAAGTCGTAGCTGCGGATCTTGACCACCACCGTGCGTCCGCTGCGCCCCGCCGCCCGCAGCCGTGCGACACAGCGGTCGGCGAGCCGTGCGATCTCGGCCTGAATCCTGGCGCGGTCGGTGAGGTCGGTGTCGAAGGTGTCCTCGACCGAGACCGACTTGGCGTCGCGCTCGGCGACCACCGGCCGTTCGTCGATCCCCCGCGCCATCTCGTACAGCGCTCCGCCGTGCGCCCGGCCCAGCAGGCGGACCAGCTCCGCCTCTCCCGCCTCGGCGATCTCGCCGACGGTGGCTATCCCCGCCCGGCGCAGGGTCTGGGCGGTGGCGGGCCCGACACCGGGCAGTGTGCGCACCGGCATCGGCGCCAGCAGTTCCCGCTCGGTGCCCGGCGGGATCACCACCAGCCCGTCGGGTTTGGCCTGTTCCGAGGCGATCTTGGCGAGCATCTTGGACCCGGCCAGCCCCACCGAGCCGCTGAGCCCGGTGGCGGCACGGATGTCCCGGCGCAGCCGTTCGCCCACGGCACGGGCGGCGTCGGCGGACCAGCGCCCCGCCTCTCCCGCCGCCCCGCCCGCCTGGAGGTCCACGAACGCCTCGTCCAGACTGAGCGGCTCCACCAGCGGCGACAGCTCGCGCAGCAGTCCCATCACCACCTCGCTGACCCGGCGGTAGAGCCCGAAACGGGGAGTGAGGTAAGCGGCGTTCGGGCACAGCCGGCGGGCCTGTGCCATCGGCATCGCCGAGTGCACCCCGAAGACCCGGGCCTCGTAGGAGGCGGTGGCGACCACCCCCCGCGGCCCGAGACCACCGACGATCACGGGCTTCTCACGCAGGCTGGGCTTGGCCGCCTGCTCCACGGCGGCGTAGAAGGCGTCCATGTCCAGATGCAGGACCGTCGGTGTCCCTCTCACACCCTTGATACTGCCCTACGTCACCGACAGGGACGGCCGCGTCGTCCGCCTGCCCCGCCCCGCCGGGCGGTACCGGTGGTCCGGCCGTCGCGCCGGGTCATCCCGCCCGGTTGCGGCGGCGCGCCAGTTCGTCGGCCGGGTTGTCCCCGACGACGGTCTCCCCGGTGTCGACCCGCTCGGCGTGCAGCCGGGACAGGGCGGCCTCGACGTCCCGCCACACCACGCCGACCGCGATCCCGAAGACCCCCTGACCGCCCTGGAGGAGGTCGACGACCTCGTCGGGCGATGAGCACTCGTAGACCGTCGCGCCGTCGCTCATGAGCGTCATCCGCTCCAGGTCCCCGATCCCGCGCGAGCGCAGGTGCCTCACGGCGGTACGGATGTTCTGCAACGACACCCCGGCGTCCAGAAGCCGCTTGACGATCTTCAGTACGACCACGTCGCGGAAGCTGTAGAGCCGCTGGGTGCCCGAGCCGTACGCCGGGCGGACACTGGGCTCGACCAGACCGGTACGGGCCCAGTAGTCCAGCTGCCGGTAGGTGATGCCCGCGGCCGCGCAGGCCGTCGGCCCGCGGTAGCCGACCAGCTCGGGCCCTGCGCCCTGTGCGGTGGGGGCGGACCGGGCAGTGGGCCGTATGGAGGATCCGCGCAACGGATACGGATCGCCCGCCGCCCTGCTGTCGCCGGTGCTTCCCACGCCGACCCTCCGTCCTTCACGTCCCGCGGATATGCCCGGGACCTGCCCAATCGACGGTAGGCAGTCACTCGGGGTGCGTCAACGATCGCCACACTCGGCACGCCGAGTGATAATCACCCAGGGAGTGGTTTCGCGTGTCCCCATCGCGGGAATGGGTGCCGGAATGGTCTGATGTGGGCGGCGCTCACTGGTTGCTGGTACCGAAGTCCTCCGGGGAAATCTGGTCGAGGAACTCGCGGAACTTCTCCACCTCGTCCTCCTGCTCGTCCGGGATCGCGATCCCGGCGTCGTCCAGCACACCGTCGCTGCCGTAGATCGGCGTCCCGGTGCGCAGGGCCAGCGCTATGGCGTCGGACGGGCGGGCGCTCACCTCCACACCGCTGGCGAAGACCAGCTCGGCGTAGAAGACGCCCTCTCTGAGGTCGGTGATCCGCACGGCGGTGAGCTCCTGCCCGACCGCCTCCAGGACGTCCTTGAACAGGTCATGGGTCAGCGGGCGGGCGGGCGTCATACCCTGCTGGGCGAAGGCGATCGCTGTCGCCTCCCCAGGACCGATCCAGATGGGAAGGTACCGGTCGCCTCCCACCTCTCGCAGGAGAACGATCGGCTGGTTGGAGGGCATTTCGACCCGGACACCCACAACGTCGAGCTCGTTCACACAGCAACCCTAGGACGTGCGCGCCCCCTTTGGGTAGTCGGGCACCCCGTGACCCGGCCCCGTGTCAGCGCGGCCGCGCCTTCAGCGCCGACCGCACCAGGGCCGCGTGCAGCCGCACGGCCAGCGTCGCCAGCTCCCGCGCGGTCGTCTCCGCGTGCGCCCTGGTCTGCGGATTGCGGTGCCGCCGCAGCGGTGCCACGACCTGCTCCACCAGCCCGGCCTCCCGCTCCGCGGCGGCCTTCACCACCCGCAGATGCCGCGGCTCCAGACCGTACCGGCCCAGGTCCGCGACGATCCGGGCGACGACGACGGCCTCGGCGTCGTACCCGCCGTCCCCTCCGGGACCGAGCAGGCCGTACGACTCCCACTCGGCGAGCTGCTCCTCCCCCGCCCCGACGGCGGCCAGGAGCTCCGCGCGCCCCACACGCGCCGTGCGGGGGAGGTCCGCGCCGTCCGAGCCGTCCGGATCGCGGTCCTGCGGGGCGGCGGCCGAAACCGGACCACCCTCCTGCGAGTCGAACGGATCGATGACCTCGGACGGCCTCACCGGGCCGGGCAGGGCCACCTCCTCGCCGCGGTCGAGCGCGTCGAGGTACTCCCTGATGACCCGCAGCGGCAGATAGTGGTCGCGCTGCATCCGCAGTACCCGGCTCAGCCGCTCCACGTCCGCCGCGGTGAACTTGCGGTACCCCGACGGAGTCCGCTGCGGCTCCACCAGCCCCTCGGACTCCAGGAAGCGGATCTTGGAGATGGTCACCTCGGGGAACTCGTCCCGCAGCAGGTTGAGCACGGCTCCGATGCTCATCGGAGCGGACTTCGCGCCGGCGGTGCCCCTGCGGGCACCGCCGGACCGTGGTTGCAGCATGGACGCCCCCGGGGCGGTGGGTCAGACGGTGCGCTGGCTGGCGAAGAAGACCAGCCTGTACTTCCCGATCTGGACCTCGTCACCGTTGTTGAGCACGACCGAGTCGATCCGCTCGCGGTTGACGTACGTGCCGTTGAGACTGCCGACGTCGGCGACCGTGAACCGGCCGTCCGGGCCGCGCCGGAACTCCACATGACGGCGGGAGACGGTCACGTCGTCCAGGAAGATGTCGCTCTCGGGGTGGCGCCCCGCCGTCGTCAGCTCGCTGTCCAGCAGGAAACGGCTGCCGGAGTTCGGCCCCCGGCGCACCACCAGCAGCGCCGAGCCCATCGGCAGCGCGTCCACGGCCGCCTGAGCCTCGGGGGACAGCGACGGCAGGGCCGTCTGTCCCGTCATCTCCGCGTCGTAGGCCTCGATACCCGAGATCGAGATGGTGGAGGTCGTCTCCGAGGAACGCTCGGGTGCGGCACCTCCCCGCAGCGGTGCCCCGCAGTTGGAGCAGAAACGGCTCGCCTCGGCGGCGCGGGTCCCGCACCTGGCACAGACCGGCAAGTCGGCTCCTCCACCCGTACTCGAGGCTGATGGTGCCTCGGAACCTATGCGGCCGGATGCTTCCCGGTCAACAGAGACAGGGCCGTGACCACTCGAATCGTGGCCGGACGCGACCTCGTCACGGAAGAGCGGGCGTTCCGTCCCCTCCGCCGCGGGCTCGCCGCCGCGGGGCGCACGGTGCCGGGCACCGTCCCCGGCACCCTGACGCTTACTACCGAACAACTTCCCAAGAAAACTCACGGGCGATTCCCCTCGCACGAAACAGACCCGCCCGTGGGGCAGGACAGACCCTCGATGCTCACAGTGGCCGAACCGGACGCCCTCACAACGTCCCTGGCCTTCGGACAGTTTCCCTTACCCGCAGGTCGGCAAGCGCGCCGACCCCCGGTTTCTTCACGCGTCGGCTCACTGCGATGACGACTGAGCGTAGTCAGGCCGCTTCGCCGATCGCAAGGCATCCACGACGATCTTCTCTGAACGTGTTATGGACACGGTGGCCTGCTCCTTCTCCAGGGACTGGACGACACCGCCCGGGATGTTGAGCGCCGGCTCGAGGTCCTGCGGTTCGCCGATGACCTCGAAACGGTAGGGCGAGGCCACCTTGCGGCCGTCGACCCTGATGCCGCCGCCGCTGTCGGTGAAGTGGGTGCTCGTCACCACCCGTACACCGTTGACCTCGATGGCCTCGGCGCCCGCGGCACGCAGTTCCTGGATCGCGTCCAGCAGCATGTGGGCCTCGACCGTGCCCGCGGCGTCGTCCACCGTCATCCGGATCCCCGGCCCCTCGGCCGCGACCGTGCCCGCCAGCACACCCAGCTGCCGCGCCCTCTCCTCGGTCTGCCGACGCGCCTCCTCCGCCTGGTCCGAGCTGTTCTCCAGCTCGGACTTCTGGTTCTCCAGCGTCCGCTTCTCCTCCTCCAACCGCTGGGTGCGGCTGTCGAGCTCGTCGAGGATCCGCACGAGGTCCTCCTGCCGCGCACCGCGCAGCGGACTGTTCTCGCTGGTGGAGCGGACCTGGATGGCGAGCCCCAGCCCGAGGACGAACAGCAGCAGCGCCACGGTGAGTTGGTTGCGGTTCACCCGCGGCGGCCACAGCCCGCGGACCAGCCGTTCGCGTCCGTCCGGAGCAGGGGTTCCACTGACCGGGGCGGTGCCCTCCGCGGCCTCCTCCGGCCCCGCGGCGGTCCCGTCGCGTCCCTCCTGCGGGCCCATGCCCGGCGGTGTCGTCCTGTCGTCGCTCATCGCTCACTCACGCCCGGAACACATGCCGCCGGATGGCGGCGGCATTGGAGAAGATACGGATGCCCAGCACCACCACGACGCCCGTCGACAGCTGCGCACCGACGCCGAGTTTGTCGCCGAGGAAGACGATCAGTGCCGCCACCACCACGTTCGACAGGAAGGACACCACGAAGACCTTGTCGTCGAAGATGCCGTCCAGCATCGCACGCAGTCCGCCGAAGACCGCGTCCAGCGCCGCCACGACGGCGATCGGCAGATAGGGCTCGACGACCGTCGGCACCACGGGACGGACCAGGAGTCCGGCCACGACTCCCACGATGAGGCCCAGAACGGCGATCACGATGTGCTGCCCTTTCCTGTTTTCACGGGCTCTGCCGTACGAACGGTGAGGCTGGGCGCGGCCGGCAGCCGCACCCGGTCCTGGACGGAGATGCCGGTGCGGATGCCGTAGTTGTCCTGGAGCACCTCCAGGTACAGGCCGTCGTCACTGTCCTGGAAGGTTTCGCTCAGGTCCTCGCCGTCGCCCACCGCGAGCAGGGTGTACGGAGGCACCAGTGGTTTGTTGTCGACGAGTATGGCGTCGCCTGCGGCGCGGATGGCGGACAGGGCCGTCAGCCGCTGCCCGTTGACCGAGATCGCCTCGGCTCCCGACTCCCACAACCCGTTGACGACCCTCTGCAGGTCCCTGTCCCGTACCCGCCCGGTGTCGGCGAAGCCGGTGCTCCGGCGCGGCCCCCCGCCCTCGCCCGGTCCGGAGTCCTCGGCGTCGTCGACGACGAGCCTGATCCCCGGTCCCTCGACCGGTACCGCCCCGGCCAGCAGCGCGACCACTTCGCCGCGGTCGCCGCCGTGTTCCTGGAGCGCCTCACGCTGCATGGCCGCGACCTCCCCACGGAGGCTGTCCACGCTGCTCTGCAGGCCGTCCGCGTCCCGGCTGCCGTCCTCGATGCGGTCGATCAGCTCCTGCCGCTCCCGCGCCTCCGCGGGCGCCTCGAAACGCGCCTGGGCGGCCCCCAGCGTGACCACCAGCGCGGCCAGGACGAGTCCTGCGGCCAGGACGAGCTTCCCACGCAGCGTGCTGGGCAGCCCGGACCGGCCCTCGGCACCCCGGCGGGCCGCCGCTTCCGCGTAGCCGTCGTCGAGGCTGTGCTCCATCACATTCGTGAGCAGCGACATGGAGGCGTCGGGTCGCGCAGGCCTCGAGGGTGTGCTCCGTACGGGGTGCTGCTGCGACATGCCGCACATCGTCGCACGCCGAGGACCGTGCCGCCGAACAGGGCCTCCACAGCGCCGGGGCGCGTCCGTTCGGCGGTACGGTACCGCGGTGTTCCGGGGCTCACACGCTCCCGGAAATCATCGGGCCGTCAGCGCCCGGCGCTGTCGACCACAGCCGACCACTCGTCGAGCAGCGCCTGCGCGGAGGCGTCGTCAGGCCCCTCGGCCCACAGATGGGTGACCGCCTCGGCCGGATCCGGCAGCACCATGACCCAGCGCCCGTCGGACTCCACCACGCGTACGCCGTCGGTCGTGTCGACGAAACGTTCCCCCGCGGCCTCGACGACCCGGCGCATGACCAGGCCCTTGACCGCCCAGGGGGTGGCCAGGTCGCGGCGCAGCACATGGGCCTGCGGGATACGGGCGTCGATCTGGCTGAGGGTGAGCTGGGTACGGGCCACGAGTCCGAGCAGGCGCACGAAAGCCGCCGTGCCGTCGAAGACACTGCTGAACTCCGGCACGATGAACCCGCCCCGGCCGTCGCCGCCGAAGACGGTGGCCTCGTCCCTTCCGACCCTGGTGAGATCGTCCGGCGAGGTCGTGGTCCACTCCACCTGAGTGCCGTGGTAGGCGGCCACCTGTTCGGCGATGCGGGTCGTGGTCACCGGCAGGGCGACCTTCCCACTGCGCCGCTCCGCGGCGATCAGGTCGAGCATCACCAGCAGCGCCCGCTGGTCCTCGATGATCGTGCCGCGCTCGTCCACCAGGGAGATCTTCTCACCCACGGGGTCGAACCGGACGCCGAAGGCCGCCCGGGCCGACGCCACGATCTCCCCCAGCCGCACCAGACCGGCCCGGCGGGTGTCGGCCGTCTCGGTCGGCCGCGCCTCGTCCAGCCCCGGGTTGATCGTCAGCGAGTCGACACCGAGTCGGCCGAGCAGACTGGGCAGGACGAGGCCGGCGCTTCCGTTGGAGGCGTCCACGACCACCTTGAGACCGGACTCGGCGACACCGGTGGTGTCCACCGCCCGCAGCAGCGTTCCTGTGTAGGAGTCGAAGACACTGGCCGGGAAGCTCAGGTCTCCGATCTCCCCCGGGAACGCCCGGCGGTACTCCTGGCGGGCGTAGACGCGGTCCAGCTTGCGCTGGCCCGCCTGCGAGAGGTCGGCCCCCCGCTCGTCGAAGAACATGATGTCGACGGAGTCGGGAACGCCCGGCGTCGTACGGACCATGATGCCGCCGGCGCTGCCTCTCGCGGTCTGCTGCCGGGCCACCGGCAGCGGCACGTTCTCCAGGTCCCGCACATCAATGGCGCTCGCCTGGAGGGCGGAGATCACCGCACGCTTCAGGGCACGCGCGCCCCGGGAGTGGTCGCGGGCCGTGGTGACCGTCGACCCCTTCTTCAGCGTCGTGGCGTACGCTCCGGCCAGCCGTACGGCCAGCTCCGGCGTGATCTCCACGTTGAGGATGCCGGAGACACCGCGGGCGCCGAACAGATGGGCCTGGCCCCGCGACTCCCAGATGACCGACGTGTTGACGAAGGCACCGGCCTCGACCGTCTTGAAGGGGTAGACCCGGACGTTGCCCTGGACGATGGACTCCTCGCCCACCAGACACTCGTCACCGATGACCGCACCGTCCTCGATCCGGGCGGCCCGCATCACGTCGGTGTTCTTGCCGATGACGCATCCACGGAGGTTGGACTGCGGACCGATGTAGACATTGTCGTGAACGACGGCCTTGTGCAGGAAAGCGCCGCTCTTGACCACCACGTTGGAGCCGATGACCGTGTGCTCCCGCAGTTCTGCGCCGGCTTCCACCTTGGCGTAGTCGCCCACATACAGCGGTCCGCGCAGTACCGCGTCGGGATGGACTTCCGCGCCTTCCGCGATCCAGACCCCCGGAGAGATCTCGAATCCGTCGATCTCGACGTCGACTTTCCCCTCGAGAACGTCGGCCTGCGCCTTGACATAGCTCTCGTGGGTGCCGACGTCCTCCCAGTAGCCCTCGGCGACATAGCCGTAGACCGGCTTGCCCTCCTTCATGAGCTGCGGAAAGACGTCGCCGGACCAGTCCACGGGGACATCGGGGTCGACGTAGTCGAAGACTTCCGGCTCCATGACGTAGATGCCGGTGTTCACGGTGTCGGAGAAGACCTGGCCCCAGGTGGGCTTCTCCAGGAAACGCTCGACCTTCCCGTCGTCGTCGACGATCGTGATACCGAACTCGAGCGGGTTGGGCACCCTCGTGAGACACACGGTCACCATCGCGCCGCGTTCCCGGTGGAAATTGATGAGTTCGGTCAGGTCGAAGTCGGTGAGAGCGTCACCGGAAATGACCAGGAACGAGTCGTCCTTGAGGGCTTCCTCCGCGTTCTTGACACTGCCTGCGGTGCCCAGAGGTTTTTCCTCATTGGCGTAGGTGAGCTCCATCCCGAGCTCCTCGCCGTCACCGAAATAGTTCTTGACCAGGGAGGCCAGGAACTGTACGGTCACCACGGTCTCGGTGAGACCATGCCGCTTGAGCAGCCGCAGCACATGTTCCATGATGGGCCTGTTGGCCACTGGCAGCAGCGGCTTGGGCATGCTCGCGGTCATCGGGCGAAGGCGGGTGCCCTCGCCACCGGCCATTACGACGGCCTTCATGTCGGAAGCGTCCTCCTTGAAGAGACGACATACATGCCGACTGTGCCCGGCCGAAGAGACCCGTGAATCTTTAAAGGGCCACTCGGGTCTCGCAGCCCCCGACGAGAGTCAGGGCCTAGTCGGCTGCGGCGTCCGCCTTGACAAGTCGGCGGACTTGAACCACATAGAGGATTCCTGCCCACCAGTACAGGGTTGTACCCCAGCCTGCGAACGCCCATCCGAAAATAGCAGCCAGTGACGGAAGCCATCCGCTTCCGTCACTGAGCAGCAGCAGCGGGAAGGCGTACATCAGGTTGAAGGTGGCGGCTTTCCCCAGGAAGTTGACCTGCGGTGGTGCATATCCGTGGCGGTCGAGGACCCAGACGGCCACCAGCAGCATGAGCTCGCGAGCCAGGAGCAGTCCGGTGAGCCAGAACGGGAGGATGTCGCGCCATGTCAGCCCGACCAGGGTGGAGAGCACGTACAGCCGGTCGGCAGCCGGGTCGAGGATGCGGCCGAGGCCGCTGACCTGGTTCCAGCGCCGGGCGAGTTTGCCGTCCAGGTAGTCGCTGACGCCGCTGAGCGCGAGTACGAGCAGCGCCCAGCCGTCGGCGTTGGGACCCCCGAACACCGGCCAGAGGATCAGCCACAGGAAGAGCGGAACCCCTACGAGCCGCGCCATGCTGAGGATGTTGGGGATGGTGAGGACACGGTCCGTCTGGACGCGTGTCTCCTGGGCCTCCACCCAAGACCTCCTGTGAGTCCGTGCCAACGATGCTTCCTGACCTTACCTGCAGGGCGAGGCCAGCGGCGAAGGGGGCCCCGGAAACGGGGCAC
>NZ_JBSVCZ010000032.1:0-58207 GCF_054072955.1 Streptomyces sp. SS8
AGTGTCTGGAGTTCCGACGTGTGCTCTGCCGCTCGGGGGGCGGGGGGGCGCGCGCGGGCGACGGCGGGCCGGCCCCCGGCTGGGCGCGCGCGGGTCGGGGGGGGGCGGGGGCCGCCCGGGTGGTCGGCCCCGGGGGGGGGGGGGGCGGGACCCCGGGCACCCGCGGGCGGGGACGGGGGGGCCCGGCCCCCCCCCACGGGGGGCGGCAGCGCCGCCGCGCCCGCGGGCGTACCGGCCCGGGAGGCACCGGCGCGCGGCCGGCCGCGGTCGGCCTCCGCGCCGGCCGCGCCCGCCGCCCCGCCCGGCCCCGGCAGGGGCACGGCCCGTCCCCACGGGGCGCCGCAGGACCCCGGCCTCGACCTGGACGACCTGGCGCGCCGTCTGCTCGACCCGGTGGCCCGGCTGCTCCGTGCCGAGCTGCGGCGCGGCCGGGACCGCGCGGGCCGCCCCTACGACGGACGCCGCTGAAGGCACGGAACGAAGGACGGACGACGGACCGATGACGGACAGCATCTTCGCGACGAGCGTGTTCTTCCGGCTCTCGATCGGCGGTGACGACCTGGGCGCCTTCCACACCTGCTCCGGCATGGGTGCCGAGGTCGAGATCGAGAGTTACGCCGAGGGCGGCAACAACGGCTTCACCTGGAACCTGCCCGGGCGCGTGACCTGGTCGAACATCACGCTCACCCGGCCGGTCACCGCGGACACGGTGAAGATCGGCCGCTGGCTCGACGAGACGCTGCGGCGGGTGGAGCCCAAGGAAGGCGAGATCGTGGCGCTGAGACCGGACCTGACCCCGATCGTCGGCTGGCAGGTGTTCGGGATCGTCCCGGTGCGCTGGCAGGGCCCGTCCTTCGATCCCTCCAGCTCCCAGGCGGCGGTGGAGACCCTGGAGATCGCCCACGAGGGGTTGCGCCCCTCCTGACATCCGCTCACCCACACCTCCCCGGACACTCCCGCCCCGCTCCCGCTACCGGAAAGGAGACCCCCGCATGCCCCCAGCGGTCCGTACCGGCCGGGCCAGGGCCCAGCTGACCCTGAAGGAGCCCCCCGCGTCGGTCGGTGCGAAGCCCGGCGGGACGATCGCCCGGCTCGACCTCCAGTTCAACCCCTCCACCCTGCAGTTGCAGAAGACCACCGAGTGGCGCCGTTCCCCGTCCCGGATGGCGGGTCAGTCGGCACTGCCCGAGTTCGTCGGCAGCGGCCCGCGCACACTGAGCCTGGAGGTGTTCCTGGACGCGACCGCCACCCACGACGACTCCGTGGAGCAGGCCGTGGAGAAGCTGATGAAGGCGTGCGTGCCGACCCCGGCCAGCCTGAGCCGCGAGAAGCCGGCCAGCCCGTGGGTGCGGTTCGAGTGGGGCACCGCGCGGACGACCTCGTTCGACGGGGTGCTCTCCAGCCTGGCGGTGACGTACACGCTGTTCGACGTCGACGGCAGGCCGCTGCGGGCCACCTGCGCGCTGTCGATCGAGGAGGCGAGCGTCGACCCGCCGGGCCAGAACCCGACGTCCGGCTCACGCACCGCCCGCAGCACGCACACCGTGGTGGCGGGCGACAGCCTGGCCCTGCTGGCCTGGCGCGAGTACGGCGACGCGACGGCCTGGCGGACGATCGCCGAGGCGAACGGAATCGACGACCCGATGGCGCTCGTGCCCGGCACCGAGCTGGTGGTGCCGGGGCTGCGGGACGCGGGGGGCGGGGAGGAGCGGTGACCACACCCGAGGCACGGGGCGGCCGGTCCTTCGCGGCGGACCCCGTCGTGGAGACGCCCGCCCCCCTTCCGCCCGTCTGGGCCGCCCAGCTGGTGAGCTGTGTGGTGGACGAGAACGTGGGGCTGCCCGACGCGGCGCAGCTCACCTTCCGCGATCCCGACCACGAGTTCCTGAGGGCGACCGGCATCACCATCGGCACCCCGCTGCGGGTGTCGGTGGTGACCGTGTCCGGGCAGACGCGCGAGCGGCTGTTCGACGGCGAGGTGACGGCCCTGGAGGTGGACCGCGACCGCACGGGCTCGTTCACGGTGGTGCGCGCCTACTCCAGGGCGCACCGCCTCCAGCGGGGCCGGAAGGTGGTGGCCTACCGGAACATGACGGCCGCGGCGATCGTCCGCAAGGTGGCCGCCGGGGCCGGACTGGCCTGCGGAACCGTGCAGGCCGCACCGGTCACCTACCGGCAGCTGTCGCAGGCGAACGTCTCCGACTGGGACTTCCTGCAGTACCTGGCGGGCGAGAGCGGCGCACAGGTGCGCGTCGACGACCAGGGGCTGCTCCAGTTCACCCGGCCGCGGCCGGCCTCCGGCGCGCCCTCCCCCTCGACCCCGGCCACGCGGAACCCGATGGTGCTGGAGTACGGCCGGAACCTGCTGACGCTGCGGGCCTCGCTCTCGGCCGCGGACGGGGCCTCGTCGGTGGAGGTGCGCGGCTGGGACGTCACCACGAAGCGGCCGCTGGTGTCCCGGCATCCGTCGGTGGACAGCGAGACGGCGGTCCCGGGCCTGAGTCCGGCGATGGGCGCCCGGTTCGGCAAGGCGGCGAAACTGACCGTCACGGACACCCCGTACCGCACCCAGGCCGAGGCGACGGCGGTCGCGGGCGCCACGGCCGCCCAGGTCAGCGCGGGCTTCGCCGAACTGGAGGCGGTGGCCGAGGGCAACCCCCTGCTGCGGGCGGGCAGGCCCGTGGCGCTCGGCAACGTCGGGCAGGCGTTCTCCGGCCGCTACACGGCCACGGCGGTGCAGCACGTCCTGGACCCGCACGGCGGGTACCGGACGACGGTGTGGGTCGGTGCCGGCCCGGACCGCTCCCTGACCGGCCTGGTGACCGGTGCCAACGCGCCGTCCCGCGGCCCGCGCATGCCGGGTCTGGCGATCGGCGTGGTGACGGACGTGCGCGAACCGGACGGCGCCGAAAGCGGCGCGGTGCGGCTGAGGTTCCCCTGGCTGGACGACACCTACGTCACCGACTGGGTGCGTACCGTGCAGTGGGGCGGCAGGGGCGGCGGGGGCGTGGTCAGCCCGGAGGTCAACGACGAGGTCCTGGTCGGCTTCGAGCAGGGCCTGCTGGACAGCCCGTACGTCATCGGCGGGCTCTACAACGGTGTGGACCGGCCCTCGCCCCACGACGTACCGCTGGTCGACGGCACCAGCGGAAAGGTCAACCGCCGCTCCGTGGTGTCGCGTTCCGGCCACCGGGTGGAACTGCTGGACGTAAGCGCCCCGGGCCCGTCCGGACTGCGGCTCACCACCGGTGACGGACGCCTGGAAGTCTTCCTCGACGACCGGCGGGGCCGGATCGAGCTGGCGGTGCGCTCCGGCACGGGCCGGCCTCCCCTCACCTCCGTCCGGCTCGACGACAAGGGCATCGCCCTGGACGCGGGGCAGGGCGACGTGAGCGTGTCGGGCCGGAACGTGAACATCAACGGCAGCGCCGGGGTCAAGGTCGCCGGCCGTTCGGTCGACGTCACCGGCAGCTCGGACGTCACCGTCGACGGCGGTCTGCTCGGCGTCCTCAAGGCCCGGCTCATCCGGATCAACTGACCCCCCGCCCGCCCCCATCCGACACTCCCCGAGGAGCACCGCATGCCAGCCGCAGCCCGCACCGGCGACCCCACCGACCACGGTGGCCGGATCACCACCCCGCCGCCCGGCGCCGCCGCGGCGGTGGCGCGCGTGCTGATCGGCGGCCGCCCCGCCGCGGTCGTGGGCAGCCTGGTCGTCTGCCCGATCCCCCAGCACGCGGCCCTGGGACCGACCAACGTGATCAAGCCCGACCCGGCCGCACTCGCCACTGGAACGGTGCTCGTCGGCGGTCTGCCGGCCGCGTGGGCGCGCGGGCGGAGCGTGTGCGGCGCGATGGTCCTGACCGGCGAGCCGAACGTCCTGATCGGGGGCGCGTGATGAGCGAGCGGTTCATCGGCCGCGGCTGGGCGTTCCCGCTGCGGGTCGGGCCGACCGGCGGTATCGGCATGGTCGACAAGGACCGGGAGATCGAGGAGGCGATCCGCCTGGTGCTCGGCACCGCTCCCGGCGAGCGCCCCATGCGTCCCGAGTTCGGCTGCGGCATCCACGACTACGTCTTCGCCCCCGGCGACGGCGCCACCGCCGGGCGCGTCGCCCAGCAGGTGCGCGAGGCCCTCCGGCGGTGGGAGCCGCGCATCGCGGTGGACGAGGTGGTGGTCGCCTTCGACACCGTCGAGGCCGGCACCCTCTACATCGACGTGCGCTACACCGTGCGCTCCACCAACGACCGGCGCAACCTGGTCTTCCCCTTCTACACGATCCCCTCCGACGAGGAGACCGGGGAGAGGAGCGCCGGCTGATGGCCCTGCCCTCCCCCAACCTGGACGACCGGCGGTTCCAGCAGCTCGTCGACGAGGCGAAGCGGTACGTGCGGCAGCGCGCGCCGGAGTGGACCGACCACAACGTCTCCGACCCGGGCGTCACCCTGATCGAGACGTTCGCCTACCTCGTGGACCAGTTGCTGTACCGGCTGAACCGGGTCCCGGACAGGAACTACACCGCGTTCCTCGACCTGCTGGGCATCCGCCTGTTCCCGCCGACCGCGGCCGTGGCGGAGGTCGACTTCCACCTGTCGGCGCCGCAGCCCGACACGGTGGCGCTGCCCGCGGGCACCGAGGTGACCACCGCCCGCGGCGAGACGGACGAGGCCGTGGTGTTCACGACCACGGACGAACTGCGCATCGCGCCGAGCGAACTGACGCGCCTGGTGACCGCGCCCCGGGCCGGTGACCAGACCGACCGGACCGGTGCGCTCGCCGAGGGCCGGGACGTGCCCTGCTTCCAGGCGGCACCGGAGCCGGGCGACGCGCTGCTGTTCGGCCTGCCGACGGCGGTGCCGCGCTGCATCGTCGCGGTGCGGCTGGACAGCCGTGTGGAGGGCGTCGGCGTGGACCCGCGCCAGCCCCCGCTGGTGTGGGAGGCGTGGAACGGCGGCGGCTGGCAGCCGTGCGAGACCGGCCCGGACACCACCGGCGGGCTGAACCGGCCCGGCGAGGTCATCGTGTACGTACCGGCCGGACACACCGCTTCGGTGATCGGCGGGACGCGGGCCGGCTGGCTCCGCTGCCGCGTCACCGAGGCGGAGCCGGGCCAGCCGTTCTACTCCCGGTCCCCGACGGTGCGCGAGGCGGCCGTGTTCACCGTGGGCGGCACCATGTCCGTCGAACACGCCGAGACCGTGACGGATGTGCCGCTCGGCGTCTCGGAGGGGGTCGCCGGACAGACGTTCCGGCTCGGCCGCCCGCCGGTCCTCCTCGACGGCGAGCCCCCCGTGGTGGAGGTGTCCTCGGGCGAGGGGTGGCAGCGCTGGGAGGTGGTGGAGCACTTCGGCCGTTCCGGGCCCGCCGACCGGCACGTCCGCGTGGACGCCACCACCGGCGAGTTCGCCTTCCCGCCCGTGCTGCGCGAACCGGACGGCACGCTGCGGCAGTGCGGCGCCGTGCCGCCCAAGGGCGCCCGGGTGCGGGTGGCCCGCTACCGCACCGGCGGCGGCCCGGCGGGCAACGTCGCCCGCGGCGCGATCTCCGTGCTGCGCAGCTCCGTTCCGTACGTCGCGCGGGTGGTCAACCGGGAGGCGGCGCGCGGCGGAGTCGCCGGCGAGACCGTCGACAACGCCAAGCTGCGCGCGCCGGACGCGCTGCGGATGCAGGAGCGGGCGGTGACCGCCGAGGACTACGAGATCATCAGCCGCCAGGCGGCGCCCTCGGTGCGCCGGGTCCGCTGCCTGCCCGCCGGCGGCGCGGGCGCGGTACGGGTCCTGGTGGTGCCGGACGCGGTCGCCGACGAGGACGGCCGGCTCCGTTTCGAGCAGCTGATCCCCTCCGAGCAGGTGCTCCGGACGGTCACCGCGAGCCTGGACGAGCGGCGCCTGGTCGGCACCCGCCTCGTCGTGGAGCCGCCGGTCTACCAGGGCGTCACCGTGGTGGCCCGGCTCGCGGCGGCGCCGGACGACACCGACGGGGTGCGCGACGCGGCACTCACCGCGCTGTTCGGGTACCTCGACCCGCTGCGGGGTGGCCCCGACGGCACCGGGTGGCCGTTCGGGCGGCCGGTGCAGTACGGGGAGATCTTCGGCGTGCTGCAGCGCGCCACCGGTAACGCGCTGGTGGAGGACATCCGGCTGTTCCCCGCCGACCCGGTCACCGGGCGGCGCGGCGCGCCGGCGGACCGCATCGACGTGGCCGCGGGCGCGCTGGTCTTCTCCCACCAGCACCAGGTGGCCGTCACGGCCGTCACGGCCGTCGGGCCGGAGGCGCGGGGATGAGCCGCGCCTCCGTGCCCGGACTGCCGAGCAGGTACCCGATCGGCGGGCAGCTGCCCGCCCTGTACTCCGAGGACGACTTCGCGCAGCGGTTCACCGCCGGCCTCGACACCGTCCTCGCGCCGGTCTTCGCCACTCTCGACAACCTGCCCGCCTACCTCGACCCCCGGGTGGCTCCGGCCGACTTCCTGGCCTGGCTGGCGTCCTGGGTGGGGGCCGACGACGACCCGCGGTGGCCGGTGGAGCAGCGCCGCGAGGCGGTCGTCCGCGCGGTGGAACTGCACCGGTGGCGCGGCACCAGGCGCGGCCTGGTCGAGGGCCTGCGGCTCGCGCTCGGCGTACACGCCGAGGTGACCGGGGACGGCGGCGCGGCCTGGTCGAGCACCGCCGGCGCCGAACTCCCGCCCGAACCACCGCCCGAGACCCTGGTCCGGGTGTGGCCGGACCGCGGGAGGAGGGTGGACCCGGACCGGGTCCGCGAGATCGTCCGGGCCATGTGCCCGGTGCACACCGTCTGCCGGGTGGAGGTCCTGCCCGGCCCACCCGCCGACGAAGGGAGGTGACGTCATGCACGTGTGTCCCGCATGCGGGGCGTCCAACGGCCCCGGGGACGACTTCTGCGGCAACTGCGGCTCCTACCTGGGCTGGTCGGACACCCCACCCGCTCCGGGCAGGCGCTCGGAGCAGGCGGCACCGCCGGAGCCCCCACCCGCGCCGCCTCCCGCGCCCACGCCCGCGCCCGCGCCGCCTCCGGCGGACGCGTCCGCCGCGCCTCCCCGCACCCCGCCGTCGCGTATCCGGCCGGCGGGCCGTGGCCGCGGAGAGGCGAGCAAAACGGGCGCCGCGGGCTCACCCTCCGGCGACGACACGGGCCCCGGCACCGCGCCCGGCCGGGAGGAGAGCACGAACCCTCCCCCGCAGGCCGGCCGGGACCGCACCGAGCCCCCCGTCCCCGCCCCTGCCTCCGCTCCCGAGGCGGCGGCGCCGGCCCCTGTGGCGCCCGTACGCCCCGCGAAGCCGGTGGCTCCGCGCCCCGTCGTACGCCCCGCGGCGGTGCCGGAGGAGGCGACGGGGGCGCCCTGCCGCGCCTGCGGCACGCCCAACCCGCCGGGCCGCCGGTTCTGCCGGCGCTGCGCGACGGCGCTGGACCCCGCCCCCGAGCCCGCCCGGCCGCCGTGGTGGCGGACCGTGTGGCCGCCGCGCCGCCGGGTGCGGGCGGGCTCGGGCCGGGCGGTGCGGTTCCTGGTGACCCTGGCCGCGGTGGCGGCCGTGTGCGCGGGCGCTCTCCTGCTGCTGCCGGCCGGGCGCACCCTTTTCGAGGACGCCCGGGACAAGATGAGCAAGCCCAGGCCCGTGACCCCGGCGGACATCGAGGCGAGCGCCGAGATCCCCCGGCATCCGGCGGCGAACACCACGGACGGGCTGAGCAACCGCTACTGGGGCGCACCCGCACCGGGCGCCTCGGTGACCTACACCTTCCGCGAGCCGTTCCGGCTGGTCGATCTGATCATCGTCAACGGTCCCTCCAAGTCCCCCGAGGACTACGCCCGCCAGGCACGCGCGCTCCGTCTGGACCTGGAGGTGACGGAGCAGGACGGCACGAGACACCGCGAGGAACTCACCCTCAGTGACAAACCGGGCCCGCAGACGTTCCCCGTCGGGATCAGCGACGCGAAGACGGTGCGTCTGGTCCTGCGCTCGGCCGTCGACCTGACCCCGGGCCGTCATCTGGCCCTGGCGGAGGTGGAGTTCTTCCGAAGAGGCTGATCCCGCGCCGGCGCGTCGTCGGCGTCCGGGCCGAGGCGGGAAGCCGGGGCGAGGCGGCCGGGTCAGCCGCGCGGAGTCAGGCGGACGACGGACAGTCCGTGGCGCACCACCGCTTCCCTGAGTTCGCCGATGGTCGGCTGACGATCCACGTTGACGGTGATTCCGAGCCGGTCGGCCTTGCGGTGGCCGGTCTCGGCCAGCTTCTCGGCGTACTGCGCGGCGACGGAGTCGGGGTCCTCGTCGAGGACGGCGCGCATGGGGATGCGCTCGCCGTCGAGGGTGACCTCGATGTCGGCGCCCTCCCGGAAGTTGACTCGCCAGCCGCTGTCGGTGAACACGCAGAGGCGGCCGCCGACGTCCTGCCGGGCAGCGGGCACGTCGAACGCCCTGCCGGTCCTCCGGCCGGTGAAGTGCAGCAGCAGAAGGCGCTTCGCGACTCCTCCGCGGCCACGTTCGATCTGGGCCCGGACGACCGGGTTGACCAGCTTCATCAGTGCCTTGGGCGGGTGCCTGCGGGTGACGGCGGGCTGCTGGACCGGGGACATGGTTCGGCCTTTCCGACAGGGGTGGACCGGCAGGGAGCCGACCTGCCCGGGGTGGACCGGCACGGGGGCGGACCGCCGGGAGACGGAGCGGCCCGGCCGGGGCGAACCCCGTGCACGGTGAACGGCTGCCCGCGCGAGCGGGACGGACGGGTGGTCTAGGACGGCGCGGCGCCGGGCCGGGCGGCCCACGCCTCCCGCTCGTCGTGGGCGAACCGCTCGAAGGCGATGGGTGGCCGCCCCAGAATCCGTTCGACGTCGTCGGTGATGCCCGCGGCCAGGTTGAACCGGCAGGCGCTGTAGAGCGCGAGCATGACGGCGGCTTCGGCCCGCGCGGTCCCGAGGGCCCGGGTGTGGCGCCAGAACGCCACCGGGCCGGGCTTCGCGTAGCGCACCGGGCGCCCGAGCTCGCGAGAGAGGATGCTGGCGACCTCGGCGTAGGTGAGTGCCTGCGCCCCGGTGGGTGTCACCGCCTGCCCGACCAGGTCCCCCTGCACGAGCGAGCGGGCCGCCACGGCGGCGACGTCCCGGACGTCGACGAACGAGGTCCTGCCGTTCCCGGCCGGCACGATGATCTCTCCCCGCTCCCGGATCTCCCGAGCGTGGGTCGTGGACAGGTTCTGCATGAAGAACCCCGCCCGTACGAACGTCCACCCCACTCCGGAGGTCCTGAGCCAGTCCTCCAGCGCCCGGTGGGGGACGACGCGGTTGCGTTCGGCGCCCTGCAGGGACAGCAGGACCATGCGCCGTACCCCCATGTCGCGGGCGGCCTCCAGAGCGGGCAGCATGTCGCGCCTGACCTTGCTGATCTGCGGAGGACGCATCACGAACACCGACTCGACGCCGTTCAGCGCCTCGTGCCACGTGGCCGGGTCGGTGTAGGAGAACCACGTCGTCTCCACGGCCGGGTCCGTCGGGTGGGCGCCGCGCCGCGCCGCGCGGCGCGGACCGCGACGCCCCGGCGGAGCAGTTCGTCCACCACATGGCGGCCCACACGACCGCTCGCCCCTGTCACCAGTACCGTCATCTGCGCCTCCGAGCCGGGTCGTTCCTTCTTCGAGCCCCACCGGCCTGCCGGGCGCCGGCGGAGGCGTACGCGGTCACGAGGTCTCCGTCTCCTGCGACGGCAGCAGCGCCCCGTTCAGCAGTACGTCGACGAGGAAGCGCGGTTCGGCCAGGTCCGCGCCGCCCGGGCGTGCGAGCCCGAAGACGAAGTTGAAGAGGACGCCCGCCACCTGGTGGGCGGGCAGGCGAAGAAGACCGGCGTCCTGGCCGAGGACGTCGGCCAGTGCGGCGGTGATGGCCCCGACCGCGTCGTCCCGGCCCGGCCCGCCTCCGTCCGGGGGCGGCTGCCCGCAGGCGGTGGCGAACCGGTGGCCGGTCGCCTGGAGAGCGCCCACGACCGCGCCCATGCGCCCCAGGTGGGCGTACACCGCGTCGACCGAGCTCTCCAGGCGCGCGGACAGGGGCTGGTCCCTCGGTATCGCCGCGAGTTCGTCCAGCACCTGATCGGGCCTGGCGGCCTCGGCGAGGCAGGCTTCCATCAGGTCGTCCTTGTCGGCGAAGACCCGGAAGATCGTGGCCTCGCCGATGCCCGCCGCGCGGGCCACCTTCGCCGTGGTCACGGCGGTGCCGTACTCGGCGATCAGCGGGATGGCGGTACGGATGATCATCTCCCTGCGCTGCTCCGGGCTCATTCCGGGAGCTCTGCGCCGGGCGGAAGGCGTTGCGGACACGGTCGAACCCTACGGTGTGAGTACTCACTCCGGCAAGTGGACGTACGGCGGCTCTCCGCACGGGCCCGCTCGCGCCACCGCGGGCGGCGCACTCGCCCCCTCCCGCGCGGCCGCGGCCCCGCCCCTCCCCCCGCGCCTCAGGAGTCGTAAGCCACGCCCAGCACCGCGCAAGCGGCCCTGGACACGAGCTCGGACGCACCCGCGGTCAGGGTGGAGGGCAGCAGCATGTGGCTGATCGCCAGCCGCACGGCGAGGTCGGCCGCCTCCACGCGCCGCTCCTCCGCCACGTCCGGCACCACCTCGCCCAGCCAGTGCGCCAGCAGATGCCAGGCGCTCGTGAAGACGGGGTCGGGCCTGCTCGTCAGGAACGGCAGCAGCGCGTCCGTGCCACCGCGCACCGCGGTCAGTACCGCGCCGACGAAGGGGTTGGCTCCGGCTTCGGCCAGAGCGTGGGCGACCGCGGCCTCCAGCGCGGCGGCGACGTCGTCCCGGTGCTCGTCCAGCACCGCTGCGAGGCCCAGGAGGAACGCCTCGGTCTCGAGCCGCACCAGTGCCTGCCCTATGCCCGCCCGGTCGCCGAACTCCTTGTAGATGGAGGGCCGCGACACCTCCGCCCGCAGCGCGAGATCGGCCACCCGGACACGGTCCCAGCCGCCCTCGGCGGTCAGCGCACGGGCCTCGGCCAGCACCCGTTCCCGCATCTGCTTGCGCCATGCCACCCGGGGCGGATCGGCACGGGGCCCGGGCGGGGAGGGCGGACGGCGGTTGCGCACACCGGCAGTGTGCCACCGCGCCCGTGTCCGGTCACGGCCTCCGCGGCCGCCCTGCGATCTGACGGAGAGTCAGAACGTTTACACAGCGCACCTCTTTGTCAGCACTCCCGTGCCGTGACACTTTCGGCCCACCCCTCATGCGCACCTGCGCCGCTTCGCAGCCGGTGCGCGAAAACGCGTCCCATCGTCAGGGAGCCCCCATGAAGCCAGCGCCGTGTGACACCCGCACCTGGCGGGACCCCAAACGCCGCCTGTGGCCGCTCGCCCTCGCCGTCCCGACCCTGCCCTTCCAGGCAGGCGGTCTCGTCTCCCTCACGGGGGTGGACTCGTTCTGGTGGTGGGGGCCGTTCTTCGCCTTCGTCATCGTTCCGCTCGTCGACCGGCTGACCGGGGCGGACGGCGCCAACCCGCCGGAGGCGGCCGTACCGCGCCTGGAGGCCGACCACTACTACCGCTGGTGCACCTACCTGTACCTGCCGATCCAGTTCGGCGCCCTGGTGTGGGCGTGCGGCCAGTGGGCGAGCGGCCGCCTGTCGGTCGCCGACAGCCTGGGACTCGCCGCGACCACGGGGGTCGTGGCGGGCGTCGCCATCAACACCGCCCATGAGCTCGGCCACAAACGCGAACTGCTGGAGCGCCGTCTGAGCCGCATCGCGCTCGCGCAGACGTGGTACGGGCACTTCTACGTGGAACACAACCACGGCCACCACGTGCGGGTCGCCACACCGGAGGACCCCGCGAGCAGCCGCATGGGCGAGAGCTTCTGGCGCTTCCTGCCACGCACCGTCCTGGGCAGCCTGCGTTCGGCGTGGCACCTGGAACGGCGCCGGCTGAGCCGCCGCAGGCGCCCGGTGCTCGGCCCGCACAACGACGTGCTGACGGCGTGGGCGCTCTCGGCCGTGCTGTTCGCCGCGCTCACCGCGGTGTTCGGCCTGCGGGTCCTGCCCTATCTGGCGCTGCAGGCCGTGCTCGGCTTCTGCCTGCTGGAGACGGTCAACTACCTGGAGCACTACGGCCTGCTGCGGTAGCGGCGGCCGGACGGCCGTTACGAGCGGGTGGCTCCCCGTCACAGCTGGAACAGCAACAGCACGGTCAGCAACCTGCTCCTCTTCCAGTTGCAGCGGCACTCCGACCACCACGCCAACCCGCTGCGCCGCTACCAGACCCTGCGGCACTTCGACGAGGCACCCCAACTCCCCTCGGGCTACGCCACCATGATCGTCCTGGCCTGGTTCCCGCCCCTGTGGCGGAAGGTGATGGACCACCGGCTCCTGGCGCACTACGGCGGCGACCTGACCCGGGCGAACGTCCATCCGCCCCTGCGACGCCGTCTCCCCGGCGATGCGGACACCGGCCGGGAGGCCCGGGCGGACGTCCGCCGGGACATCCGGAAGGGCGGCTGACCGCCTCCCCGGAAACGCCCCGTCCCGTCCCGCTCCCGGACAGGAGGGGACGGGGCGGCGGCCGTACAAGACTGTCGTCGTGGTCGGTCCACACCGGCAGCGCCGCCGCGTCGGCCAGGGGCACGGGCCGCGCCCCAGTAGGCGTGGCACACGGTGCCCGCCGCGGTGTCGACGCGCAGGACGTGGCCGGAGGCGGGGGTGCGCGGTACGACGGTTCCGCCGGCCTCGTCGATCTCCACTCCCCCGTGGGACGGCCGTGAAGCGCTCCGGGCGGGCGGGGGCGGACTCCTCGGGGGTGCTGGGCGGGGCGGGGAAGCGGCGGGGTGCGGCGGAGCCGGCCGCACGGGTCGTCAGGGCCGGTGCGCGCGCCTCTCCTCGCGTACGACGACCACTCCTCCGGCCGGGATCTCCACACGGGAGCCGTCGCCCGCGGCGTCCAGGAGCGCGGTCCCCTCGACGGCGGCCCGGACGCTGTCGCCGGTGTGGTTGACGAGGAAGAGGTAGGAGCCGTCCGGGCCGGTGCGGCGCACCGCCTCGACCCCCTCGGGCACGACGGCGGCGGGACGCAGCCCGGCCTCCTCCGCGAGGCCCCGGACCAGTTCCCGCAGGGTCGCGGCGGACGCGCGGGTGGCCACGTACCGGGCCGTTCCCTCACCGTGGGCGTGCCGGGTGGCGGCGGGCCCGCCGCGGGCCGGGCCGCCGTCGGGGGCGTCGGCGAAGCGGAGCACCGGGTCGCAGCCGCGCGGCTCGACGCGTTCGGCCCACTGCCGGGCCGTCGAGCCGTCGCTCAGGCGGACCGTCTCCTCCGGTCGCAGCGGCAGGTACTCGTCCACGCGCAGTCCGAGCACGTCGCGCAGGGCGCCGGGGTAGCCGCCCGGGCGCACCCGGTCGCAGGAGTCCACCACGCCGCTGAAGCAGCCGACCGCGAGGTGTCCGCCCCGGCTCACGTACCGGGTGAGGTCGTCGGCGTGCTCGTCGGCGAGGAGGTAGAGGTTGGGCGCGACGACCGCCTTGTACGGCGCCAGGTCGGTGCCGGGCGGGACGATGTCGCAGGTGATGTTCGAGGTCCACAGCGCCTCGTACCAGTCGCGCACCGTGTCGAGGTAGCGCAGGCCGCAGGGGCGGGCCTCCAGTTCCAGCGCCCACCAGTTGTGCCAGTCGAAGAGCAGCGCGACGTCCGCCCGGACCCGTGTCCCGGTCACCTCGCCGAGCGCCGCCAGCTCCGCGCCCAGCACGCGCACCTCGCCCCAGATCCGGGTGTCCGTGCCGCCGTGCGGGAGCATCGCGCTGTGCCACTTCTCCGCGCCCGCCCGTGACTGCCGCCACTGGAAGAACATGATGCCGTCCGCGCCGCGCGCCAGGTGCGTCAGGCTGTTGCGGCGCATCTCCCCCGGTCTCTTGGCCACGTTGACGGGCTGCCAGTTGACGGCGGAGGTGGAGTGCTCCATGAGCAGCCAGGGGCGGCCGGCGGCCATGCCGCGGGCGAGGTCCGCGTTCAGGGCCAGGTCGATGTGGCCGTCCGGGTCGGCGGCGGGCAGGTAGTGGTCCAGGGAGACCAGATCGCACTCGCCGGCGAAGGCGTGGGCGTCGACCTTCTTCTCCAGCGTCCCCAGGTGGTTGGTGGTCAAAGGTGTGCCGGGCGCGATGCGGCGCAGCAGGGCCGCCTCGGCGCGGTGGCGGGCCAGGAGGGCGTCGGAGGAGAAGCGGCGGTAGTCCAGGTCCTGTCCCGGGTTGCGGAAGGCCGTGGTGTCGCGGGGCGGGTCGATCTCCTCCCAGTCGCCGTAGCGCTGGCCCCAGAAGTCGGTTCCCCACGCTTCGTTGAGGGTGTCCAGTGTGGTGTGGCGGTCCCTGAGCCACCGGCGGAACGCTGCGGCGCTGGTGTCGCAGTAGCACAGCGCGTTGTGGTTGCCCCACTCGTTGTGGACGTGCCACAGCACGACCGCGGGGTGGTCGGCGTAGCGGGTGGCCAGTGCGGTGACGACGGCGTCGGCGGCCTCGGCGTAGGCGGGATGGCTGGGGCAGAAGACCTGCCGGCTGCCGTGGGCCAGCCGGGTGCCCGCGGCGGTGACCGGCCGGGCGTCGGGGTGCAGCCGGGTGAACCAGGGCGGCGGTGCGGCGGTGGGCGTGGCGAGGTCCACTGCGATGCCGTTGCCGTGGAGCAGGTCGAGCACCTCGTCCAGCAGGCTCCAGTCGTAGGTGTCCGGGCGCGGCTGGATCCGGGACCAGGAGAACACGCCGACGGTGACGAGGTTGACGCCCGCTTCACGCATCAGGCGGACGTCCTCCCGCCACACCTGCCGCGGCCACTGCTCGGGGTTGTAGTCGCCGCCGTAGGCGATACCGCCGAGCCGGCGGTTCAGGGCGGCCAGGGCATGGGGCAGGGCATGGGTCACGACTTCACCGCCCCGGCGGTGAGTCCGGCGCGCCAGTAGCGCTGGAGGATGAGGAAGGTGAGCACGATGGGCACGACGGAGACCAGGGCTCCCACGATGGTGAGGGTCTGCAGCTCGGGCAGGCGGCTGGTCTGCGACTGCCAGGTGAACAGGCCGAGGGTGACGGGGTAGAGGGTGTCGTCCTGGAGCATGACCAGGGGCAGCAGGAAGTTGTTCCAGATGACGACGAACTGGAACAGGAAGACGGTCACCAGCGCCGGGGACATCATGCGCAGCGCGATGCCGCAGAAGATGCGCAGCTCCCCCGCGCCGTCCATCCGGGCGGCCTCGACCATCTCGTCGGGGACCGACGCCGCGGCGAAGATGCGCGAGAGGTAGACGCCGAAGGGGCTGACGATGCTGGGCAGGAAGACCGACCAGAACGTGTTGGTCGCGTCCATCTCGGCGAAGAGCAGGAACAGAGGCAGGGCCAGGGCGGTCGCCGGCACCAGGACACCGCCGAGGATGACGGAGAACAGCGCTTCGCGCCCGGTGAAGGTGTACTTGGCCAGGGCGTATCCGGCGGCCGCGGCCAGGAGGGTGGCGACGGCCGCGCCCACCCCGGCGTAGAGGAGGCTGTTGAGGAGCCACCGGCCGAAGACGCCTTCCTGCTGCTCGAAGAGCGCGGCGAGGTTGTCGCCGAGATGCCACTGGGCGGGCAGCAGCCCGGGCGTGGAGACCAGGTCGCTCTGGCTCTTGGTGGCGGAGACGAGCAGCCAGTAGACCGGCAGCAGCATGTAGCAGGCCGCCAGCGTCATGAAGGCCACGGCGGCGGCCACGGAGAGCCTGCCGGGCCCGCGCCGCCCCGGGGCCGTGGCGTGGGCGCCTTCGGTACGGGTGAGGAAGCTCATCCCTGTCTCCTGGAGGTGAAGTGCAAAAAGGCGAACGACAGCAGGAACGTCACGGCGGCCAGCAGGACCGACAGGGCCGCCGCTTCGCTGTAGTTGTCGCCGGAGGCCAGGGAGTACGCCGCCAGGTTGGGTGTGTAGGTGCTGGTCACGCTGGTGGAGATGGACCGGAAGACCTGCGGTTCGGTGAACAGCTGGAAGGTGCCGATGATGGAGAAGACACCGGTGAGGACGAGCGCCGGGCGGATCAGCGGCAGCTTGATCCGCAGCGCGATGGTCCAGTCGCCGGCTCCGTCGACGCGCGCCGCCTCCCCGATGTCGGCCGGGACGGCCTGCAGGGCGGCGTAGAGGATCAGCATGTTGTAGCCGGTGTACGTCCAGGTGACGACGTTGCCGATGGAGAACAGGATGGCGTCCGCGCCCAGCAGGTCGACCTGCACTCCGGCCGATCCGAGCAGTTCCACGACCGGCGAGAGCCGTGGGTCGTACAGGAAGGCCCACATCAGCGCCGCGACCACGCCCGGGATGCCGTACGGGACGAAGTACACCAGGCGGAAGAAGCGCTTGAGCCTGGCCACGGCGGAGTCCAGCAGCAGGGCGAGCGCCAGGGCGAACAGGAGCATCACCGGGATCTGCACCAGGGCGAACAGGCCGACGCGGACGACGCTGTCGGCGAAGAACGGCTCGCGTACGACGTCGGCGTACTGCTCGAATCCGGCGAACACCGAGTGGGTGCTCCCGAAGGTGCCCCCCACCCGCTCGGTCCTGTGCAGGCTCTGCCAGAAGGCGTAGCCGACCGGGACGAGGGTGAACAGGACGAAGGGGATGAGGAAGGGGGCGAGGAACGCGTAGGGGGCGAGGACCCGGCGGGGGCGTGTGCGGCGTGTGCCGGGCGGGGCGGCGGTGGATGTCACGGGAGGGCCTTCGGCGGGGTGCGGTCCCCGCCGCGGGTGCGGCGGGGACGCGGGGCGAGGGGCGATCGGTCAGTCGGTCACGTCGAGGGACTGCTTGCGCAGCGAGTCCACGCTCTGGGACTGGGTCCGCTCCAGGACGCCGCCGAGGGTTCCCTCGCCGCCGACGGCGCCGGCCGTGCCGTCGCTGAGGAAGCGGTAGGTGTCGGTCATGGTCGGCCCCCAGGTGAAATCGGTGTCCACACTGGCGGAGGCCTGCGCGAAGACGTCGAAGATCTTCTGCCCGCCGTAGAAGTCCACCGGCTGCTTCAGGGCCGGCAGGTCCAGGCCCGCCGTGGCCGCCGGGTAGAGGCCGCCTTCGCGGTTGAGGATCTCCAGCGCCTCGGGGTCGGTGTTGAGCCACAGCGCGAACTCGGCGGCTTTGGCCGGGTGTTCGGTGCCGGAGAGCACCGCCGTGGTGGAACCGCCCCAGTTCCCGGCCCGCTGGTCGCCGGCCTTCCACTGCGGCATGGGGGCCACCGCCCACTTGCCCTCGGTCGACTTGGCGTTGTCCCGGATGGTGCTGTAGCCCCAGGCGGCGCTGATCCAGGTGACGACCTCGCCGGAGTTCCAGGCCTTGTAGAGGGCGGGGGAGAAGCCCTGGAGGTCGGTGGCCACGAGCTTGTCGTCGATCAGCTTCTGCCAGTAGTCGGCCACCTGGCGGCTCTCCGGCCGGTCGACGGTGACCTTCCAGGCGTCGCCGTCCCGTTCGAACATGGTGGCCCGGTTCTGCCACAGCAGGCCGGTGAACCAGTTCGGGTCGGTCTGTGAGAAGTGGGTGATGTACTTGCCGTCCTGCCTGACCTCGCGGGCGGCTGCGGCGTACTCCTCCCAGGTGGTGGGGGCCTTGAGACCGAGCCTGTCGAAGACGTCCTTGCGGTAGAACATCGCCATGGGGCCGGTGTCCTGCGGGATGGCCCAGATGCCGTCCTCACCCCCGGCGCCGAAGTCCACCTGGGACCGGGTCCAGTCGACGAACTTCTCCTGGGCCTCGCCCACCCCGGGGCACTGGGCTATGTCGCGCAGGCCGCCCTTGAGGCGGAAGCTGGCCAGGGAGTCGTACTCGATCTGGCCGAGGTCCGGTGCCCTGTCGGCCTTCAGGGCGTTGGACATGTTCTGGTAGGTGCCCGCGTTGCCGGCGGGGGTCGTCTTCAGCTTCACCTGAACGTCGGGGTTCTGACCGTTCCACAGGTCCACCGCTTCCTGCATGCCCGGCACCCAGGACCAGTACTGCAGCGTGACCTTGCCCGAGGAGGGCTCGCAGGAGGCGTCGGCCGCGGCATCGTCCTTGCCGCCGCCGCAACCGGTGGCCGCCGTGAGGGCCACGACCACCGCGCCGATCATGCAGCGTCTGGCCATGGGTGAGGGGTGAGCGCGCATCGCCATGAGGTTGCTCCTTGGGCTGAGAGTCCGCTCCGACGAAGCGGTGGGCGCAACCTTCACGACAGGAACCGGCAGAAGTCAATACGCCGGAGAAGGTAAATCGACTTCGAGTTCGCTTCGTGACCACCTCGAACGGCGGAGAAGAGCTCTCCATACCCATGATGAACTGCTGTTTTTCTTCGCACACCAGCCTCGCGCAGGTCGGGGCCTCGTCATGCGGAATCGATTACGCTACGGTGTCCGCCAGGCCGTGGCGATGCCGTCCGAGGGGGTTTCCGAGGGGGCTTCCGAAGGGGTGGAGCCCCGGTGGGAAGGGAGACCGGTCAGGCCGAGGCGCGCGCGACGAACTCCGCCTTCACCCGGATGGTCCGGTGCACGCTGCGTCCGTCGAGCCTCCCCCTGAGCAGCCTGGCGGCGGCCCGGCCGACGTCCTCGGCCGGGTAGCGGATGGTCGTCAGCCGCGGATGCACCAGGGAGGCGAAGGAGGCGTCGTCGTGGCCCACCAGCGCCACATCGCCCGGTATGTCGACGCCCAGTTCTCGCGCCTTGTCCATGGCGCCGACCGCGATGACGTCGTTGGCGCAGAACACCGCGTCCGGCCGGTAGCGCCGGCGCATCAGCTCGGCGAATCCCTCGGCTCCCGCCTCACGCGTGTGCTCGCCCCTGATCACCAGCTCCCGCGGCAGGGAGGTGCCGAACTGCCGGGCGAGCCCCCTGAGGAGCTCCAGACGCGGGTCGCCCCCCGTCGCGTCCCGCGGCCCCGCGATCATCGCGATACGGCGCCGCTGCGCCGCGGTGACCCTCTCCAGTGCCTGCCGGGTCGCGGCTCGCGCGTCGGGGGTCACCAGGTCGACGGGGCCGAAGGGGACGTCCGCGCTCACGACGGCGGGGATCCCGGCGTCGGTGAGCGTCCGGATGTCCCGGGGCAGCAGCCGGAACGGTGTGATCACGACACCGGCGAAGCGCTGCTGCACCGCCTCGGCCAGCAGCGCGCGCTCCTCCTCGCGGCGGGCGCGGGTGTCGCAGACGACCACGTGGATGCCCAGGCCCCGCAGTTCCTCCTGGAGGATGGCGGCGAGCTGCGCGAAGAACGGGTTGGCGATGTCGGGCACGATCAGCGCCACCAGGCTGGACCGGCCCGTCCGCAGACTGCGGGCCGCCGTGTTCACGGTGAACCCCAGCTCGTCGATGGCGCTCTCCACCGCCGCCCGGGTCGCGGGGGCGACGGGCCTCTTGCCGGACAGGACGTAGGAGACCGTGGCGGAGGAGACTCCCGCCACACGGGCGACGTCCGCCATGGTGACCCGTTCTCGCACTGCTCACGCTCCCTTCGCGCCGTCACCCTACTTCAAGGGATCCATTCGGACGGATCCGTTCTCACCTGGCGGTTTCCGTCCCTGCCCGGCGATGAACGGTCACCGTGCGGTGCGTTCGGCAGCCCCGCTCCGCCGGTCAGCGCCGCGCGGCCTCGTCCAGGCCGCAGCGGCGCTGGAAGGCGGCGGCGACGGCCATCAGCGCGGCGGGGAGGACGGTGAAGCCCAGGAGCAGTGCCGTGAGCGCGGAGTCCGGCTGCGTCACGGTGTGCCCTTGCGTCGTGGCGACGAAGCCGCCGACGGCGAGGGCCGCGGAGTACACGTAGGGGCCGAGGGCCGTCCCCGTCGCCTCGGTGGCCGTCCAGACTCCGGTGTACGCGCCGGCGCGGGCCGTGCCCCGGCTCTCCGCGGCGGCCACCGCGTCCGGCACCATCGAGAATGCCAGCAACTGCAGCCCGGCGAAGGCGGTGCCGAGGGCCACCACCACCACGACCGTGAGGGTCACGCCGGCCGTCCCGCCCAGCAGCAGGGCCAGCGAACCGGCGATGAACACCCCCTGTGCCAGCAGCAGTCCGCGCTGCTTGCCCGTCCGCCGCGACAGCCACAGCCAGCCGGGCCCGGCGATCACGGCCGGGGCGAGGAAGGCGCCCATGAAGACGGTGGTGAGGCCGCCGTCCCCGAAGACGTACCGGGTGTAGAAGGGCAGCGCCGCCAGGAAGAGGTGCGTGGTGGTCCCGGTGAAGAGGTAGGAGAGCACCAGCGCCCGGAAGTCGCGGTCCCGTCCGGCCAGACGCAGGTCCGCCAGGACGGAGTGCGCGTGCCCGTCGGGCGGGCGGAAGCCGCAGCGGCCGGTGAGCCGCCGGACGCCGGCGAGGCCGATCACTCCGGAGGCCACCATGCCCGCCGCCAGCAGCGCCGCCATCCGGGAGTAGTCCCCGCGGCCACCGGAGGCGACCAGGGCCGGTGCGGCGACTCCGGACGCGAGCAGCCCCAGGGTCAGGAAGAGCATCCGGAACATGAAGACCCGGGTGCGCTCGTGGTAGCCGATCCGCAGATCGGAGGGCGTCGTCAGATACGGCACCTGGAAGCACGCGAAGAGCAGGTTGCCGGCAATGAACCAGCCGCCGACCCACAGCGCGGCCCCCGGCCCGGTGAGACCGGCGGGCACGGTGAACAGGGCCGCCAGGGACAGCGGCAGCAGCAGTCCCCCGCGGAGCATGCCCCGCCGGTGCCCGGCGCTGCGGGCCTGCCGGTCGGAGAGCGTGCCCAGCAGCGGGTGGACCACCGCGTCGACGATCTTCGGCACCAGGAGCGTCAGCCCGGCCAGGAACGGCGAGACGCCCAGCGTGTGGGTGAGGAAGTACAGCAGGAGCAGCCCGGGGACGGTGACCCACACGCCCATGCCGACCGAGCCGGTGGCGTACGCCACGAGGTCTCCGGTCCGCGCACGCCGCGGAGGACCGGCCCGCTCGTCGGCCTCCCGCGCCGGCACGTCGGAGGCGTCGGGCCCGGGAACGGCGGGAACGGCGGTCACGGCCGGTCTCCGTGGCGCCGGACGACACCGGCGGCCGGCCCCGCGCCCTCGAAGGCGCCGGACCGGACGCGGCCGGCCAGGGTGCGTGCGACGATCCGGTCGGTCAGCCACGGCAGATGGCGGGCCAGGAAGATCTCCACCGCTCCCCGCCGGGTGGTGGCCAGATCGCGGCGGGCCCGGCGGCCGAGCCCGGCTCGGAGCACCGTCTCCACCACTCCCTCCAGCGGCTCGTACCGGCTCATCCCCTCCAGCGACAGCCCGGCCGCGGCGGTCGAGTCGTGGATGGGGCTGCGCACCGCCGAGGGGTAGACGCAGCTGACGCCGACATGGGTGCCGATCTCCATGCGGAGCGCGTCGGCGTACGCCACCAGCGCGCGTTTGGAGGCGCCGTACGCGGCCGCCAGGGGCAGCTGCAGGACGGCCATCCGCGAGGAGACCATCACCACCCGGCCGCGGGAGGCCACGAGGGCGTCCACGCAGGCGGCCGTCACGCGCCAGGTGCCGAGCAGGTTGATGTCGAGCTGGCGGCGGACCTCGGGACCGGGTGGGAGTTCGGCGGGAGCGGGCCCGCCGATTCCCGCGTTGTTGATCAGCAGGTCCAGACCGCCGAGCCGGGCGAGGGCGTCGGCCACCGCGTCGGAAACGGCGTCGTCGTCGGTGATGTCGCAGGCCAGGACCTCGACCGGGTCGTCCGGCCCGGGGGCGAGGTCCAGACCGACGACGTGCGCGCCGAGCTCCGCGAGCCGGGCGGAGAGCGCCCGGCCGAAGGTTCCGGAGGCGCCCGTGACGAGAACGCGCAGGCCGCGCGCGTCACGCCGACCGCCGCCCAGCAGAGCGGCGAGAGCGGCCCCGACAGGGGTGCGGGCGGCCGCGGCGGCGTGGGGGCCGGTGTTCATACGGTGCTCTCCTCGGTGTTCTGCGCGCGGGACGCCGGTGCGGTCCGGCGGCCGGCGGCACGGCGTGCGCGGGCGCGTCCGGCCTTCGTCTCCCGGGACAGGTCGGCCAGGTAGCGGTCGAAGTCGATCCGCATCCGCGGTCTGCGGTCGCTCCCCCAGCGCGCGGTGGCGTCGCGCAGATCGCGGTCGGTGGAGCGCCGCTGCTCCGCCGCCGGGGGAAGGGCGTAGGCGCCGGACAGACGGGCGGCGGCCAGTTTGGCCTGCGCCTCGACGACGGGGAGGGCGGCGCCGGTCGACTGCATCAGCCCGACGAAGGCGAGATCGGGGTCGTCCAGGTGGAACACCCTTTTGTACAGCGGCAGTCGCTCGGGGTCCCCGCCCGTCCAGCGGGCGGGGAGGAAGGGGATGGTGACGCGGTATCCGGTGGCCCAGACGATGACGTCGACCGGGTCGGAACGGCCGTCGGTGAAGACGACCCGGTCCCCGTCGAAGCGGTCGATACCGGGCCGTGCGGCCACCTCGCCGTGGGTGAGGCGGTGCAGGATGGTGTCGCTGACGGTGGGGTGGTTCTGGAGGAGACCGCCGGCGGGGGCGGGGAGCCCGTAGCGCTGCGGGGGACCCACGGCCAGACCGAGGAGGGTCTCGGCGATCCGCTGGCGGATCCGCCAGGGCAGGAAGGCCAGGGCGCCGCCGGTCGCGTCGGCCGGACGGCCGAACAGGTACTTGGGGACGACGTGCACCCCGCGGCGGGCCGAGAGCAGCACCGGGCCGCGAGCGATGTGGGAGGCGTCGACGGCGATGTCCATGGCGGAGTTGCCCATGCCGACGACGAGCACCCGGCGGTCCCGGAAGATCTCGGCGGTGCGGTATTCGTGCGCGTGGATGCGGGTGCCGGAGAAGCTGCCGGGGTAGCCCGGTTCGGGCAGCCGGGGGTCCCAGTTGTGGCCGTTGGCGACCACGACGGCGTCGTAGCGGGCGGTGTCGCCGGTGTCGGTGGTGACGCGCCAGGCGCGCCCGGTGCCAGGCGCTTCCCCGGCCGCTGGACGGGCCGGCCGCGGATGCCCGGCGGTGCTTCCTGCCTCGTCCTCGCGTTCGACGCGGGCGACCGTGGTGGCGTAGCGGATGTGCGGGACGAGGCCGAAGGTCTGCGCGTAGTCGGCGAGGTAGCCGGCCACGAGGTCGGCCGACGGGTAGTCCGGCCACGAGTGCGGCATGGGGAAGTCCGCGAACTGGGTGCGGCCCTTGCTGGTGTTGAGGTGGAGCGAGGCGTAGGCCGGGGACAGACCGCTGCTGTTGTCGCGTGCCCACAGCCCTCCGGGCCGGTCGCCCTTCTCGTAGGTGACGGTGTCGAGGCCGGCGTCGAGGAGTGCCTTGGTGGCGGCGAGGCCGGCCGCTCCGGCGCCGATCACGGCGACACGGCGGGGAGGGGGCATGGTGGCGTCTCCTGGGGCGGTACGGGGGGCGGTGAGGGCGAGCGCGGTCACCGAGTGCGGGCAGGGCGCCGGCGGGGCCCAGGACGCGCCCGGGTCCGCTGGGGCGGTGGTGGCGGTCGGTCTGTGGTGGGACCCAACCGTAGGTGCGTCCCACCGGCCGGGACATGGCGTGCGTCACCCGTTTCGGCCCCCGCGTTGTTGCCGGTCACAAGGGCGGGCAGGATGGCGGAATGCACGCGCACGACGGCTGGCCCCCGGTGGTCGACCTCATCGAGCGGGTCGTCGGCGAGGACGACCTGCTGCCCTCGGTCGTGGCCGCCGTCCGCACGATGGTGCAGGAGATCGCGGCCCTGCCCGCCGCCGACATCGCCGGGCACACCCGCGCGCTGCTGGCCGCGGCCACCCGGGCCCTGGCGGCCCGCCGGGGGCCGACGGAGGCGGAGCTGTCGTTCGTGGAGGAACTGGCGGTGACCCGCGCCCGCCAGGGCGTGTCCATCGAGGCCGTGCTCGCGGCCGTGCACGTGGCCGAACGGGCGATCTGGTCCCGCGCCCGGGAACTGTCGGGCTCGGCGGGGGTCGCGCCCGAGCGGCTGCTGGACGCACGGGAGCTGTACGACGACTGGGCCGAGGCCGTACGGGTCCGGCTGATCACCGCCCATCGCGCCACCGGCACCGGCCAGGGCCCGCCGAGCGGTGAGCGGGAGGCGGCGCTGCTGCGGCGGCTGTTCGCCGGCGGTTCGGCGGCGGCGCTGGCGGCCGCCGAGGCGGGCCTGCCGGCGGCGGGCGGGCTGTGGGTGCTGGTCGCCCGGCCGGAGGACGCCCGGGCCGCGGCCGTCCCGGACCGCACACCCCGCGACCCGGGTGCCCGGTCGCTGTCCGCGCCGGTGGACGGCCTGCTGGTCGCCGTGCACGCCCGGCGGCCCCCGGACCGCACCGCCCGCACCGTGGTCCGACCGGGAGCGGCGGCCGGACTCGCCGGCCCCGGCGACCCGGAGGGGCTGGCCCTCGTACGGCGTCTCGCGGTGGACGCCCTCACGGCGGCCGAGTCGGTGGGACGGCCCGGCGTGGTGCACGTCGCCGAGGTGGCGGCCCTGGCCGCAGTGGTGGACCGGGCCGATCTGGCGGCGGCCCTCCTGGACCGCCACGGGGCGGCGCTGGCCGGGCTGGGCGCGAACGCCGAGCCGGTCACCCTGGCCGTCCGTGCCTGGCTGGAGGCCGACCGGGATGTGCGGGCGGCGGCCGAGCGGCTGTTCGTCCACCCCAACACGGTGCGCAACCGGGTCCAGCGCTTCTCCTGTGTCACCGGGATCGACCCGGCCGGGACCTTCGGGGCCGTCGACGCCTGGTGGCTGTGCCGGGCCTGGCTCGACCGGTCCTGACGGCCACCGGTCCCGCCGGGTCGCCGGTGGCCTGCGCCGGCGTCCGCGAGCGGCGCGCCCGGGGTCGCTGTCATGGGTCAGGAGGGCGGGGCGGAAGTCCACACCGTTCCGCGGGCTTCGTACTCCAGCATGCTCTCCAGCCCCAGTGCGGCGTCGGCGCCCAGCTCCCGGCGGACCAGCCACAGGGCGAGGTCGAGACCGGAGGTGACACCGCCGGCGGTCACCAGGTCACCGTCGTCGACGACCCTCGCGCTCTTCAGCAGCCCTCCCTGCTGTTCGAGGTCGGCACGGGCACGGTGGTGGGTGGTGCAGGGCCGGCCGCGGGTGATGCCGGCGGCGGAGAGCAGCATCACGCCGGTACACAGGGCGGCGATGGTCAGCCCCGGCCTGCGAGCCTCGGCGAGGGCGCGGGGCAGTTCACCGCGCCGGATCTCCGCCCAGACCCCGGGATCCTCTCTGCGGGCGTACCCGCCGCCGGGGACCACCAGGAGGTCCGCCTCCTGCGGGGCCCAGCGCTGGTCGGTGCGGAGCCTGGTGCCGAAGGCGGCGGTGATCGCCCGGGGGCTGTCGAGGGCGACGTAGCGGACCTCCACGTCGCGGTCGGTGAAGTGGTCGGAGGCGCTGAGCACTTCGTAGGGGGCGGCGAGATCGAGTTCCTCCACGCCCTGGAACAGCACGACGTGCACGCGGAGCGGGTCACCGGGCCCGGAGGTCGCGGTGGCCGCGGTGGCCGCGGTGGCCGCGGTGGCCGCGTCGAGGGGGACACCGGTCGCCAGGCCCGCGGCGCCCAGGGCCGTGGTGGTGCGCAGCAGAGTACGTCGGTTCACAGGATGACCTCTTCTCAAGGTGGGGTACATGGCCCGGGGCGCCTGCCCCGTCAGCGGGCGAGCGGCTCGTCCGCGAGGTACGGGGGCGCCGGCTGGTACTGGAGGACACGCCGTACCGCACGCGCGTGGTCGCGGCCGTGCAGGTGTCCGACGAGCCAGAGGGCGCCGTCGATACCGGCGGAGACGCCCTGGCTGGTGAGCAGCCGGCCGTCGACGACATAGCGGGCGTCGGGGACGACGGTGACGTCGCCGCGTGCCGCGAGCGCCGCCTCGTACTGCCAGTGGGTGGCGACGCGGCGGCCGCGGGCCGGTCCGGCGGCGTGCAGGAGGAAGGCACCGGTGCAGACGCCGACGGTCCAGTGGGCCCGTGCGGCCCGGTCGGCGACCCAGTCGGTCACGCGCGCGTTGTGCGGCTCGACTTCCCGGGCCCCGAAGCCGCCCGGGACGAGCAGCACGTCCAGCGGCGGGTGGTCGTCCAGGGTGTGGTCCGGCAGGACGCGCATGCCGTTGGCACAGCGGACCGGGTCGCCGCGCTCGGCGATGAGCAGGGTGGTATCGGCGCCGTCGCGCAGGTCGGCGGAGGTGGCGAAGACTTCGAAGGGGCCGGTGAAGTCGAGTTCCTCGGCGGTGGGGAAGAGCAGGATGCCGTACGCGGTCATGGGCGGGCCCCTCGGGTCGTGCGGCAGGCCGGGCGGATTCCGGACGGGCGGGCACCGTCGGCGGTGACGGAGGACTGCGTGATCCGCTCCTCCCCCACGATGCCGAACACCCCGACACGACCGGCGAGGTCCTGCTCCCCGACGCCGTCGTAGAGCACGGTGTGAACGCTCAGTGGCCGCGCGGGCCGGGAGGCGGACGGCGGAGGTGACGCGGTGGCTTCGGGCGGGGGCGGCATGAAGGGGCTCCGGGAGGACGTGGGCGGCGCGCTCCCGGGCGGATCCGGGGCGCGGAGGCGCCTTCAGTCTTCCGGCGGCCGGTGGCCGGCGGCACCGGCGTGCGTGCCCATGGGACGCAAGATACGGCCACGCCGTCCCGGGGGCGTGCCCCGCTCACGTGCGGAAGGCCGCCCGGTAGGCGGAGGGGGTCGTGCCGACCTGGCGGGCGAAGTGGTGGCGGAGGGTCTCCAGGGATCCGAACCCGGCCGCTTCCGCCACCCTCGTCAGCGGCAACGACGTCGTCTCCAGTAACTCCCGGGCGCGCTGCACGCGTTGGGTGAGCAGCCAGCGCAGCGGCGTGGTGCCCGTCTGCGCGCGGAAGTGCCGCGCCAGGCTGCGCCGGCTCATCATGGCGTGGGCGGCGATGTCGGCGAGGCTGAGAGGCTCACTCAGCTTGCCGCGCATCCACTGGAGCGTGGGGCCGAGGTCCGAGGAGTCGTCCCGGGGCGTGCGGTACTCGATGAACTGCGCCTGGCCGCCGGTGCGCTGCGGCGGCATCACCAGCATCCGCGCGGCATGGGCGGCGGCGGCCGCACCGTGGTCGGCGCGGACCATGTGCAGACACAGATCAAGGCCGGCGGCGACCCCGGCGGAGGTGAGCACCTGACCTTCGTCGACGTAGAGCACGGACGGGTCGACGTCCGTCCCCGGGTACCGTTCGGCCAGCGCTCCGGCGAACCTCCAGTGCGTGGTGGCGCGCCGGCCCTCGAGGAGCCCGGTGTGTGCGAGGACGAAGGCCCCCGTACAGATGGACGCGACCCGGGCCCCGCGGGCCGCGGCCTCCCTCAGAACACGGACCACGCGCGGATGCGGGACATGGTCGGCGGGGACTCCGGGGACGATGACGGTGTCCGCGGCGCGGGCGTCGTCCCAGCCGTACGCCGAGGAGACCCGGAACGGCTGTGACGGGCCGGCCGTCGCGGTCACCGGCCGGTCGGCGCAGACCCGCACCTCGTAGGCCGGTGAGCCGTCCGGGCGAGTCACGAAGGCGAACACCTGGCAGGGGATGGAGAGATCGAAGGCCGACACCCCGTCGAGCGCGAGGACCGCGACTACATGCATGCCAACGGAGCCTAGGAGAAGGCCTGTTCGGCGGGAACAGCGGACGGCGCCACCTCCCCCGCCCCGCCGGGCGACACGCGGTCCGGAAACGTCCCGATCGGCCCTCGGGAGTGGTCGCCGAAGGCCACCTCGGAGGTGTCGAGGTCCTGGTACAGCGAAGTGTCCGGGCGGCGTTGCGGTCCTCCGGCCAGTCGAGGGCGTCGACCGTGTAGTCGCCACTGCTGGAGGAGCCCCCGCTGTGGACAACGGATCCGTGTGAGGCCCACAGGCACGGCGTGTACTCGTAGTCGGCCGGGTCGGGCCCTCGCACCCGGGCCCCAGACGAGAACCGGATGGTCCATTCCGTCACCGCCGGGGCCGGCCGACCTGTCGGCGGTCACCGCGTAGGGACCGGCATCGGTGACGTCATCCACCGGAGGCAGCGCCCGGCCGGGGGATCGGTCGGGCCTCCCTCGCTCTCGGCCTCGACGAGCACGTCGTCGACGTCGGCTTCTCCAGAACGCTGTTGGCGTCCAGCGAGCACGGCAGCCGCAGGGTGCGGCCGCCGACCGACGCGGGCAGGCGGAACGACACAGCGCCCGAGCGGTGCGGGCCGGACGGTGGGCGATGTTGCCGAGGCAGGGTCCAGCAGCCCGCTGTTAGCCCTCCCGCGTGGTCTCGGACCGGATACACACGCCGGTGCCCCTCATAAGACCGGAGGACCGACGAGGAGAGCAGCCGGGGCCGCGGTGCGGCTCGGTCACCCTCCACGGCAGTAAGTGACTTCACCGCCTTCCGCCCGCTCCACACCCTCGGAGTAACCTGACCGCCGGGTGCGGCCGTCGGCGTCCGGCGTTCGGTGCGGGTCCGCTCCGCGACGGCGAGAAGTGGTTCAAGCATGGAGGCAAAGGACGTAGTGGACGGGTATGGCTGGGACGTCGACCTGACGTTGCGTCCGGTACCACTCGGCACGGGGGGCACGCACCCCGTGTCCGTGGTCACGGCGGAACTCCGAACCATGCTCGAGTCCTACGGTTTCGACGAGTTCGACGCTCCTGTCGTAGTGTCCGCGGAGTTCAACTTCGACCGGCTCGGCGTGCCGGCGGGTGCGGCCGTCCGTGATGAGCGCCGCAACTTCTGGCTGGACGACGGACATCTTCTGCGCAGCCACACCTCCGCCGGTGTCGCCCAGCTGATCGCGCACACCGAAACGGACGATTTGCGTGCGTTCGTGGTGGGTCCGTGTTTCCGGCACGAACGGCGGTCGGCCCGGAGCGCCTGGCAGTTCACCCAGATGGATGCGGTACTGGCGGGACGTGAGGTGCGCCCGGCGCATCTCACGCACCTGTTGACGCTCCTGGGGCAGGAGGCTCTCGGCACCGACTGGCCGATTCAGATCCGCCCGGTGATGCGGGGCGGCCGGCTCAGCGGATGGAGTCTCCACGCCGGATGCCGCTGCGCACCCGATGGCGAGTGTGCCCTGTGCCGCGGATCCCGCTGGCTGGAGCTGGCCCAGGGCAGCGTTCTACCGGCGCCCGTCCTCGACAGGTCCGCACTGCCCCTCGACGAGGGGCAGGCGGTGGCGTGTGGGCTGTCGCTCGACCGGGTGGTCCTGCTGCGCTGGGGGCTGGACGACATCGGCCTGCTGATGACCCCGGAACCCGCTGTGATCCAGAGTTGGGGGGCACCGTGAGGACAACACTGATCCCGTACCCGTCCCGGATCTCCCGCAGCCTGGTCTCAGCTGCCGAGACAACCTCCCTGCTGCGCGAGCGCGGTGTGGAGGCACTCGCCCTTGACGGAGGTATCAGGGTGAAGGCTCCAGCGGAGTGGGCCATGGTCCACCACGCCTGGGGACTGGACGGCATAGTCGAAGCAGCGGCCGCAGAGGCGTCGCCGCCCCTGCCTCCCGTCCCCTCGGAAGGTCCCGGAGCCGAACCCCGTACCTGGACCGACATCCCGGAAGGGGCGGTCGCCGCGCGTGTGCCACTCGGAACCGGCCGACGCGAGAAGCCGGGATCCGGGTGGGGCGTGACCCCGGCGGAAGCTCGTGTGGTCTGGGGCGCCGAGATCGCGGTGACTACCGTCGGCGGCCGTGAGCACCTTCAGGTGACCCTTGAGACCCCTTCCGTCGAGGAAGCGGCCGGCGAACACGTTCCCCGGCGTCTGGAGGCGGCGCTCCGCGCCGTCCTCGGCGAGTCCGCGGCGGAGGACCTCATGCCGGCCCGCCTGACGTGGGGCCGTGGAGCGAAACGGCCGTCCCGGGTGCTGAACGGCCTGTGGGAGAAGTGGGGGGACGTGTGGGGATCGGAGCCCGACCACTCCCTGCTGGTCCGGGTGGCACGGGCATGGGGCGGCCTGCTGACCGACGGAGGTCGGCTCGAACTGCCCTGGTGGCGCGGCGTCCCGGAGGATGTGGAGTGTGTTGCCGACCTGGCCCGGTGTCTGGGTGCCAGGGACTGCGGAGCCCGATCCCTGCCGGCTTTCCGCCGCCATTCGCCTCCCAGACGCCCGGCGGTCCGGCGGGTGGCGCCCGCTCTCGCCGCGCTCGGCCTGTTCGAGGTCCGGACGCCCTGTCTTCAAGAATCCGAAGCCCCCGGCGAGGGCAGGGGCCACCACCCGGGCGGACCACCGGCGGGCCCGCGGGTCCGCGCCCCTGGGGTGTTCCTGCGCACCGACCTGGTCACCGGGATGCTGGCTCCGAGGCAGGGGCTGCCGGGTCCCGCGCACGGCGATGGACAGCCCTGGGGCGCGTTCGAGATCGGGACCGTCTTCTCGGCGTCCGAGAGTGCGGGTCCGCCCGCCGAGCGGCTGCATCTCGGTATCGTCGTACGTCTCGGAGGGCGAGTCGGCCGGTCGGTTCCGGCGGCACTGGCGATGGTGCGGCGGGCGGTCGACGCGGCGGCCGACGCGCTCCGGGTTGACCTGCGCGTCGAGAGCGTCCCCAGCGGCGCCACCGAGGCCCCGCTGCTCGGCGCGGAGGGAGAGGTGGTCGGCCGGCTTCGGCTGCATCCGCCGGCCGGCGGGCGGCGGGCGGGATGGCAGGGGGCGGTCTCCGCGGAGCTGGCCTTGGACCAGGTGTGCGCGGCCGCACGGAAGTGGCCCCCGCGTACCGGGCGACCGCGCGGGGCCAGGGTGATCGACCGCACGTTCGTGGTCGGCTCGGGCATCAACGCCGCCCAGGTGCTGTCGGTGGCGCTGTCGGTCGAGGGGATCCGGGACGCCCGGACCGTGGAGGACTTCCCCGGCGCACCCTACGGGCCTCTTCGGCACAGCCTGACGGTGCGGCTCTACCTCGGTGCCGGCGCCCGGCCGTCCGAACGACCGGAGGTACTTGAGGTCACCAAGCGGCTGAAGCGTGAGCTCGGGGCCTGTCCACGCGAGGAGTGGCGTCCCGGCTCCAGGGCGGGGCGATGACGCGGAACACGGCGCGGCTCGCACACGATCTTCGGGATTGATCGCTGAACAGCGATGTTGCCAGTGGTATTTGACGGTTATCATCACGCGGGTGACCTGGAATGAACAGACCTATGGCGCCCGTTGGGCGAGTGCCTATGACGAGCAGCCCTGGCCCGATCCGAAGGAAGCCGTGGACTTCCTCGCCGAACTGGCCGGGGAGGAACCGCTGCTGGAACTGGCCATTGGCACCGGCCGCATAGCACTGCCGCTCAGCGAGCGGGGCGTCGAGGTCCATGGCATCGACATTTCCGAAGCCATGATCGCGCGTCTGCGTGAGAAGCCCGGCGGCAAGGACATACCTGTCGAGATGGCCGACCTGCGCGACTTCACGACCTCGCGCTCCTACCAGACCGTCGTTCTGGTGCTCAACACGATCTACGCCCTGGCCAACCAGGAGGAGCAGATCGCGTGCTTCCGCCGCGCGGCGAAGGCCCTGAAGCCCGGTGGCCGGTTCGTCGTCGAGGCGTTCGTCCCCGACGTCACACGTTTCCACCGGGGGTCGCGAGCCCACGTCTATGACGTGGGGGTGGGACACGTGACCATCGAGGCCGACGTCCACGACCGCGCGCAGCAGACCGTGCTCGAGCAGCATGTGCGCATCAGCGAACAGGGCATCAAGCTGCTCCCGGCCTTCCTCCGCTACATATATCCCAGCGAGATGGACCTCATGGCCAACCTCGCCGGCCTCGAACTCGAGCACCGCTACGGCGGGTGGCGATGTGAGCCGTACAACGCCGAGTCGGAGAACCAGATCTCCGTCTACCGCGCGCCGTCGGCCTCGTGATGAGCCCCGGTTCTCCCGTCCCGCCGGACATGCCGCCGAGCCACCCGGTGTGGCGCAGCGGCGAGATCGTTCCCTGGGATCAGGCGACGGTGCACGTCAGCTCGGTCGGTCACGCCTCGGTGTCCGCCTCCTTCGAGGGCATCCACGCCTATCGCGGGTCGGACGGCGGCCTCGCGGTGTTCCGGCTGCACGACCACCTGCGGCGGATGCTCAACTCGATCTCCTGGGCGGACATGGTGTCACCGTGGTCGCTCGAGGAGCTGGCCGAGGCCGTCGTCGAGCTCTGCCGCCGCAACGAACGCCATGAGGACACATACATCAGGCCGTGGTGCTTCGCCGCCGGAGTGCACCGCGAGCAGATGGTGCCCGCCGGTACCGAGGTGGAGATCGTCATCGACGTCTGGCCCTTCCGTTCCAAACTGGGCATCGACGTCACGGCGAAGGCCGCGGTGTCCTCCTGGACGCGTTTCGGGGCCAACTCGATGCCCCCTCAGCTCAAGGCCTTCTCGAACTACCACAACGGACGGCTCGGCACCAACGAGGCGAGGGCGCGGGGGGCGGACTGGCCGATCTTCGTCAACCAGGAGGGGCACCTGACGGAGAGTTCGGGGGCGAACCTGGCGATCGTACGCGACGGTGTCCTCATCACGCCCTCCCTCGCTTCGGGAGTACTCGACGGGATCACCCGCGCAACGGTCCTCCAGCTGTGCCGGGAGTCGGGGATGCCGAGCGAGGTCCGGGCGATCGGCCGCGCCGAGCTGCTGCAGGCCGAGGAGGTACTGTTCCTCGGCACGGCGGCGGAAGTGCTGCCCATCGTCGAAGTGGACGGACGACCGGTGGGAGACGGGACGGCAGGCCCCGTCACGACCCGGGTGGCCGAGCTCTACCACGACACGGTGCGCGGGAGGGGCGGTACGGGCGACGGAAGGCCGTCGCATCCCGAATGGCGGGTTCCGGTCTGGTGATTCCCTGCCCGGCGGACCGGAACGGGCGCCGCGGACCCGGAAGGGCCTGGAGCCCTTCTCCGGCCCCCTGGCCGGTCCGCGTCCGCCCGGCCCGCCACGGCGACCGGGGGCCGTCTGCGTGTGGCGGGCTCCCCCACCGGACCGGCGGCTTCGGACGACGGCGCGGCGGCTCCCGCTTCAGGCCTCCCCCCCGTCCTCCCGGTAAGGCCGGACGGCTCCCCGGATGAGCCGCGGGTAGTTCTCCTCGTCGATTCCGAACACCCGGGCCGTGGCAAGCCGGACCAGGAGGACGGGGTGGACGCCGATCCCGTAGAGCCTGCGCACGTCTCCGGCCAGCAGGGCCCGGCGGTGATCAGAGGGAAGCGGGATGCCGGCCAGCGCCGCGGCCGGGTCGGTCCGCAGTCTCCGCGCGAAGTCCGGGTCGGTCCCCAGGCGCCGGCAGAGGCGGTTGAGTTCGGCCGCCCGGGCAACGGTGTCGATGTCAGTTGTGCCATCCGGCGAAGGCATGCCCCTCCCCTGGTCTGTACGACATGGACGCCAGTCGCAGATGGTCGGTGGCCCCCCGCACGACCAGCCAGGCCAGGATCTCACCGGCCACCGTACCCGCCCCGGCCAACACGTCGGGGGTGATGGCGGCGGCCAGTTCGTCGGTCGCCGCCGCTGTCAGGTGGTCCACCACCACGGCCGCCCACCCGGGATCGGGCACGGCCCACATACGATCGTGTCCGAGGGCGGGCCCGCCCACTTCGAGGGAGAAACTGCCGCTCGCGATCACTGCGACGCGCCCCACGTCGGAGGTCCGGACGGCGGCCCGCAGTTCCTGTCCCAGGCGCAGGCACCGGCCTGGTGACGGAAGTGGCGCGAGCAGGGTGTTGACGTGAACCGCGACCACTGGAACGCGGCCTGCGGGATCGAGGAACCACCAGGGCACGACGACCCCGTGGTCGACGGACGCGCCGATGCTCACCGCCGGATCGAAGTCCCGGGACAGCAGGTGCCGGTGCACGTGCCGCGCGAGAGCGCACGCGCCGGGCATCGGGCGCGGGGGCAGGCCTGGCACCGGGTCGGCCGGTCCCGTCATGTCTCCGACGTGCACGGCGAGGGTGGGGACGGCGTCGAGTCCGTAGGTGGTGAAGTGGTCCCCGCTCACGATGAGCAGTGCGTCTGGCCGTGCGCCCTCGACGATGTCGCGGAGCACCGCGTACCGCTTCGCCACGGGTCCCCCCGGGTCGTCCATGGCGACCCGGGGGAACACGGGTGTGTGCGGCATCCCCGCTGCCGCGACGACCTCACCCATCGGTACCGGGACGAGGGAGCGAGGCAGCGCGGTAGACGCCGTCCAGCAGAGCCGCCATCTCCACCCCGTCCTCCGGCGGGGCTATGAGTGGGCGTCCCTGCTCCACCGCCGCCGCGAAGTCGGCCACCTGCCGCCGGTGTGAGATGCCGTAGTAATCGATGCCGGGCGTGGGTGCCGCGGCCTCCTCCAGATCGGCCGCCGCAGCCGCCGCGGTCAGCGCGGCACCACCGGAAACACGGTGCAGCCGAGCGGGGTGGTCGACGTCGAACTCGACCGTTCCCCGCGAGCCCACCAGTTCGATGCGTGTACGCCACCGGGTGGAACTGCCCGTGGTGGCCGAGAAGACGACGGGCAGCCCGTCCGCGCTGAGCAGCGCAGCGATGGTCGACTCGGTCTCCTGCACTTCCCCCGTCCTCGGCACCACGGCACGGGCGGAGTCCACACTCAGCGGGCCGACCAGGCTGCGTACGACGTCGAGGCAGTGGTAGCCCTGGTTGATCAGAGCCGACCCGCCCTCCAGGGACCAGGTGCCGTGCCAGTAACTGGAGGTGTAGTACTCGGCCGGGCGTGAGGCCTCCAGGGAACCGCGCACCAACACGAGTTCGCCCAGCAGGCCTTCGCCCAGCCACTCGCGTACGAGCCGTACCACCGGGTCGTACAGATGCTGGGACACGGTCGCCAGCACGAGGTTCGACTCCGCGGCCAGCTTCACCAGGCTCCGGGCCTCATCGGCCGTGAACGCCAGGGGTTTCTCCACGAGCACGTGCTTCCCCGCGCGCAGGGCCGCCTCCACCCAGCGAGGGTGGGTGGCGTGCTCGGTGAGGACGGACACCGAGGTCAGGTCGGGACGCCGGAGCAGAGCTTCCGCCGACGACTCCACCTCGGCGACGCCGTGCCGCGCGGCCAGGGCTGCGGCCGGCCCCGCCCGGAGGTCGCAGGCGACCGCGAGTTCCCAGCCGGGCCCGAGCGCCCGCACCGCGTCGGCGTGGTTGTCGGCCACCCGCCCGCACCCGAGCAGGCCGTGCCGTCGTGGGCGGCTCATGACACGTATCCGTTCACCAGCCAGCCTCCGTCGACCACCAGCGCATGACCGTGCACGTAGTCGCTGTCGGGCCCGGCCAGGAAGAGTACGGCGCCGACGACGTCCTGGGGGCTGCCCCGCCGTCCCGCGGGGATCCGCCCCACGATGTCGTCGTGCGCGAGCTGGCCGCTCTCGATCGCCGGGTGAGGGGTCTCGATCTGGATCATCCCGGGTGTCACGGCGTTGACGTTGATTCCGTGGCCGGCCCATTCGAGCGCCAGGGAGCGGGTGAGTCCCAGGACCGCGGCCTTGCTCGCGGAGTAGGCCGCACGGCCGGGAAAAGCCGTATGGGACAGCAGTGAGGTGAAGTTGACGATCTTCCCTCGTCCCTCGGCGATCATAGACGGCGCGACGAGACGCGACATCGTCATCGTGCCCACCGCGTTGGTGTCCAAGAGCCGGCGTGTCCGCTGGGCGTCGAATCCGGTCGTCTCACCGAGGTCGAAGACTCCCGCGGCGTTGACGAGGATGTCGACGCCGCCCAGGTCGGCGAGCAGCTCGTCGACCACCGCCCGCGAGGCGTCCTCGTCACCGACGTCGAGCGTGTACGCGTGGGCGTCGGCGCCGAGGGACCGGAGTTCCCCGCGCACCGCGTCGATCTGTGCGGAAGTGCGCGCCGCGACCGCCACGGACCCGGCACCCTCACGGGCGAAGGCCAGTGCCACCTCGCGGCCGATGCCCCGGCCGCCGCCGGTGACCACGACACGTGCGCCTTCGAACCTTCGTTGTGCCATCGTGTTCGTCATCGTCCTCACCGCCGGGTCAGCAGAGCGAACCAGTGCCACTGGTCGGGTTTTTCCGCCGTGGGGAAGTTCCGGAAACGGCGCAGCTCGTCGACGGCGAACAGCGGCATGAAGGTCGACAGGATGTCGTCGGAGGTCAGCCGGATCGGTCCGGTGCCGGGCACCATGCGGTCCGAGAAACCGACGATGGCCATCCGGCCTCCGGGCCTGAGCACACGCGCCGCCTCCGCCGCGTACGCGGCACGGGCCTCGGGGCGGATGTTGTGGAAGATGAACGAGTCGTGCACGAAGTCCGCCTCGCCGTCCGGCAGACCGCTCTCCAGGATGTCGGCCTCGACCCAGTCGACATGTATTCCGTAGAAGCCCGCCAGGGTCCGGGCAGCGTGCAGGGCCCGTGGTGAGTTGTCCACACCGGTGACGCGGTAACCGTGCTGAGCGAAGAAGACCGACTGCACTCCGGCGCCGCACCCCAGGTCGACCACGCGTGATCCGGGCTCGATCGTGAGCGAGGTGACCAGTTCGGCGACGGGCGGGCTCACCGCGCCCGTGACCCAGGTGATCTCCCCCAGCGTCTCGTCATCGTACTTGCTGGAGAAGTTCTCGATCCAGCGGTCGGTGAATGCCTTCACTGGCGACTGCCTTTCATCGTGCCGGGCGGAACCGGGCGCTCGGTGATCCGGACGTGTGCCGTCGCCGCCGTGGACGGCGGGGTGGCCAGGACCAGATTTCTGACACCGTTCCGCTCGTCGTGCTCACGGAATCCCGCGAATCGGTAGGTGACGTACATGGGACGGTTGACTTCGGTGCCGACGAAGTCCGCGGTGAGCGGTACTCCCCGGCGAGAGGCGGTTTCCGCCAGTTCGGCGACGATCGCGGGCACGAGGTTGCGGCCCATCACACGGCAGGACAGCAGGAACAGGCGCAGCCGCATCTCCCGGTCGGTGACGCGTACGACCACCACACCGATCGTGCCGTAGTCGCCGAAGTCGTCCACGAGGTCGAGAACGAGCACCAAGTGTCCGGGGTCCGCGGCGAGCGCACCGAGTTCCTCCCGGCTGAAGGCGATGCCCGTGGTGTTGAGCTGGTTGGTGCGTGCGGTGAGTTCCGCCGCCCGGGCGAGGTCTGCGGGACGCGCGTCCCGGATGGCCAGTCGCAGGTTCAGCGAGGCGAGGAACTCGCTCTTGGTGCCGGCGAAGGACGACTCCCGTGCCCGGCGCCGCTCCTCGCGCCGGTAGAGCTCGCGGCGTGAGGCGGATCCGGCCGGAAGGGAGTCCGCCGCGGGGATGTCGTCCCGGGTGAGCAGGGTGCCGACGTCGCGGCTGTCCAGGCACCGCACCTCGGGGTGCCTGGAGGCCACCTCGGCCCGCTCGAAGGGATCGTCGTCGACGAACAGCATGGTGTCGGTCGCAACGTTCAGGGAGGCGGCGATACGTTCCATCGCATCGGACTTCGGGCTCCACGAGATCTCGGGACAGAGGAAGAAACCGGCGAGCCCCGCGGCCTCCAGGACGGGCATGGCCACGGCCTCGTCGTTCTTGCTCGCCACCGACTGGAGCACCCCGCGCCGGTCTAGGTCGTGGATCACCCGTACCGCCGAGGGGCGCGGCGTTCCGTCCGAGCCCTCGACCAGCGCGCCGTCCCAGAGGGTGTTGTCGAGGTCCCACACGACCACTTTCACCTGGGGGGTGGTTCGTGACCGGCTCATGCCGTCCCTCCCGACCGGCTCCCGCCGTCTCTTCGGGCCGCGGCCCGGTCGTGACGGCGCTGCCGCCACTCGGCGAGGCTCTGTGTCATGAAGGCGTCCGTCAGGAGCTCGGTGTTGCCCTCGATGATCTCCATGGCGCGCGCGTCCTGGACGCGGCGGTCGACGACGGTGCCGGCCAGCAGGCCGCGGGCGCCGTGGACCTGCGCCGCCGCCCGTGCGGCCTTGGTGGCCGCCGCTGTCGCGGTGAGCTTCGCGGCGATCACCAGACGCTCGATGTCGGGGTCGTCGCGCTCCAGCGCCTCGGCCGCGTCCCTCACGCAGTGCCGGGCCGCCACCGTGGCGAGCGCCGCGTCCGCGGTCATGGACCGGACAGCGCCGAGATCGCTCAGCGGCTTGCCGAACTGCCGTCGGGCCGTGGCGTGGGCCATCAGGGCGTCGCAGCACGACTCGGCCAGCCCCAGCGCGCCGGCGGCCACGCACAGTCGTCCCAGACGCAGTACCCGGGTCGCCACCTGGGCGACGGCGAAGCCCGGCCGTGCGACCATCCGGTCGGCGGGAACGAGTGCCCCGTCCAGATGTACTTTCGCCAGGTGCGACGTGGCGAGGCCGCGCATGGGTTCCTCCCGCTCGATGCGCACCCCGGGGTCGGAGGCGAGCACCGCGAAGGCGACGTCGCCTCGTTCGGCCCTGGCGAAGACGAGCAGGAGGGAGGCGTACCGGCCGAAGCACACCCACCGCTTGGTCCCGTCCAGACGCCAGCCGCCCGCTTCCTCCACGGCTGAGGCGCCGAGCGCGCGGGCGTCGCTGCCGGCCGCCTCGTCGGTGAGCGCGAACGCGCCGAGGGCCTCTCCCCTGGCCAGCGGGCCCAGATGTTCGCGCAGGGGCGCGGAGCCCCACCGTTCCACGGCTCGGCAGACCATGGCGTGAGCGGTCAGCAGGGTCTGCGCCGAGGGGGAGTGACCGGCCAGTTCACGGCATGCCTCGGCGTACTCGGGAACGGTCCACGAGGTTCCGCCCGCTTCCCGCGGAAGCATGGCGCCCAGCACCCCCGTCGAGGCGAGGGCGTCGACGAAACGGCGCGGCACGCCTTCCGCGGAGTCCCAGACCGCGAGGTCGTCCGCGTGGTCGCGCAGCAGCCTGGAGAACGCTCCGAGCCGGTCTTCCGTCATGGCAGCCGCGTCCCCAGCTTGCGCTCGACGAAGTGCTGGATGCCGTCCAGCGTGTCGAAGTTCGCGATGTCGAGGTCCTCGTCCCCCACCTCGACGCCGTACTCGCGCTGGATCATGTCTATGAGCTGCACGGCGACCATCGAGTCGAACATCCCGCTGCTGATGAGGGGTTCGTCATGCGCGATGTCGTGGACGGACTCGACGTACCTGCTGAGGAAGCCGAGCACATCGGCACGGACGTCGGGGTGCGCGACGGCGTCACGCATGGCTGCCTCCTGGCGTGGTGTAGTCGTAGAATCCGGCGCCGCTCTTGCGTCCGAGACGGCCCTGCGCGACCAGGCGCTCCAGCAGCGGTGCGGGGGCGAACCTGTCCCCGTAGTGCTCGCACAGCACCAGCAGGGTGTCGCGCACGGTGTCGAGACCGATCAGGTCGGCGGTCTGCAGGGGGCCGGACCGGTGGCCCAGGCAGCCCCGGAACAACTGGTCGACCTTCCGCGCGTCCGCGACCCCGTCGTCCAGTGTCGCGATGGCCTCGTTGACGAAGAGCATCAGACTGCGGTTGATGACGAAACCGGCGTGGTCGGCGACCACGACCGGCTTCTTGCCCATGTGCCGTAGCAGATCCATCACCACTGCGAGTTCCCCGGCTCCGCTGGAGGGCGTGCCGACCACCTCGACGGTGTCGATGAGAGCCACCGGGTTCATGAAGTGAACGCCGACGGCCCGGCGCGGGTCGCCCAGTGCCTTGCCGAGCGTCTCGATGGGCACGGCGGAGGTGTTGACGGCCACCACCGTCGACGGAGGGAGCACCCGGCCGAGTTCGGTGTGCACCTCGATCTTCGTGGCGGGGTCCTCCACGACGTTCTCCACGACCAGCGATGTCCCGGCCAGGTCCGAAAGGTCCCGGGTCACCGAGACCTCGGCCAGGGCACGCCTGCCGCGGCGGAGGGTCGCCAGCCGTTCGAGGGCCTCGATCCCGGCCGGCGCCCGGTCCAGGGCCGCGGAGTCGATGTCGTGGACGACGGCCGGGACGCCGGAGCGGGCAAGGGCGTGGGCCACGCTCACTCCGATGGTGCCGGCGCCGACGACGCCCACGGGCTGGTTCGTCCACGAGGTCATACGGCCTCCTCCGGTCCTTCGCACGGCTTCCGCGGCTCTTCGCCCGTGCGCATCCACTGCTCGATCGAGGCCACCATGTCGTCCAGCCGTGCCCGGTGGAAGACGACTGCGGGCGGAACACGGCGGCCGAGGGATTCCGTGAGCCCGGAGATCAGCCGAAGACCCATCAGGGAGTCGCCTCCGAGGTCGAAGAAATGGTCGTCATCGGCGGGTTCGACGCCCAGGATCGCCGCCCACGCCTCTCGCACCACCGCGCCGACGTGCCCGGCGGTGGCGGTAGCGGTGTCAAGCGGTGCGCTGCCCGCGGCGGCGCGGTCCGCGGCAGGGTCGTCCGACCGACCGGCCTGAACCGGGGGGACACGCACCTCGGGCGGCGCTATCGCGTCCTCCGAGACGATGATGCGCTGCGGGCGTGAGGCGGTGGGCGGCAGTGCCACGGGCCGGGCTCCCAGGTCGCACACGGCTTCCCAGTCGAGTGGCGCGCCCGCCTCCCAGCAGCGGGCCAGAGCTGTGAGGTAGACCGCGACATCGTCGCGGTCCTCGAAGTCCCGGCGCACCGTCGCGACCGCGACGGCGGGGTCGAGTCCGGACTGCCGGGCGATGGTCCGCAGCTGTCCCGGGCCCACCTCCACCAGGATGTCGCAGCGTTCGGCCAGTGTGCGGATGCCGTCCCCGACCTGGAGCGTCCTGGACAACTGGTCCGCCCAGTACCCCGGCGTGGCCATCTGCCCGGTGTCCCAGGTGCCCGTGGTGTCGACGACGATGGGTCGCTCCGGCGGCCGTACGGCGCCTTTGGCCAGATCTTCCACCGCCGGGCGGAGGGAGTCCATGACGGGCGTGTGCAGGGCCAGGCCGTCGGCCACAGTCCGGTGGCCGATCCGCCGGTCGTCCAGCGTCTTCCGGAACAGGTCGATACCGGCCGGCTCCCCGGCCACCACGCACGAGTGCGGCGACGTACGGATGGCCACGTGCACGGCGGGCGGGAGTTCGGGCAGGTCCCGGGCCGCCGCCAGGACTCCCAGCATGGCGCCTTCCGGTGCGCGGGAGAGCAGAGCGGCCCTCTCCAGCACGATGCGGTAGGCGTCGTCCTCGCCGACGGCGCCGGCGGCGTAGGCGGCGGCGACCTGGCCCAGACTGTGGCCGAAGACCGCGGCCGGCCGCAGTCCCGCGTCCCTGAGGGAGTGGAACAGCGACATCTGCAGCGTGAAGAGTGCGGCGTGCGCGGCGACCGGCCCGCCGAAGGTGCCCGCGGCGCCGTCCCGGCGCAGCATGGCCCGCAGGTCGATCCCGCTTCCCGGTTCGGGCCGGCGGCGTGCGGGGGCGAGCAGTACGGAGAGGTCTGCGTCGGTCAGTTCCTGCGCGCGCGCGACCGCCCGGTCATGATGGTCCCCGAACCCCGGCACCCGGTCCCGCAGACCGTGGCCCATGCCCGGGTAGTGGTCGCCTATGCCCGAGAAGACCAATCCGACGCGGGGGCCCCGCCGGGCCCGGCGGGGTGTGGCGTTCCGCAGAGCGCGTACCGCCTCGCCGGATGTGGCGGCGACCACGGCCCGTCGCCAACGGCGGGCCTCACGGCCGGTGCACAGCGTCCGGGCGACTCCGGCGAGGTGCTCACCGGTGGCCACCGCGTCCGCGATCGCACCGGCGGTCTCGGAACACGTCTCGGAACCGGCTGCGGAGACGGGCAGGACATAGGGGCCCTTTGCGGCCGGTTTCTCCGGGGCCTTTGGAGTTCCCGGAGGCTGCTCGAGCACCACGCTCACGTTGGTGCCCCCCAGACCGAAGGAGTTGACCACCGCACGCCGCGGCTCGTCTTCCCACGCCTTCGGCGAGGTGACCAGGAAAGGCCCGCGGTCCGTCACGTACTCGGCTGCCGCTCCCTGGTGCAGGCTGGGGTACTGGACACCTCGTTCGACGGAGAGGACGGCCTTGATCAGGCCCGCGATACCGGCCGCCTCACGCAGGTGCCCCATCTGGGACTTGACGGAGCCGACCCCGGAACGGGGCAGGACACGGGTCAACGCGTCCCATTCCACGGCGTCGCCCAGCGCGGTGGCGGTGCCGTGGGCCTCCACGTAACCGATGTCCTCGGCCCGGAGTTCGGCGATCTCGAGCACCTCGCGGACCAGGGCCTGCTGACGGCTGCTGCTGACGGAGGAGAACGCCTCCTTGCGGCCGTCGTTGTTGACCGCCGTGCCACTGATCACGGCGCGGACCGGCCAGCCGCGGTCCCGCGCGTCCTCCAGCCGCGCGAGCACCACCACGCCGGCTCCGTCGCCGGGCACGGTGCCGTCGGCGTGGGCGGAGAACGGCCGGCAGGCGCCGCTGGGGGAACCGATGCCTCCCGGGTGGACGGGGTAGCCGCTTTCCAGGGGGACCCGGATCGCGGCCGCACCGGCCAGAGCCACCTCGCACTCGTAGGACTCCAGTGCCTGCGCGGCCAGATGGACCGCCAGCAGCCCGGTCGAGCAGGCGGACTGCACCGTCATGCTGGGACCACGGCAGTCCAGCCGGTAACTGACCTTGGCGGCGAAGTAGTCCTTGTGGTTACCGGTCTCCAGCAGGTTCCCGTCGGTTGCCTCGGTGATCCCGTTCTGCTCCAGCAGCCGCTCGTGCCGGTTCGTCCCGCATCCCGCGTAGACCCCGATCTCCGTGTGCGGCCCGCTGCGGACACCGGCGCCTTCCATCGCCCGACGCGCCAGGTCCAGGAAGATCCGGTGCTGGGGGTCGGTCAGCAGCGCCTCGCGGGGGGACATCCCGTAGAGGCCGGGATCGAAGTCGAACGGCTCGGCCGGCGTGGCGGAGGCGTTCACCCAGACCGCTCCTGCCGGAAGCGCCCGCACCGGCGCCGACGGCTTCCGCTCGACGGCGTCGCTCCCCGAAAGGAGGAGCGCATCCAGAGCGTCCTCGTCCGAAGCGCCCGGGAAGGCGAACGCGAGCCCGATGACCGCGATCTCAGTCACGCCTGCTCCTCCCCCGCGCGGCGCGACGACGGAGCCGGGCCTCCTCGCGCGCCGCACGGCGCCGTTCCGCTTCGGCGCCAAGGCCGGAGGCACCCTCGTCGCCGTGCGCGGCGCGGTCAGGGCCCGGCACGGCCCGCGCGGCGCGCACCATGTCGGCCTGCTCCTGGACGGTGGCCCGCCCCATCAGGTCGCCCAGCGGCACGACGATGCCGAACGCGTCCTCGATCGCCGCTCGCAGCACCAGGACGCGGAGTGAGTCACCGCCGGCCTCCGTGAAGGGCAGATCCGTACCGACCTGTTCGACCCCCAGTACGGAGCTCCAGAGAGAGACGAGCCCGGCCTCCACCTCGTCCACCGGTGAGGCCCCCTCGAACGTGCCGCCCGACGGGGGTTTCAGGGCCGACCGGTCGATCTTGCCGCTCAGCAGCAGGGGCAGATGCCGGACGAACACGATCAGTCGCGGCACGCAGTGGGCCGGGAGCCGTTCGGCCAGCTCCGCGCGCAGTTCCGTGACCGTGGTGCCCGCGCCGTCGTCCGGCTGGACGAAGGCGACGAGCTGAGCCCCCTGGTCCTTGTCCGGCTGGCCCACGACCGCGGCCTGCCTCACGCCGGGGAGGGCCTTCAGGACGGACTCGACCTCACCGGGGTCCACGCGCAGGCCGCGGATCTTGACCTGGAGGTCGCGCCGGCCGCCGTACTCGAGGTGGCCGTCGGGCAGGAAACGGGCGAGATCACCCGTGCGGAACATGCGCCGGCCGTCGACCTCGACGAAGCGCAGCTCCGTCGCGGCAGGATCGCCCAGGTATCCGGTGGCCAGTCCGGGGCCGCCGGCGTACACCTCGGCCCAGCATCCGGGCGGGACCCTGCGGCCGTCGGGGTCGAGCAGGCGGATGGTCGTGTCCAGCGGAACGCCGATCGAGCAGACGTCACCGTCACGGGGCCCACTGCGGTGGGTGGCGTAGTCGTACTCGGTGAGTGTGTAGGTGTTGTGCACCTGCGGCCCCGCCTCGCGTATCCGCGCCTCGAGCGCGGTGTCCAGTGCCTCGCCGCCGACAAAGACGTGGCGCAGTTCCCCGAGCCGTGAGAACTCGGGCGAAGAGCTGAGGATGCGGAGCATCGACGGCACGAAGCTGACCACGTTCACCCGTTCCCGGGCGAGGAGTTCAAGCAGGTAGCGATCGTCCTTCTCACCGCCTGGCCGGGCGATGACGGCCGTCCCCCCGCTCGCCAGCGGCCACAGGAACTCACGGAAGCTGATCGGTGACTTGAGCAGGTGGCGATCGCCGTCGCCGAAGGCGTAGAGCGACTGTTCCAGTGCGATCCGCGAGGTGTGCATGCGGTGTGGTCTCACCACGCCGCGCGGAGTACCGGTGGTGCCCGAGGTGAAGATCACGTAAGCGGGGTCCTCCGCACCGACACCGCCGTCGTCCACGGCTGTCACGGACGGAGCGGCTTCCGCGGCCTCCACCTCGACGATCCTCCGGATCGCGTTCGGTACCTGGTCGCGGCCGGCGCGAGTCGTCACCGCGGTGTCGAGCCCGGCCCGGTCGGCCACCGCTTCCCGGTACGCGGCGGGGAAGACCGGATCGAGGTAGCAGACCGCGCCGCCCGCCATCAGGATCCCGAGCAAGCCGGCGAAGAGCTCGGTGGACCGGGGTCCGACGAGGCCCACGATGCTCCGGGGCTGGACGCCCGCACCGGCAAGTCCCCGTGCCACCGCCGTCGCCCGGGCCCGCAGCTCCGCGTAGGTGGTGGTCCGGTCGCCGTCGACGAGGGCGATCCCCCCGGGGCGGCGCTCGGCGGTTTCCAGGAAGAGCCGGTGGAGGGTGGTGTCGGGGTAAGTGGCCGCACGACCCTGATGACCCTCGAGAAAGACGACTTCCTCGCGGGTCAGGATGTCGACCGACTCCACGCTCGCGTCGGGTCGGGCTTCGAGGGCGCCGAGCGCCTGGCCCACGTGTGCCAGGAGTCCGGCCAGCCGGGCACGGTCGACGGTGGCGTCGATGGGCGCGAACGTCACGGAGCCGGGGGTGACCCGGCAGTGCAGTTGCGCACCCGCGGGCGACAGATCCGCGGATGTCACCCGGACCCTGACGGGGCCGGCCTGCGCACCGGGTTCCGGGTCGCGGGCGAGTCCGAGCAGTGCCGCATGCGGGTCCCAGCCGCTCGGCGACCAGACCCTGTCCTCCGTCTCGGTCGTCCATCCGCACCCGTAGCGCCGGGCAACGAGCCCGGCCAGCACCGCGAGCAGATGCGCCGGGGGAACACCGTGCCGTTCGGCCAGCGCGTGCAGCCCGGCCGCCCAGGACGCGGTCATCGGGGCACAGGGCGTGCCCGGTTTCGGGGAAGCGGGGGGCGCCGGGAGGACGCCGGCCGACGCCGTCATCGTGACATCGCCGCCTCCGCGGCCACGCGGCCCGTGACGGCGCCGTAGGTGACACCGATGATCTTCGACGAGCTGTCGCCCACGAAGAACAGACCTGGGACGGTGCTCTCGAGGTCGTGGCTCAGGTCGAGGGCCGGGAAGACGCGTTCGACGACCGGTGCGGCGATCACGGCGTGCGGGCCGACCATACCGGGGGCGAGTGCGTTGAGCCGGGTGATCATGCCCTCGACGTCAGAGCTCAGCGACGGGCCGAGGAGGTCCCTCAGATCCGTCCCCGTGGTCTCGAGCAGGGTCGGCGGCACGGGTGGCTCCGGGATCGGCACTCCGAGGAAGTCGCCGACATGCTGCACCACCGGACGTCCCCGGCCCGCTTCCATCGCCGCCCGGGAGAAGGCGAGCGCGTACTCGGTGCCGTCTACGCCGTCGGGCACGGTCACACTGGTGACGACGCCGAAGTTCGACTTCGTGGTGGGTGTGGTCAGGCAGTGCTGGCCGTCCAGCGCGAGGCCGCCCGCGAAGTCGTAGACCATCAGGCGTCCGCTCGGGCACACGCAGAAGGTGCGCACGGAATCACCCTGGTCGTTGAGGAAGGTGTGCTTGGGGTTGTGGCAGGCCTCGGTGAGCGGTGCGAGGTCTTCGCGCCAGGACTCGATACGGACGCCGAGATCGACCTTGCGTGGGGACGAGTGTCCGACGCCGAGGGTGCCGACCACCTCGCGTACCCACTGGAGGCTGAGCTTGCCGGCTCCGACGATGACGTTGCGGCCGGTCACACGGGTCTTCTCCCCGGCTGCGACGACGAAACGTCCCCGGTCGTCGCGCTCGATACCGGTGACCCGTGTGCCCAGCAGGAGCCGACCTCCCATTCGATCCAGTTCCCGGAGGAGTTCACCCACCACGGTGAGTGACTCGTCCACCGTGATCTCCTGAGAGGGTGCGGCGTCGGTGTGCTGGAAGACGGTGTGCGCCACGCGGTTGCGCGTGCCCGCTCCGGCGGGGTCGGCTGCCGGGGACTCCTGTTCCTCCGGCAGGGTCACACGGGTCAGTCCCCAGGAGTAGAACTGCTCGTAGACCGAGGCTATGAGGCGGCGGGCCCTGTCGAAGTCGCCCAGAGTCCGTTCCAGGCCGCTGTAGGCCCGTGTCGTACCGTCGGAGGCCTTCTCGATCTTGGAGCGTGTGAGGCCGTTGATGTACCCGAGGTTGGTGTCGAAGTGGAAGGCGGCGCCCCCGACTCCGGTCAGACACGTGCAGCGCCGGCACTGCATACGGAACTTCTCCAGGTCACGGATCGGCCGGCCGGAGGCGGCCGCGCGGATGCGGGGGCACAGGCTGGCGTGCATGCCCTGCCCCGCCTCGACGACCAGCACCCGGCCGCCCAGTGTCGCCGCCCTGTGGCCTGCGAAGAGGCCCGCGGGACCGGCGCCGACGACGATGACGTCGTAGACATCCCCGAGATCCGGTTCCCGGAGGCCGTCGGAACCCGGGTGTGCTTCAGTTCGGCTCATCGTCCCAGCTCCATCGCCCATGCCCGGCCCTCCTGGAGGAAACGAGCGTGCAGCGGCCGGTAGAAGAGGTGGTCCGTGGCACGGCCCTGCCGCCGTATCCGCTCCTCCATCCACAGACAGAAGAGGGGGACGAGCGAGCCCACTTCCCGGACGCACTGGTCCGTGGCCGCCGCGTAGTTCCGCAGCGCCTCGACGATCGCCGCGCCCATCGGCGACGCCGGGTCGAGCATCTCACCCACCAGCGAGGCCATGTCGCGGCTCCGGTAGCCGGAGTCGGCGGCGAGCACGGACGTCATGGCGAGGTTGAGCACGTCGATGGCCTGCACGCCGCGCTCCTGGCAGTCCTCCCAGTCGACCAGTCCGAGCCTTCCCCCGTCTCCGGCGCGGAGGTTCCAGGGGCCGAGGTCACCGTGGAACAGGCCGATCCTTGTGTGGGACAGCGTCTTCACCAGCGACGCCGGCAGTTCGCGGTACCTCGCACCGAGGTACTCCTCGACCAGCGGCCGCGCATCGCCGTCGAAGGGGTGGCCGTGCTCGTGCAGCGCGGCCACCGCGTCCGCGGCACGGATCAGCAGTCCGGGGGCCTCGGCGCCGGCGGCGGACAGCACCTCCGGGAAGTCGACGCGCGGCACCCACGACATCACGAAGCCGCTGTCCAGCCGCTCCACCGGCGTCGGTGTCTCGAAGACGGGACGCGTCCACGCCTGGCGGGAAAGCACCTCCCACTCCCGGTCGACCATCGCGTCGGACGGGTTCAGGGGAACCTTCGCGATCCATGTGGGACCGCCGTCGATGTCCAGCTCGACGAACAACCGGCGTGAGACGGTGCGCGCCCCACGGGGCACGAAGTGACGTGTGGTCCACGCAACGCCAGGACGCAGACGGGCGACCAGGCCGGCAAGCTGCTCCAGTACCCGGCCGAGGACACGGTCGACGGGTGCGTCCTCGGCCACGGCACCGTTCCCGATCAGATCAAGCACATGCGACCTCCGACAACGTCCGGCTCAACCCCTGGAGGACGGTGGTGACGGGCGGGCCGTCGAGGACACGCCGCAACTCCACGAGGCCCTGGGCACGGTCGTCCTCGGCGAGATCGAAGAAACCCTGGACCGCCTCGCCCATGGTCCTGCGGAATTCGCTCAGACCGTGTGGGTCCTCCAACAGCCGCCGTGCCTGGGCGACGATGCAGCGGGTCCCCTCGAAGTCGTCCTCCGTCAGGGGGTATTCCATGCCGGGCACGGCGAGCGAGGTGCCGACGCGGGAGAACGTGGTGCCCTCCAGCATGCGCATGTTGACCACATGCCCGTAGTGCTGTTCGGGGAGGGCCAGGGGGAGCTGCTTCAACGCCATCGACTCATGGAGGGCCGTGAGCCCCGGAGTCATCATGTACTGCGAGGCGGAGGCCACTTCGCGCAGGAAGGGACGCTGTGAGAGACAGGTGAACACAGCGGTACGCCCGTTGACCGTGATCGACTTCTGCCGGGGGCCCCGGAAGGCTCCGCCGCACACGAGGACGTTGTCGAGGTGGTGCCAGTCCGTGAGCAGGTCCCGCACCCACAGGTCGGCCAGTTCGAGGTAGTCGTTGTTCTCCTCGAAGTCCAGGAAGAAGTTCTTGAAGCCACCGAGGTTGATCACCAGATCGTGCCGTTCGCCGGTGTCCGGCGACGCGGCGTCGTGAAGTCCCTCGCTGTCAATGATCGACCCGGTCACGTGAAAGGCGGTACCGCACAGACCCTGTACTTCCTGGACCCGGTCACGCACTCCCGGGAAGTTCTGCAGGATCGAGTGATCGGCCAGCACATGGGCGGCCAGGATCTGCTCGTGCGGGCTGAGCCGCCTGAGGTGGGCCGTGAGGTCGCCGTAACCGGACACCGGGGCGGAGGCGCACAGATCGGCTATCTCCTGCAGGGACCTGTCGTGTTGCCAGAAGCTGAACAGGCTGTCGACCATGGCCACGGGCCGTCCGGCGGCGACGGCCCTCATCACCAGATCGGCGTCCATCACCGAGACGACCAGGTCGCATGCGAGCAGTTGCGGGGATATGTCGGCCGATTCGCCGCTTATCTCGTGGATCTCGTCGAATATGCCGGGGTTGGCCCGTGCGAAGGCGGCGGCGAAGGAGTCACCGACGAACACACGTCGGTGACCGGGCAGTGACCTGGCCACGGCGCAGGCTTTTGAGACAGGCCCGAAACCGCAACTCTGTGCGCCTATGACGATGTTCACTGCTGCCTCTCAGGAAGGGAGGTGGGGTGATCGCGCGACTCGTCGAGCCGGGTGGCGATGCTTTCGACGACGTGCGCGGTATCGATGCCGTAGAAGGCGAAGAGGTCCTCTTTCTCCGCGACGGGGGGATACCGGTTGTCGATGGAGTGGAAGCACATGCCGCCCCGCCGGTCGGCGAGGACTCGGGCGGTGGCCTCTCCGATCCCCCCCGAGCGAACGTGTTCCTCGACGATGCACACGACCCGCGCCTTCGAGGCGGCCTCGCGTATCCGGGACTCGGGGAAGGGCGAGACCACGGTCAGGGCCAACACCGACGCCGTGACGCCGCGCCGGGCGAGCTCGTCCGCGGCGTCGAGCGCGACGGCCACGGTAGCGCCGGCGGATATCACCATGACCTCCGCGGTGGCAGGCCCGCGCAGCAGTCGGCCCCGGGCGATGTCGTGCGGCACGGTCTCGTCGAAGACGAGGCGGTCGTCACGGGCGCCCAGGCGGACGTATGCCGGGCCCGTACGGGACAGGGCCTCGCGTACCGACCACGCGGCGGCGTGGGCGTCCGCGGGACAGAAGACCTGGGTGTTGGGCATGTTGGCGAAGCTGACCAGGTCTTCGGGTGCGTGGTGGGTCGGCCCGAGCGGACCGTAGCCGAGGCCGCCTCCAACTCCGATGAACGTGACGGGAAGGTCTGCGTTGCACACGTCGTTGCGGACCTGCTCCAGAGCCCGGCGCGTGAGGAACGGGGCCATGGCCGCCGCCACCACGCGCCGGCCCGTACGCGCGATTCCCGCGGCCACGCCCACGAGAGTGGCCTCGGCGATGCCGACGTCGATGAAGCGATCGGGATGGGCTGCCTTCAGCCGCAGGCCGAGGGCATGGCCGTCGGCGACGACCATGACGAGGGAATCGTCCGCGTCCGCCGCCTCGGCAAGGCACTCGGCCACCGCCGGCCGCATGGGGGCGCTTGTCACGTGAACTCCTTGCCCCGGTCCAGTTCCGCGAGCGCGGCGCGGAACTGGACGTCGTCCACTGTGCCGACGTGCCAGGCCGGGTCATGCTCCATGAACGACACACCCTTGCCTTTCACCGTGCGCGCGATCAGGACGCGCGGCCGGCCCTCGTCGGGCGCGGCCAGGGACCGCGCGAGCGCTTCCGGGGCATGGCCGTCCACGTGTTCGACGTCCCATCCGAAGGCCTCCCACTTCTCGCGCAGCGGCTCAAGGGCGAGTACGGCCTCGGTCGGCCCCTCCTGCTGGAGACCATTGCGGTCGACGACGGCCACCAGGGAGCCGAGCCGCTGGTGACCTGCGAAGAGCGCGGCCTCCCACACGGACCCCTCGTCGAGCTCACCGTCGCCCATGACGACGAAGGTGCGTCTGGGGGAACCGTCCAGACGGGCGCCGATCGCGAGTCCGGCCCCCAGGGCCAGTCCGTGCCCCAGCGCACCGGTGGCGCCGTCGAGCACGGGTGTCGACTCCACGGGGTGTCCGGGGAGGGTCCCCTCGGGGATCTCCAGGCCGAACTCCTCCAGGAGACCGTAGAGGGCCCACACCGCGTGTCCCTTGCTGAGGACCACACGGTCCCGCTCGCGCGTGTGGACGGTCGAGGCGCTGACACCGGCCGTCCTCAGGACGGCGAACAGGATCTCGACGACCGAGAACGAGGAGCCGAGGTGGACGGAGCGCGAGCGGGCCAGGTCGAGGATTCTTTGCCGCACCCGACGACAAGTCGGCTCCACCGTGCATGTCTCCTTGGGTGCTCGTTCTATGTAACGCTGCTTGCCGAACTGGATCTTAACCGCACCGAAGGCTACATCGTCAGGTACAAGTTGTCGTCTAATCTTACGTGCCTTCAAGGGGCTTGACCGCTTCCCCGACTGGTGGAGGACCATGTCCACACAGAACGTCACCGGACCAGAACGTCAACGAGCGTTCTGGACCTACTACCTGGCCTCCACCGCGAGTGATCTGGGATCGGCCGTGCGCATGCTCGCGCTGCCGCTGGTCGCCGTACTCGTACTCGATGCCACCGCGCTCGAGGTCTCCCTGATCACAGGAGCCGGTTTCGCGGCCTGGATCGTCATCGGGCTCCCGGCCGGTGACCTGGTGGCGCGGTTTCCGCTGCGCCGGGCCCAGGTCGCGATGGACCTGGCCCGGGCCCTGTGTGTGCTCTCGCTCCCGGTCGCCTGGGCCTTCGACTCTCTGTCGGTGGCGCACGTGGCCGCCGTCGCCTTCCTCATCGGTCTGGCGGACGTGGTCTACGACGTCGCCAACTCGACCTTCATGCCCGCGGTCGTCCCCCGCGAGGACCTCATGCGGCGCAACAGCCTGCTGACCGGAACGCAGTCGGTGACGACGCTGGGCGGACCCTCGTTCGGCGGCGTCCTCGTCCAGGCGGCGGGTGCCGTGCCCGCGCTGCTCATCGACGCGGCCAGCTACGTGGTCTCCGCACTGCTGCTGCGTACTCTGCCGGAACGCCCGCCCGCGGCCAAGGCGACTGCGGGGGAGGCCATGCGGACGCGCATCGCGGTGGGCTGGTCCTACGTCAGGAACCACCCCGTCATGGCCCCCCTCATGTGGGCCAATGCTTCGGTGAACTTCGCCGCCGGGGCCCAGTTGGCGCTCTACCCGGTGCTGCTGGCCCGGACGCTCGAGGTGGCGCCGGCCCTCATCGGCGTGCTTCTCGCCGGAGAGGGGGTGGGTGTGCTGATCGGTTCGCTGCTGGCCACTCGGACCGTGAGCCGCCTCGGCACCTCGCGGTCGAGCCTGGTCGGAGGCTTCGGCGTGGTGGCGGGCGCGGTACTGGTGGCCGCCTCGGTGACATGGTCCCCGCACGATCTCCTGCTCTACGGCGGCTTCTTCCTCGGCAACGCGCTGTGCGGGGGCACGGCCGTGCTGATCGCGGTCAACAGCCGGACGTTCATCCAGGCCACGTGCCCGACAGAACTCCTCTCCCGGGTGACGGCGACCATACGGTTCGTCACGTGGGGGGTGATTCCCGTGGGAGGGATGCTCGCGGGCTTGTCCATGAACTACCTGGGCGCTGCTCCCACACTGTGGTTCATCGCGATCGCGGCGGCCGCCACACCGGCGGTCCTGGGCACCAGCGCGATCGGCAGGACCCGCGACCTCGAGGAGATACCGGGGAACGGTTCCTGAGCCCCGGGTGTAAGTACGCCGCGCCCGGACGGCCCATGCGGGCGCGGTGGGCGTTTCCGGCCGGGCCGGTGGCGGAACTCCGCCGGTACCCAAGATCGAAGGGCGCGGTCTCCTTCCGGAATCCGCGCCCTCCGAAGCGGCGATCAGATGGCCTCGTTGACGGAGACGATCTCGATGTCACGCTCCGCGACCAGCTCGTTGACCATGCTCTCGATGCTCATCCTGTCCACCCCCTTCCAAGATTGACTGGCTGAGACTCTACCCCAGGTATAGCGGGTCCACCCGGTCAAAGATCCAGCAATAGAGCGGCAGTTCACGAAGAAGCGTCGACGGCCCGGAAGGGGATCCCGCTCCTGTCCCGGTCGGCGAGCAGCCGGCCGAGACGCTCGTGCACCTCCTCCAGGACGGCCCGTGCCCGTCCGGCGGAAGAGGCCGCGTCCTCTCGAACCACCACCCTCGCCTCCACCCCGGCAAGCGTCCGGCCGCGCATCTCGGGACGCAGGCTCACCAGCGGTTCTCCCACCGGCGCCCGCTCCTCACCGACCGGCGCGTGCGCGACTCCGGGCACGCCCTCCATCGCCTCGAGCACCTCGAGTTCGCCGAGGACCAGTTCGCCGCCGTCCAGGACGCTGCGGCCGGCTCGTCCCACGTAGTCGAAGGTCAACTCGCCCGGCACACACGGGGAGGAGGTCCGGCGCACGAGGTCCCCTGTGCGGTAGCGGATCATGGGCTGTATTTGCGAGAAGGGGTGAAGTTCGGTCAGTACCAGCTCACCGACGTCCGAGGCCGGCTCGTCCCTTTCCCTCTCGAGCACCTCGGCGATGACGACGGGATCGAGGTGGTAGTGCCCGCACTCGTAGCACAGGGTGGCGCCGCCCAGCACCTCGGACATGCCGAAACGCTCGACCAGCCGGGCCTCCCAGTGTTCACGCAGCAGTTCTCGCTGCCCGGGCAGGAGGGCACTGTTGTAGACGCTGATCACTTCGATACCGAGGTCTGCGGTGGGGATCCCCCGCCGGAGTACCTCCTGGGTCAGCAGGACCGCACCACCGGGGCTGGCGGACAGAACGCGCCGGAAGCCATCGCTGAGAAGGTTCAGTGACGGGCTGGTGAGGAGGTCCACCGAGGCAGCCAGCCCCTCGTTGGAGAACAGATCCACCGCGAGTCGCATATCGTCCGTCTCGATGGGGAGCGCCGATCCGTGGATCGTGACCGGTGCCCCACTGACCTGCAACATCGGCGGTATCGGCTTCCCCGTGCGGGCGGCCGTGGCGGACCTCACGCTCCGCAGGTACTCGGAGTAGGCCTTGATCTCCTCCCTGCCCCTGACCCGGAAGAACGGCCAGCCCGTGGTCCCGGTCGAGTGACCGACGTTCACCGGCACCCCACCGGGACGCAGCGTGGACGGAAGGTGTTCGAGCAGGCCCTTCTTGGTGACTGTGGGCAGGTGTTCCAGCTCCAGTGCGCGCCCCTCCCAGTGCCGCGCGTAGAAGGGAACCTCACGGGCCGACTCCAGGGTCGGCCCGAGGAGCCTCAGACGGAACCGGTCAGTGGGACTCTGAGCGTTGCCTGTGGAAGGGGTGTTCCTCACGCTGCGGTTCTCCATTCTCAGCCAAGGCGGGGAGGAGACAACATATTTGATCGCCTGTGGCACCATGTCCCGGAGCCCCCGACAGACAGAGCCTTCCACATGGACATTGACCTCAACGATCCCCAAATCCTGAGGGATCCGTACCCCGTGTACGCGGAGATCCGTGAATCGGGTCCGTGCGTGTGGAACGAGTCCTCGAAGGTCTGGATGGTCGCACGCCACACCGATGCCGTGACCGTGCTCGGCGACGGGGAGACCTACTCCTCGTCGGTACTCGCCGAGGACCCCGGTCCGTGGTTCGGGGAGGCGCCCACGATGATCGCTTCCGACGGGGACACCCACAGGCGGTTGCGGTCGGCGGTACGCCATGCGTTCACGGCACGCCAGGTGAGGCGCCGTACCGAGGTGGTGCGCACGGTGGTGCGCGACCGGTTCCGGGACGGCCGGGTGGCGGAGCGGCTCCGATCCGGCGAAGCTGTGGACATTGTCTCGGAGGTGGCCGCCCGGGTGCCGATCCTCGTCACCGCCGAGTTGCTCGGGATACCGGACGACTGGCTCAACACCTTCACCGATGTCGCGACGGCGCTGGTCGTCTACACGGGCGCCGGTGAGGCTTCCACCGATTCCGTGGACGTGTCCGTCACCAGGTCCGCCGCGGTCGCCGCCAACGAGACCCTCTGGAGGTGGACCCGGGAACGTCTTCGCGTCCGGCCGAACGGGGACCACGACGTCCTGTCGGCCCTGTCCCATGCGGTACACGCCGGCGATCTCACGATCGACGAGGCGGTGGCCACCGTGGTGCTGCTCATCCTCGCGGGCACCGACTCCACCATGAAGTTCCTGGCGATGGCGATCCGCCTGCTGACCGTCCACCCCGGTACGAGGGAGCAACTGGAAGCCCTGGGGGACACCACCACCGACATGGTCGAAGAATTCATCCGCTTCGCGGGGCCGGTACAGCTCGACGCGCGCCGGGCGACCCGTGACCACGATCTGGCGGGCTCCGCGATCGCCGCCGGCGACGACGTATGGGTTCTCACGGCGGCGGCGAACCGTGATCCCCGTGTCTTCCCTGATCCCGACCGTCTCCGCCTCGACCGCCTCCCCGTGCCCAACCTGGGCTTCGGCTGGGGCCGTCACCACTGTCTGGGCGCCCCTCTCGCACGGCTGCAGGCAGTCGCCGTGCTCGACGAGTTCCTGCGGCTCCCCCGCGACCTGGAAGTCGTCTCGACCGAGTGGGGGCGGGGGATGTTCGTGCGTGGCCCGGTCTCACTGATGCTCCGTGCTGCCTGACGTCGAACTCCGTACGGGCGACTCCGGAGACGTTCTCGCCTCCCTCACCCCGCCGGCTTCACTGACCGCGGCACTCATGTCCGCGCCGCAGCGACGGCGCTACTCCCGTCTGCGGACCGAGCAGAGCAGACGCGACTTCCTCGCGGTCCGCGCACTCGCACGCCGACTGGTGGCGGACGTGACGGGCGACTGTGCCGAAAGCATCGTGCTGGCTCAGACCTGTCCGGCCTGTGGTTCCGAGGAGCACGGGCCGCCGCGCGTCGTGAACCGGCGACTCCATGTGAGCTGGGCGCACAGCGGCGGCGAACTCGCCGTGGTCGTATCGGACCGGCACCGTGTCGGCGTCGACGTGGAGCGCGTCGACCGGCTCTCGGTGACCCCCGGCCTGCTGACGGCCTCCCTTCCGGAAGCGGAGGCGGAGCAGGTGGCCGCGGCCCGGAACGTCCCGCTCGCGTTCCTGCGGCTGTGGACCATGAAGGAGGCCCTGGCCAAGCTGGGCAGCGACATGCTGGCCATGACCCGTCTCAGCAGGCAGCGGCTCGCCGACTCCGTCGGGGCCGTGGACTACTGGACCGAGGATCGCGAGAACTCGGTCATCGCGGTGGCTGTGGCCCCTGAGTCATGAGGCGGAGGCCGTGCGGGGGCGGCCAGGGGCGTGCGCCCGCCGCCGACCTGCGGACAAGCCGCCCCGCTCGCTGAGCAACCGGTGTGGGCGTGTGACACGGAGGGGAGTCTCCCCGGAGTCCACGGGGGACGTTCGGCCGATTCGCCGGCGGGTCCCGGGGACGACCGGTGTCCGCGGCACCCGTGGGAGCGACTGGGCGCGGCCCGTTCCGTACCCTGGCGGCATGCGCGTACGCCCCACCTTGAGCTGGACGCCCACCGGGGACCTGCCGCCGGGCACCACGGACCTGGCGCCGGTCACCGATGCGCTGAGCGCCGGCGGCGTGCTGGTGCTCAGCGGGGCGGGCATCTCCACGGAGTCGGGGATCCCCGACTACCGGGGCGTGGACGGAAGCCTGAACAGGCACACTCCGATGACCTACCAGGACTTCACCGCCAGTGCCCGGGCCCGGCGCCGGTACTGGGCGCGCAGCCATCTCGGCTGGCGCACCTTCGGCCGTGCCCGCCCCAACGCCGGGCACCGGGCCGTGGCAGCCCTGGGGCGGCACGGGCTGCTCTCGGGTGTGATCACCCAGAACGTCGACGGTCTGCACCAGGCCGCCGGCAGTGAGGGCGTCGTGGAGCTCCACGGAAGCCTGGCCCGGGTCGTCTGCCTGTCCTGCGGCGCCCTCAGCCCGCGCTGTGAACTCGCCCGGCGGCTGGAAGAGGCCAACGCCGGCTTCGAGCCGGTGGCCGCGGGGATCAACCCGGACGGCGATGCCGACCTCACCGACGAGCAGGTCGGGGACTTCCGCGTGGTGCCCTGCGCGCTCTGCGGCGGCGTCCTCAAGCCGGATGTGGTGTTCTTCGGCGAAACCGTTCCGCCGTCGCGGGTCGAGCACTGCCGCGGACTGGTGCGCAAGGCGTCCTCGCTGCTGGTCCTGGGCTCCTCGCTGACGGTGATGTCCGGGCTCCGGTTCGTCCGCCAGGCGGCCGGGGAGGGGAAGCCGGTGCTGATCGTCAACCGGGATCCGACCCGGGGCGACCGGCACGCCCTCACCCGGGTCGCGCTCCCGCTGGGAGCGGCCCTCACCACCGTGGCCGGCCGGCTCGGCGTCCCCGTCGACGATCAGGGTGCCGGCCGCGGATGAGACTGCGACGGGCTGCGGGCGGTGACCGAACGGCTGCCGTCGAAGGGGGCGCGAGGGGCGGGGGCCTGCCTCAGGCCGGCTTGCGCCACACGGAGACGTGTTCCGTGGAGTCCTGGGTGAACGGCGTCCCGTCCCAGTCCGCGACGCGCTGTTCCGGTTCGAGCCCGGCGATCCGTGCCATCAGGTCGAGTTCCGACGGCCAGGCGTACCGGTGCCGGGAGCTGCCGCGGCGGTAACGGCCGTCATCGCCGTCGCGGGTGAAGTGGTGCGAGACGAGGACCTGCTCGACCAGGTCGAAGGTGTCGAAGCCCAGATGCCGCTCGGAGACGTCGAACGGCACCGCGACCTGGCCGGGCGGGAGGAATCGCAGCGGCGGCACGCCCAGTTCGACGACGAATCGGCCGCCGGGCCTCAGATGGCGTGCGGCGTTGCGGAAGCACTCGACCTGCTCGTCCTGCGTGAGCAGGTTCGAGATGGTGTTGTAGACGAGGTAGACCAGGGTGAACTCGCCGGGGACGACGGTGGTGGCCATGTCCCCGATGGCGACCGGAAGCTCGTCCTCGCCGATCTTGCGCCGCAGGACCGCCGCCATGTGCTCGGACAGCTCGATACCCGCCACCGGCACGCCACGTTCCCGGAGCGGGACGCCCACCCGTCCGGTCCCGATGGCGAACTCCAGCGCCCGGCCGTCACCGGCGAGCCCGGCGAGGAAGGCGAGGGTGGGTCCGAGAACGGCGGCCGAGGACATCTCGGTCTCCTCGGCGTCGTAGCGTTCGGCGGTCGCGCGGGTCCACAGCTCACTGCTCGTCACCGGGCGACCACTGTGCCGGGCGCGAAAGGGCACTGTCGACGCATTTGTCCTCCCCGGACCCTCACGGGCTCAGCCCGGGTTCAGCCCGGGTTCAGCCCGGGTTCGGGGTGAGCACCACGAAGTCCGCGTTGGCCGGGTCGAGGCAGACGGCCATCCGGCCGACGCCCTCCGCGTCCTGTGGCCCCATCTGCACGCTTCCGCCGTTCCCGGTGACCGCGGCGACCGCGGCGTCGCAGTCGGTGACCTCGAAGACCGGATGCCAGTAGGGCCGGCCGTCCGCCAGGGCGAGGTCCTCGGTACGCAGCCCCATGACGCCGCCCTGCGCACGCTCCCGGGGGAGCCCGGCGGCCGTGATGACGGAGTACGTGCCCGCGCCGTCCGGCAGCTCCATGTCGTCGAACCGCCAGCCGAAGACGTCCCCGTAGAACTCCTTCGCCGCCGCGGTGTCGCTGGTGTACAGCTCGGTCCACAGCAGTGATCCCGGTTGGCCCACCAGTTCGACGCCGGTGCTCTCCCCCGGCTGCCAGACGGCGAACTGGCCGCCCAGCTGATCGCTGTACTGCGCCATCCGGCCCCACTCCCCCAGGTCCGTCGGCGCCACGCGTACGGTGCCGCCCGCCCGCTCGACGGCCAGGTCGTTCGGGTACGGGGGGCGGCTGCCTGGCGTCCGTCCCGAGGGGCGCCGCCGGCGGTGGGGGGGGGGGGGGGGGGGGGGGCCCCCCCCCCCGCCC
>NZ_JBSVCZ010000033.1:0-56084 GCF_054072955.1 Streptomyces sp. SS8
GCCCCCCCCCCCCCCCCCCCCCCCCCCCCCGGCGGGGGGCCCCCCCCCCCCGGGCGGGCGCGCGGGGGGGGGGGGGGGGGGGGGGGGGGGGGGGCCCCCCCCCCCCCCCCCCCCGCCGGGATCCGTCACTTCCGCCAGAACAGGTGGTGCGTCACCCCGCTCGGGCTGGGGACGACGTCCATGTGGAACCGGTCGAGCAGTTCACCGGGCGACTCCCAGAGCCGCAGACCGGACCCGAACTTCACCGGCGAGACCGCCACGTGCATGGTGTCGACGAGGTCGGCGTCGAGGAACTGCCGGATGGTGGTGACCCCGCCGCCGAGCCGGACATCTCCGCCCCGCGCCGCCTCCCGCGCCTGTTCGAGGACCTCGGTCGGGGAGCCGTCGACGAAGTGGAACGTGGTGTCGGAGAGCGTGAACGAAGGCCGCCGGTGGTGGGTCATGACGAACACCGGGGTGTGGAACGGGGGCTCCTCGCCCCACCAGCCGCGCCACTGATGGTCCTGCCAGGGCCCGCGCTGGGGGCCGAACTTGTTACGGCCCATGATCTCGGCGCCGATGTTGTGGGCGTAGTCCCGCGTGAGGTAGTCGTCCAGGCCCCGGCTCCCTCCGGGATCGGTGCGCCCGGGCCAGCTCGCCGTGGCGCCGGCCCAGGCGAACAGCCTCTCGGCGCCGGCGAGCCCGAACGGGCTGTCGAAGCTCTGGTCCTCCCCGGCGGCGACGCCGTCGCTGGAGACGTTGAAGTTCTGGACCCTCAGCAGCTGGGTCATGCGTTCCTCCTGTGTTGTCGGATGGTGGTGAGACTCTCCGGGCCGGAGAAACTCATCGCCGCCCCCGTCGTCGCCGCGTCGGCGGTCCCGGAAGCGAGCGGCCGCCCCGGTTCCGGCGGAGGCGGGTGGCGGGTGCGGGGGCGAGTGAGGGCGCCAGGAAAACCCGACATTAGATGTCGGGTTTCGGGCCGATCATGGCCTCACCGGTCGGCGTCGACGGTGGACACGGCCGGAGTCCCACCGGCAGACAAGGATTCCCATGCGCGAAACACCGGAGGAGCTCGCGGAGCTCCAGACCCTCCTCGACTCCTCGCTCTCCCGCTCCACCCCGCACCTGCGCTCGATCATCAACGCCGAGCGCACACTGACCGCGAAGCGGCTCACCCAGGTCCTCACCGGCATGTGCACCCTCTCCCTGGCCACTGTGACGGCGAAGTGCGAACCCCGCATCAGCGGCGCGGACGGGCACTTCCTGCACGGGAAGTGGCACTTCGGCACGGCACGCGGCGCCGCCAAGGCCCGCCATCTCGCCGCGCGGCCCGCCGTAAGCGCCGCGCACATGCGGGGCGAGGACCTGGGGGTGTTCACCCACGGCACGGTGGAGGTCCTCAACCCCCACGGCGGCGAACCGGCCGCGGACTGGCCGGGCCTGCTCGCGTACTTCAAGGACTTCTACGGCGAGGACGCCTTCGACTGGGACGAGGAGGTGGTCTACTACCGGCTCCGTCCGCACTGGATGACCGTCTACGCGCCCGACGACTCCAAGCTCGCCCCGGCGGTTCCGTCCTGACCGGAGCACGGGCCGCGTCCGGCCCCGGGAGGGGATGAGTGGTCCCCGCAGCGGGGGCGCGGTGGGCGCCCCGTATCGCGGACGCCCACCGCGCGGCGCCGGTCAGGCAGACACCCCGGCGGCCGGACCCGTCCGGGCCGCCTCCCGTACGACACGGCGGCGGCGGACCGGCAGGCCGAGGGTCGGGTTGGCGACGGCCCAGGCCGCGCCCTTGCAGACCAGTTCCTTGTAGACGGCGGCGAGCCGGCCGGTCAGGGCCGCCCTGGTGGCCCGGTCGTCGGCGGTGACGTACTGGATCAGGCCTTCCCGGCGGCCCAGCGAGACGCACTGGTTGAAGTAGCGGATCGGGATCCTCGGAGGCTTTCCGCCGGTCAGGCGCGCGGCGATGGTGTCGGCGGCCTGCCACGCGGTGGGGTTGCCCGAGGCGCACGACATCCGCAGCGGTTTCCCCCCGGGGCCCGTCGCCATGGCGGCGTCGCCGACGGCGTACACGTCGGGGTGCGAGACCGAGCGCATGGTCGCGTCGACCACGATCTGGCCCGTGCCGGTGGTCTCCAGGGTGGTGGCCCGCGCGATGGGGTGCACCGCGAAGCCGGTGGCCCACACGGTGACCGCGGCCGGGATGGCCTCGCCGCCGGCGGTGATGACGCGGTCGGCCTCGACCCCGGTGACGGCCGTGTGCTCGTGCACGGTGATGCCGAGCCCGCCGAAGACCTTCCGCAGGTGGCCGCGCCCCTTGTCCGAGAGGTGGTCGCCGAGGCCGCCGCGGACGGCGAGGGCGACCTCGAGGTCCGGACGGGCCTCGGCGATCTCGGTCGCGGCCTCCAGACCGGTGAGGCCGCCGCCTACGACGACCACGGGCTGCCCGGCGGCCAGGCCGGCCAGGCGCTCGCGCAGCCGGAGCGCCCCTGCCCGGCTCGCGACCTCGTGGGCGTGCTCGGCGGCGCCGGGGACGCCCCGGTCGTTCCAGCCGCTGCCGAGGGCGTACACCAGGGTGTCGTACTCCAGCTCCCGGACGCCCGCACCGGTGCCGGCGACGGTCACGGTCCTGCGGTCGGCGTCGATGCCGGTGACCTCGGCGGTCGTCAGCTCGACGCCGGTGCCCGCGAACATCTCGGCAAGCGGCCGGTGCCTGAGGTCCTGGCCGACCGCGAGCTGGTGCAGCCGGACGCGTTCGACGAAGTCGGGGTCGGCGTTGACGAGGGTGATGGCGACGTCGTCACGGTGCAGCCGCCTGGCGAGGCGGCCGGCCGCGGCGGATCCGGTGTATCCGGCTCCGAGGACGATGATGCGGTGCTTCATTTCCCTGGCTCCTGTCTGCGCGGTTCCGTCTCCTGCGCGGTTTCGCCCCCTGAACCGGGGAGCGAGCCGTTTCCTGACAGGAAAAGGGAGTGAGACAGGTCACATCCGGCCGGAGGCCCCCGGCTCCGGCGCCGGGGGCCTCGCTCCGCGGTCAGAAGACGCGGAACAGGGGCTCTCCGTGATCGGTGGCCGCCCACATCTCGGTCGCACGCCCGAGCTTGTCGGGGTTGGCCTGGCTGCGGATCGCGGTGATGCCCGCGGCGGTGACCTCCAGGCACACGACGCCGACGACCCGGCCGTCCACGACCGCCACGACGGCGGGTCCGCCGTTGGCGGTCGCGATGTGGAGTCCGGGCGAGCCGCCGACCAGGGCTCGCTTGGCCCGTGCGGGCTTGAACAGCCCCCGCATGAACTTCGCGACCGCGAGAGCGCCCTCGACCGGCCTGGGGCGGGCCGGGACCTTCCCGCCGCCGTCGCCGACCGAGAAGGCGTCGGCGGTGAGCAGCCGCACCAGCGGCTCGGTCCTCCCGTCGGCGGCGGCCGCCAGGAACTCCTCGACGATCCGCCGGGCGGCGGCCTCGTCGACCTCGGTGCGGGCCCTGCCGTCCGCGATGTGCTTCCTGGCGCGGTGGAGGGTCTGCTGGCTGGCGGCCTCGGTGACGCCGAGGATCCCGGCGATCTCTCGGTGCGGGTAGTCGAAGGCCTCCCGCAGCACGTACACGGCCCGCTCATGGGGGGACAGGCGCTCCATGAGGGCGAGGACGGCGTACGAGACCGACTCGCGCTGCTCGGCGGTGTCGGCCGGCCCGAGCATCGGATCGCCCTCGAGCAGCGGTTCGGGAAGCCACTGGCCCACGTAGGCCTCGCGCCGCGCGCGGGCCGAGGTGAGCTGGTTGAGGCACAGGTTGGTGAGCACCTTCGTCAGCCAGGCCTCGGGTACCTCGATGCGCCCGACGTCGGCGGCCTGCCAGCGCAGAAAGGTCTCCTGCACGGCGTCCTCGGCCTCGCTCGCGGAGCCGAGGAGACGGTAGGCGATGGCCTCCAGGCGGGGCCTGGTGGCCTCGAAGCGGTCCACATCCTTCGCGGTCAGCGGCATGGCCCGGATCCTAGTGCCGCGCCGGGCCGCGCCGGGCGACCTGCGCGGCCCGCGGGGCGTCAGACGCGGTTGCGGCCGATGCCGGGAGCCGCCGGCGACCTGCGCGGCCCCGCCCTCCCCGACGACACGGCCGAGGTACGGCACGGCGATGCGCTCGGACAGGTGGTGCACGGTCTGCGCGTGGTGCGGGGCGGACACCGGGCCCCGCGGTCACGGCTGTGGCACGGGTGGTCCCGCGCCACGGCCGTCAGAGACCCTGCCAGTGCGGCTTGGCCTCGTAGGTGGCGCGGAAGTAGTCCGCGAGCTTCAGCCCTGACGCGGCCGCCTCGTCCACCACGACCGTGGCGTGGGGGTGCATCTGCAGCGCGGAGGCCGGGACCATCGCGGACAGCGGTCCCTCGACGGTCTGCGCGACGGCCTCCGCCTTGGCCTCGCCGGTGGCCAGCAGCACCAGATGGCGGGCTTCCAGGATGGTGCCGATGCCCTGGGTGATGACGTGGTGCGGCACCTGGTCGATGTCACCGCCGAAGAAGCGGGCGTTGTCGGCGCGGGTCTGCCGGGTGAGTGTCTTGATGCGGGTGCGGGAGGCCAGTGAGGAGCACGGCTCGTTGAAGCCTATGTGCCCGTCGGTGCCGATGCCGAGCAGCTGGAGGTCCACGCCGCCGGCCCCGGCCAGTTCCCTCTCGTATCTCGCGCAGGCCGCCGGGACGTCCTCGGCGGAGCCGTCCGGTCCCATGAAGGATGCCTCGTCCAGCCCGAGCGGCTCCACCACCTCCCTCAGCACCACCGAGCGGTAGGACTCGGGGTGCCCGGCCGGCAGGCCGACGTACTCGTCGAGCTGGCAGATCCGGGCGCGCGAGACGTCCACATCGCCCGCGGCGGCCTTGGCGGCCAGCGCCCGGTAGACGGGCAGCGGTGTCGAGCCCGTGGCCACACCGAGCAGCGCGTCGGGCTTGCGCCGCAGGAGGCCTGCCACGGCCTCGGCGATGATCTCCCCGCCTGCGTCGGCGTCCGGAACGATGACAACTTCCACGCTGGGCCTGCCGATCCAAGAGTGAACACCAGTGGTATAGACCACCATAGCAGGGAGGCGGCCCCGCACCGCACCCCGCCGCTCCCGCGGAACCGGGTGGCGGACGCACGGCACCGCCGTTCGCGACGGGCAGGCCACCGCCGCCGGCGGAACCCTCCGTGCCCTCTGCCGGACACGGCGGTCCGAAGGCGCGGACGCGACCCGGTCACCATGCGTAGGGTGGCCGTCGCGGAATCGAGACCGGCGACCGTTGCCGGGCGCCCGGACGGAGGCAGTGTGGAGCACCCCGACATGCCGCACGGTACTCGTCTGGCCGCCCACGGCGCCGTCTCCACGGCCCTGGCCCGGCTCGGCGACCGCGAACTGCACCGACTGGTGGACACGGCCGTACCGCTCGGCTCCGGCATCGGCGGAGAGTCGTCCCTGCTGGAGGTCTCCGGGGTCCCGGTCTTCGTCAAACGGGTACCCCTCACCGATCTGGAGAGGGAACCCGCGCACATCCGCTCCACGGCGAACCTGTTCGGACTGCCCGTCTTCTGCCAGTACGGCGTCGGCGCCATCGGCGGGCCGGGCTTCGGGGCCTGGCGGGAGCTCGCCGTGCACGCCATGACGACCGACTGGGTGCTCGCCGGGGAACACGAGGGGTTCCCCCTGATGTACCACTGGAGGGTGCTGCCGGGCTCGGCACCGCTGCCCGGGGAACTGGCCGACGTGGAACGGGCCGTGGCCTACTGGGGCGGCCGGCCGCAGGTGCGCCGCCGGATCGAGGCCCTGCGGAGGTCCTCGGCGAGCGTCGTGGTGTTCCTGGAGTACATCCCGCGGAACCTGCACCAGTGGCTGGGCGAGCGGGTGGCCGCCGGAGACGAGGCCGCGAACCGGGCCTGCGCCATGGTCGAGAGGGAACTGGCGGCCGGCACCTCCTTCATGGCCGGCCGCGGGCTCCTCCACTTCGACGCGCACTTCGAGAACATCCTGACCGACGGCCGGCGCCTCTACTTCGCGGACTACGGTCTCGCGCTCTCCTCCCGGTTCGAACTGTCGCGGGAAGAGGCCGACTTCTTCGCACGGCATCGGACCTACGACCGCTGCTACACCGTCACCTACCTGGTGAACTGGCTGGTCACCGCTTTGTGCGGATACCGCGTCGAGGACCGGGAGGGCCGCCGGGCGCTGGTGCGCGCCTACGCCGAGGGCAGGCGCCCCACGGGAATCCCGGAGGAGGCCGCGCAGATCATCGCCCGGCACGCGCCGGTCGCCGCCGTGATGTCGGACTTCAACCACGGGTTCCGGTACGGCAGCAGGCAGACCCCGTACCCGCTGGATGAGATCCGGCGGATCGAGGGGGCAGGCGCTCCGTCCACCGGACCACAGCATGCCCCGGGCGGCGGCCGGCGGTAATCGGGATGCGCCACAGCCCGGCGGGGGTCTAGGGTCGCGGACATGTCCTCCTTCCTTCAGATCTACGGCTGACACGGCCGGGGCAGCGCCCCGCCTCTCCGCCCGCACGCCCATGCGCGCACCGGTGTCCGGAACTCCCGAACAGACCGGCGCGCGGGCCTGCGGTGTCCTGTCAGCCGTGGACCCGAAGTGAGTGATCATCCATGTCCCGTCGCCGTGCCCATATCGCGATGGTCGGCATCCCCGCCGTCAGCCATGTCCTGCCCAGCCTGGCGATCATCAGCGAGTTGGTGGCCCGCGGCCACCGTGTGACGTATGCCAACGACCCGGCGGTGGCCGGTCTGATCGCGCCCACCGGCGCCGAACTCCTCCCCTGCGCGTCCGGGTTGCCGGTCGCCGACAACGACTGGCCCGACGACCCCATCGCCGCGATGGGCCTCTTCCTCGATGACGCCGTACAGACTCTGCCCCGGTTGCGCGCCGCCTACGACCGCGACCCGGCGGACCTGTACCTGTACGACATCGGCGCCTACGCCGCGCGCGCCCTCGCCGAGTCGCAGGGCCGCCCCCTCATGCAGCTCTCCCCGACGTTCGTGGCCTGGGAGGGCTACGACCAGGAGGTCGCGGCACACCTGTGGCGGCTGCCGGGCGCCGACGCCTACCGGGCCCGGTTCGCGCGGTGGCTCGCCGACTGCGGGGCGTCCACCACCGACGTGGACGCCTTCCCCGGCCGCCCCGCGCACACCCTGGCACTGATCCCGCGCGCGATGCAGCCGCACGCCGACAGGGTCGACACCACCACGGTGACCTTCGTCGGGCCCTGTCTCGAGATGTCCGCGGGCACGGACGGCTGGGCCCGTCCCGCGGACGCGGAGAAGGTGCTGCTGGTCTCCCTGGGCTCGGCGTACACCCGCCGGCCGGAGTTCTACCGCCGGTGCGTCGCCGCCTTCGGCGGCCTGCCCGGATGGCACGTCGTCCTCCAGATCGGCAGGTACACCGACCCGCGGGAGCTCGGCGCCGTCCCGCCGAACGTCGAGGTGCACCCCTGGGTCCCGCAGCGGGCGATCCTGGAGCAGGCGGACGCCTTCGTCACCCACGCCGGCATGGGTGGCTGCAACGAGGGACTGCTGGCGGGTGTCCCGATGATCGCCGTGCCACAGGCCACCGACCAGTTCATGAACGCCGACCGGCTCGTGGAACTGGGCGTGGCCCACCGCATCGACACCGAGGAGGCCACCGCCGGGGCCTTGCGGGCGGCTTTGGAGGAGCTGGTCGCCGACTCGGGTGTCGCCCGCCGCTCGGCGCTGCTGAGCGCCGCCGCACGGGCCGAGGGTGGCACCCGGCGCGCCGTCGGCCTCATCGAGGAAATGCTGGCCTGACCTGCGCCTACGGCGGCAGGTACGGCGACAGGGGTGACGGCGCGGAACCTCACCGCCCGTCACCCCCGCCGCTCCGCCCGCGTCCGGCCGAAAGCGCTCGCCGGCACCGTTGTCAGCGCCCTGCCCTACAGTTCCCGTCACTTGATCACTGCGGGTGCGGGGAGGCACGTATGGGGTGGGTGTCGGCCGGCGGCTACGAGGTCGCCCTCGACGAGGGAAAGGTGGTGTGCCGCAACGCGGCCGGACGGCGGCTGAAGTCCGTACCGCCGAAGATCGCCGACGATCCGGCGGTGGTGGGACTGCGTCAGCTCGCCGAGTGGCTGGAGCGGCACGAGCGGCAGTGCCTGGCCGATGTGGAGCGGTGGATGGTGCGCTCGCTGCCGGTGCCGTTCGCGGTCCTGGCGCGGGTGTGGCCGGATCCGGCCTGGCAGGCCGCCCTGCGCGACATGGTGGTCACGGGGGCGGACGGGGAGGTGGCCGGGTTCCTGCGGGACGCCGATCCCGGGCGCGGCCTCGGTGTGGTCGACCTCGACGGCGACACCGTCCGTCTCACCCCCGGCCTGGTCCGCCTGCCGCATCCGGTGCTGCTGGAGGAGCTGGAGGAGTTGCGCGAGTTCGCCGTCGAGCTGGGCGTCGAGCAGCGCGCCCAGCAGCTCTTCCGGGAGGTGTGGCGCCGGCCCGCGGCGCTGGACGCCGAGGCGGCTTGCGTCGAGGACTACGCGGGCGGCGTCTTCAAGGAGCTGAGGTTCCTGCACGGGCGGGCCGCCCAGCTGGGCTACCGCGTGCGCGGCGGCCACGCGGTGTGCTCCGTTCTGGAGGGCGGCCGCGGTGTCGAGGCCCGGGTGTGGGTCGGCGACTACGACGGCTACTCGGAGACGGAGACCGGCCCGCTGGTCTTCACCGACCCGGCCGGCCGGGTCCTGAAGCTCGGTCAGGTCGGTCCGGTGGCCTGGTCGGAGGGCATGCGCATGGCGGCCGCGCTGTACGCCGGACGCGACATCGAGGACGAGGAGCGTGCGGCATGACGACTTACCACAACCACGGCAACTACGACAACACCGCATACGACGGCATCGCGTACGACGAGGCCGCCTGCGCCGCGCTGCTGGAGGCCGGCGCCGTGCTGCCGGTGGGCACCACGGACCGGGAGGACGCGGACGTCCTCACCGTCCGCGCCTACACCCACCCCGCGCTGGACGAGCGCAGGATCGCCAGACTGGTGCCGGGCACGCTCGGCGAGGCCGAGGACCTCGCCCTGGACTTCCTCGGGCTGGCCCGGGAACCGGTGGTCCACGAGGTCGGGCAGGTACGCCGGGAGACCCTGGGCTTCCCGGCGTGGGCGCTGGTCAACGACCCGGCCAACGGCCACCACGCGCTGGCGCTGGTCAGGGACGTCGAGCGGCTCGCCCGGCAGGCCAAGTCCCGTCCCGGCACGGCGAAGGAGGGCTTCGAGGAGCTCGGCGAGCGGCTCGGCCGGGCCGTGCCGCACTTCCTGCCCACCTTCTACGAGCAGGCCGCCCGCGTCTTCCTCCGGCACGAGAACACCACCTACGCGGCGGCCCTCTTCGGCAGGGCCCGCGAGGCGGAGCGGGTGCACGCGCTGCCCGTGGACGAGGAGCGGCAGCGTGCGGTTTTCCTGGAGTTCGCCTTCGCCGGCGCGCTGACGGTCAAGGCGCTCAAGGAGCATGTGAGGGCCCTCTCGGCGCGGCTCGCCCCGGCCGAGGCGTGGGCGCAGTTCCGGCAGCTGATCGTGGAGCGCTGCGCGGCGGGCATGCCGCCGTACGCCTCCCTGCCGCAGGACGCACGCGGCCTGATCCGGGCGGCGGGGCTGGACCGGGCCGCCGAGGAGTGCGCCCTGGTGGCGGACCTGCTCGCGTCGCCCGCTGCGGTGCGGGCCCCCGCCTCCTTCTGGAACACCTATCGGTCCACGCTGGCCGCCCTGGCCGGGCAGCGGCCCTCCGTACGGGCCCGGCTGCTGGAGATCATGCCTGCCGGGCTGGGCCGCTCCACCGAGGACGACGAGTTCTGGCTGGCGCTGCTCGCCGAGACCGGCGCCGACCGGCTGCTGACGGGCGAGGCCGGGGAGGACGGAGCAGAGGCCGGCGCGGACGGGGTCGACGCGGCGGACTGGCTCAGCCGCTGGGCGCTGCACCGCAAGCACGGTTCGTCCGTCAGCGGCCGTTCACCGGCCACCCTCGCCCTCGTGGAGCGCATGGCGCCGCGTCTGCGCGCCCAGGGCCGTCCCGTGGACCTCTTCACGGGCCGCTGGAACGCCGGCGCCGACCTCGACCTGCTGGACCTGTGCGTGGCGCAGGGCATACCGCTGACGCTGCCGGAGGCCGGCAAGGCTGTCCTCCTCCCGCTCGACCGGTGGCTGAGGGAGACCCGGGCCGGGCGGCGGGACCTGACGGCCGCCGCGGCCGACCCGCGCTGCCGGCGCCTGCTGTACCACTGCGTGGGGAGTCTGAGCGGCCGCCACCTCGGCACCGGGCTGCTGGAGGAGGTGGCCGGGCACCCCGTACTCGCCGACGTACTGCGCGAGTGGCTGGACGACGCGGCCGGGGAACTGGCCGCCGCGGCCGGCCTGCCCGCCGCGCGCGCTGCGCTGAACCGGCTGCGCCCGTTCCACGCGGTCGCCGCCCGCGTCAGCCCGCGGGCCGTCGCCGGGGCCGCCGCGTTCGACGCCGCGCCGCTGCTGGGCCGTACCCTGCGCTCCGGCATCCTGGACGAACTGGGCTGGCCCGCCCTGGAGGAGGCACTGCGGCGCCTGGACGAACAGACCCGGCGCGACCGCGACGACACGCTCACCGTCCACGAGGCCTGGCCGGCACTGATCCTCTCCCGCGGGCACAAGGCGATCGTCGTGGGGCCGCAGGACATCCTGCTGGAGCACGACCTGCGGCTGCCGGTGGAGCCGGACCGCTGGAACCGCCCGTCGTTCCGCTACACCGACGGCGAACTGCTGGTGATGTGGCGGCAGGACGGCAGACAGCACGGCTACTGGTCGGCCCGCCCCACCGAGGTGTTCCCGCTCGGCGGCGAGAGGCTCCCGCACTGGTACGGCGGCCACGACGCGGACGAGACCTCCATCCCCCTGCCGGGCGGCGGCCGCGCCACCGGCGGGCGTGCCCTGCACGCCGGCGACACGGTCCTGCCCCCCGGCCGCCCCGTACTGGGGGACGGCACCTCCTACTGGCGCCGGGGGCGACAGGGGCTGCGGCAGGTGTGGCTCGAGTACGACCCGGCCACCGGCACGCACGGGCGCGCCTCGCTGCCCGCGTTCCTGCGGTCCGGCATCCGCGACGGAGCCACCCTGCTCCAGCAGCACTGCGCCGTGCTGCCCCTCCGGCCCGGCCTGGAGCACAGCCCGCTCGGCACCGACGGCACGGTCCTGGGCCGCTGGGTGCGCACCGAGGGCGAGGGCGACCAGGCCCGCACCACCGCCGGTACGCCGGACGGCCGGACCGTCACCCTGCCGACGTCGGGCGGTCGGGGGCCGGGCGTCCCGATCGGCGCGCTGCGGCTGCCCGGCGGCGCCGAGCCCGTCGTCGTCGCCGGGCACCGTCACATGGCCCTGTACGCCGGCGGTGACGACGGCGGCGTGTGGGAGTCGGGCCGGGTGACGCCGCTGGAGCGGGGCGGCGAGTTCGCCGCCGGCACGCGGCTGGTCCCGCCGGCCGACTTCTGGCACGCGCTGCGGCCACGCGACGAGGGCTCCTCGGCGGTTCTGCGGGCGCTGAGCGACGAGCAGGCGGCCGGGTTGCTGCGTGCCGGGGCCCGGGCGCTGGCCGAGCGGCAAGCGAGGGTCGAGGCCGAGGCCAAGGCGAAAGCCGCGGCGGAGGCCGGGCGGACGAGGAGGCCGGGCCGTCCTGGGGCCGGGCGGCGGAACGGATCGGGGGCCGCCACCGAGCAGTCCGCCGTTCCGGCCGCCGACGAGGTGCTGCGGAAGGCCGTCTCCCGCGTTCTCCCCGCTCTCACCGAGCCCTCCCTGCTCGCCGGCGTCGCCGCCCATGTGCACGCGGTGCTGCGTCTGGCGGAGTCCGTCACCGCGTTCACGGCGCCCCCGGTGGAGCGGCCCAGGGTGGAACGCAGGCGAGTGGAGGGCATGTTCGCCGACTACAGCCCCGAGGACGGCGACGACCGGACGCTGAACGAGGCGGTCGCGGGTCTCGCCGGACTGTACGGCTGGTGGGGCGGCGAGCGGCGCTGGAGCGCGCTGCGCCAGATCCGCGCCGTGAACCACGTGCTGTCCGGCGAGCCCGCCGACGGCAGGCCCCTGCCCGAGTCCGCCCGGCTCGCCGGGGCGGCCGACGGGTGGCGCAGCGAGGAGTTCACCGTCCCGGGCATCGGCATCGTGTGGCTGCCCGTGCTGGACATGCTGCGTCCACTCGCCTACCGCGCCGCCTCACCGGCCCTGTCCGAGGCGCACCGCCGGGCGCTGCTGCTGCTGTTCGAGGCGGTCGCGCGGGGGCCGCTGGCCGCGCCCGGGGCCGCGCTGCGCGAGATCGTGCTGAGCGAACCGCACGACCGGCGGGAGCGCACCGGCCAGGTGCTGCGCCGGGAGGGCCGCACCGTCGTCATCCTCGGCCGCCAGAACGTCGATCTGCGAAACGAGCGTGTCAACTGGCTGGCGCTGGACCACGACCCGGCCGGTTCGTTCGGCGCGGTCGCGCACTTCACGCTGTCGAGGGAGAGCGCTCACCCGCCGGTGTTCCCCGCGGAAGCGCTGGCCGCGGTGACCGGGCTGATCCGGGACAAGGGTCCCGCGCCCTGGCGACCGGAGGCGCCCGCCGCCCTGGCCACCGCGACGCGGGGCGGCCTGGGCCCCGTGCAGGCGGCCCTGCTGCTCGCCGGAAGGCCGTCGCGGCTCACCGACGAGGCGGCCGCCGTCACCGCCCTGAAGCCGGGGCAGAAGAAGCTCGGCGACACACTGCTGGACTCGCTGGAGCCCGGCGACCTGACGGCACTCGTCGGCGCGCTGCTGCCGAAGGACCCCGGCGACCTGTGGACGGCCGGACCGGACACGGACGCGGCGGGCCGGGTGTGGGCCGAGCGCCTGGCCGGGTTCGTCCGCCTGCCCGAGGACACGGCCGGGGAACTCTCCCAGGCGGGTCTGCCCGCCGGCTCGGCCGAGGCGGTGCTCAACCCGCGCCGCACCCCCTGGATCAGCCGTACCACCGTCCAGCGACTCGATGAGGACGGCGATCTGGTGGCGGAGGACCCCGCGGCGCTGCCCGGCCACCACGGCCTCACATATGCCGTGACCGCCCTGGCCGGCCTCGCCTACCACCTGCCGTACGGACACCCCCTGCGCGCCGCCCTGCCGGAAGGGCTGGCCGCGCTGCGCCGCCGCGTCGCGGACCCGGACCTGCTGCTCGACCTGGACCTGTCGTGGACGCACAAGGGCTCGCCGTCCGCCCCGGAGCTGCGCAGGGCGTACGGGCTGCCCGCCACCGGCGGTGCCGGCGCGCACGGTCTGACGCAGGTGGGCGGGGCGCTGGCGCTGCGTCCCTGGTACGGCGACCAGGAGGCCGTCCTGGTCCGCCCCAGCGCCCTCACCGGCGCGGACGATCCCGTTTTCGGGCTGCTCGAGGGGATCGTCGGGCCGAGCCGGGGCGAGGGCATGCGGGCACTGCGGACGGTCCTGGACGACGGACTCGCCCGCGCCCTCGCGGCCGGATCCGGCCCCGGGGAGCCCACCGGGTACGCCCAGGACCCGGCCGCCACCGTGCCCGAACTGGTCGCCGAGGCCGCCCGGACCCACGGCCTGGGCCAGGACGCGGCGGCGCTCTACCTGCAACTGCTGGCCCTGCCCGATCCGACGGACCGCAACATCGCCCGCTGGACGGGCTGGAAGCCCGCCCGGGCCAGGAAGGCCCGCGCCGAACTGGCGGCCACGAATCTGGTCGTCGAGGCGAAGCGGGCACGCGCCGGGCGCACCCTCTTCCTGCCGTGCGGCTGGCTCGACCTGAAGTCCCCCGCACTGCCGGTGGAGATCTGGAAGCAGGGCCTGTACCCGGTCCCCGGCCGCTCCCGCGCGGTGCCCCTGGTACCGGTGCCCGAGCTGTTCGAGCGCGCCTGGGACCGCGTCCGCGCCGGTGACGCCCCCGCCTACGAGGAACTCACCACCCGCGCCGGCCGCAAGGGCCGCCGATGACCACCGCCCGTCTCCACCCGGAAGAAGCAACGCCCATGACCACCACCCTCGCTTCCGCGCCGGCCCGCCAGATCGTCCCGCCCGAGGAACGGTACGCGACCGAGCTGGCCTTCCTCGCCGCGTACGACGGCGGACCGCGCCCGCCCGCCTGGCGGCTCACCCCGCGCGCGGTCGTCACGTTCGTCATGGGCAGCGGGGGCGCCGCCCTGAAGCTGCCCGACGGCGCCGAGGTCCCCGAGGGGGTGCCGCGCCGCCTGGTGGTCGAGGGCAAGTTCGTCGGCGACCGCGCCCTGGTCGAGCGGTGCGTGGTGACCCTGGCCGGGGAACGCGGCCTGCTGCTCGTCGGTGAGCCCGGCACCGCCAAGTCGATGCTGTCGGAGCTACTGGCCGCCGCCGTGTGCGGCACCAGCGGCCTGACCGTGCAGGGCACGGCCGGCACCACCGAGGACCAGCTCAGGTACGGCTGGAACTACGCGCTGCTGCTGGCGCAGGGGCCCAGCCGGCAGGCGCTCGTGCCCTCCCCGGTGCTGACCGCCATGTCCCGGGGCGCCGTCGCCCGCGTCGAGGAGGTCACCCGCTGCCTGCCCGAGGTGCAGGACTCCCTGGTGTCGCTGCTCTCGGAGCGGCGGATCGCCGTCCCCGAACTGGCCGGCACCGAGGACGCCCTGGCGCACGCGGCGCCCGGCTTCACCCTCATCGCCACCGCCAACCTCCGCGACAAGGGCGTCTCCGAGATGTCCGCGGCCCTCAAGCGGCGCTTCAACTTCGAGACGGTCGGCCCCATCGGGGACCTGGAGGCGGAGACCGCGCTGGTGCGCGGCCAGGCGCGGGCGTCCGTGGAGCGGGCCGGGGCGCCGTTCCGGGTGGACGACACCGTGCTGGAGGCCCTGGTCACCGCCTTCCGGGACCTGCGCGAGGGCCGTTCGGCGGAAGGCTGGGAGGTGGAGCGGCCCTCCACGGTGATGTCCACCGCGGAGGCGGTGTCCGTGGCCGGGGCGCTGGCTCTGGCGGCGGCGTACTTCCCCGGCGACCGGGACGTGCTCTCCCTGCTGCCGGGCCATCTGCTCGGCGTGGTCCGCAAGGACGATCCCGCCGACGCCGCCCGGCTGCGCGGCTACTGGGACGGCCCGGTGCGCCGCCGCGCCGAGCAGGGGTCCGCCACCTGGCGCACCCTGTGGGACCTGCGCACCGTCCTGGAGGGCTGACGGCCGTGTCCCTCTCCCACGGGGCCGCCCCCGTCTCCCCCGCCCCGGGCGGCTCCCCCTCCCCCGGCGACCCTGCCGCGCCGGCCCCGCCCGGCGAGGTGCTCGCCGCCCTCACCGGCCCGTCCGCGCCCTACCTCGTCGGGATACGGCACCACGCGCCCTCCCTGGCCGCCGCCGTGCCCGCGCTGCTGGACGATGCGGAGCCGGACGTGCTGCTGGTCGAACTGCCCGCCGAGATGCAGCGGTGGCTGCCCTGGCTGGGGCACGAGGAGACACAGGCCCCGGTGGCGCTGGCCGCCGCCCCCTCGGACGGGAGCGGCGGCGGGGAGCCGGCGTTCTACCCGTTCGCCGACTTCTCGCCCGAGCTGGCCGCCGTGCGCTGGGCCGTCCGGCGCGGTGTCGACGTGGTCGCCTGCGACCTGCCGCTCGCCGACCCCGCGTGGGCCGAGGGGCGGCGGGCCGGGGAGGGATGGACAGGCGGGCCCCGTCTCGCCACCGCTCTGCGGGCCCGGCTGACGGGCCGGGCGGGGGACGACCTGTGGGACCGGCTCGTCGAGGCGGCCGCTCCCGGCTCCCCGCCCGAGGCCCTGCGCCGGGCCGCCCTGCTCACCGGGTGGGCGTTGCGCGAGGACGCGGCCGCCTCGGGCGGTGTACCGGAGCTGGACCTGCGCCGCGAGCGCTGGATGCGGGCCCGGCTGGCCGAGGCCACCGCACACGGTCGGCGGGCCGCCGTGGTGGTCGGCGCGTTCCACGCCCCGGCGCTCGTGGGTCAGGAGGCCGGAAAGGAGCGCGGCGGGGAGGCCGGGACGGCCGCCGACGCGGGGCGGCCCGCCTGGACCACCTCCCTGATCCCGTACACATACGCCCTCCTCGACGAGCGGTCCGGCTACCCGGCGGGCATCCGGGACCCTCAGTGGCAGGACATGGTCCTGCGCGCGGCGGGAGATCCGGCCGCGATGGAGGAGGCCCTGACGCGGGCGGCCGTACGCGTCTGCGGCGAACTGCGGAGCCTGGGGCACCCCTCGGGCCCCGCCGACGCGCGGGAGATAACCCGGCTCGCCTCGGACCTCGCCCGGCTGCGGGGCCTGCCCGCCGCGGGCCGCGGGGAGTTGGTCGAGGCCGTGCAGGCGGTGCTCGCGCAGGGCGAGCCGTACGGGCGTGGGCGGGCCGTGGCGCGTGCGATGGAGCGGGTGCTCGTCGGCACGCGCGTCGGGCGCCCCGCCCCGCGGGCGCCCCGCAGCGGCCTGGCTCCCGCGGTCGAGGCCGAGGTGGCTCGGCTGGGCCTGCCCGGCCCCTCCTCCGGCGGCCCCGGCCCCTCGCGGGACCTGCGGCTGGACCCGCTGCGCTCCGACCTCGACCGCCGCCGTGAGCTGCTGCTGCGCCGGCTGGTGGTGTGCGGGGTGCCCTACGGGGAGGCCGGACAGGTCGTCGGCGCGGGCGGCGCCGAGGCCCTCACCTCCCGCTGGGAGGTGCGCTGGACACCGGCCACGGACGCCATGCTGACCGCTGCCGGCGCACGCGGGGTCACCCCCGCGCAGGCCGCCGAGGGCGTGCTGCGCGAACGGCTGCGCCTGGAGCGCGAGGAGGGCGGGCCGACGGCCGCGCAGGCCCTCGAAGGGCTCCGGCAGGCGGCGCAGTGCGGTCTGGCCGGGCTCGCGGACGAGCGCCTCGCCGAGGTCGCCGACGTCCTGCCACGGGCCGGTACCCTGCCGGAGCTGCTGGCCGGACTGGCCCTGCTGGACCGGCTGCGGTCCGGCCATGTCCCGGGGCTCGGCGCCGGGAGCGGCCGTGAGGCCCGGGCGGCGGCCGCCGCGGAGCCGCTCACGGCGGCGGCGGTGCGGCAGGTGGACGGCCTGACCGGGTCCGAGGACCCGGCCGACGCCCGCGCCCTGCTCGAACTCTCCTCCCGGGCCGACCTGTTGGGCGGAATCCGGCTGTCCGGCGCCCTGGCCCGCCTGTCCGACGACGGCTCCCCCCTGATGCGCGGTGCCGCCGCGGCCGTGCGCGTCCTGCTCGGGCACGAGGACGCTCGGGCCCTCGGCGACCGCGTGGCCTCCTGGGTCGACGGAGCCACCGACCCCGACTCCCGCACCGCGCTGACCGCCCGGCTCGGCGGGCTGCTGACCGCCGCGGGCCCGCTGCTGGAGGCGGCGCCGCCCGCCCTGGAGCCCCTGCTCGGCCGGGTGACCGAGCTGCCCGACCGGGCGTTCCTGGACCGGCTCCCCGCGCTGCGCGGCGGCTTCGACACCCTCAGCCCAGCGGCCCGCGACCGCCTTCTCGCGGCCGTCGAGGAGCGCCTGGGCACCACGCGTGTCGCAGACACCGGCGGCGTCGATCCGGCCGCTCTCGCCGCCTGGGCCGAGGCGGACCTCGCGGCCCGTGAGACGCTGCGCTCGTGGGGACTGCCGCCCGGGCCGGAGGGCGCCCCGGCGAAGGACGCCCCGCAGGGCACCGCCCCCGGGCCCGCGCCGGACGGGGCCCCGGCGGCCGGCGGCGCCTGCGGGACCGCCGCACCCTCCGTGCCCCCGGCTCGGGACCGCCTCCTCGCCCCCGCCGACCGCTGGCGTCTGCTGCTGGGCCGCCGCACCGACCGGCTGCCGCCCTCCGCCGCACCGCTGGCGACCGCATTGGACGAGCTGTACGGCAGCGGCCGCGGTGAGGGCAGCCGGGGGGAGCTCACCGGCCCGGCGGGAGGCGGTGGGCGGGAGGCCCCGTATCCCGGGGTGCGGGAGTGGTCCGAGGAGCTGGCCGCGCTGTTCGGGCCGGGCATCCGGGAGGAGGTGCTGGCGGCGGCCGCCGAGGCGGGCCGCCGGGACGTCCTGACGGAGCTGGACGCGGAGGCCGTGCGGCCCTCGGTGGACCTGCTGCGCACCGTGCTGCGGCACGCGGGCGGGCTGCCCGAGGCCCGGCTGGCCGCACTGCGCCCGCTGGTGCGGCGGCTGGTCGAGGAGCTGACCCGGCAGCTGGCCACCCGGCTGCGGCCCGCACTGCACGGCGCGTCCCTGCCGCGTCCCGGCAGACGCCCCGGCGGCGGCCTGGACCTGCCCCGCACACTGCGGGCCAACCTGGCCACGGCCCGCCGCGGCCCGGACGGCACGGTGCGGGTGATCCCCGAGCGTCCGGTCTTCCGCGCCCGGGGACGCCGGGCCGCCGACTGGCGGCTGATCCTGGTCACGGATGTGTCCGGGTCCATGGAGGCGTCCACGGTGTGGGCCGCGCTGACCGCCTCGGTACTGGCCGGGGTGCCGGCGCTCTCCACCCACTTCCTGGCCTTCTCCACCGAGGTCGTCGACCTCACCGGGCACGTGGACGACCCGCTGTCGCTGCTGCTGGAGGTCAGCGTGGGCGGCGGCACCCACATCGCCGCGGGGCTGCGGCACGCGCGCGAGCTGGTCACCGTCCCCTCGCGCACCCTCGTCGTGGTCGTCAGCGACTTCGAGGAGGGTTATCCGCTCGGCGGTCTGCTCGCCGAGGTCCGCGCGCTGGTCTCGGCCGGCTGCCACGTCCTGGGCTGCGCCAGCCTGGACGACACGGGCCGGCCCCGCTACTCCACATCGGTCGCCGGTCAGCTCGTCGCGGCGGGCATGCCCGTCGCCGCCCTCAGTCCGCTCGAACTCGCCCGCTGGGTAGGGGAGAAGATCACATGAGCCAGGACCTTCCTCCGGTCGCCCCGTCCGTCACCGCCGAGCTCGTCGCGGCGCTCACGCCCCGGCTCCGCAAGCGGCTGGACGCGGGCGTCGCCAAGCTCGCCGCGCGGCCGGCCGTCCGCGAGGGCGACACCGTGCGGATCGCCGTCGACGACGAGACCGACGTCGTCCTGCACGCACCCGGCGGGACGGTGACCGGTGCGGACGCGATCCGCTGCGGATGCCTGCTGGCCCCCGGCTGCCTGCACCGCGCGGCGGCGGCCTCGGCCGCGCCGGTCGCCGACGAGGCCCCGGCCCCGGAGCCCGCCGGGACCGGGGGACCCGCCGGGGCGGCCGAAGCGGCCGAGGCCCCGGCGTCGCGGGGGGAGGCAGGGGCGCGGGGTGATACGGGACCGGCGCCGCGGACGGGCCGGGCGGACCGGGCGGACCGTGAGGAAGGGGCCGGGGCCGAGACCGCCACCGCCGGGCAACGCGCCGCCGCACGGGCGGTGTTCGACGCGGCCGCCGCCGTCCTGGAGGCCGGTGCGGACGGCGCCGGCGCGGTGCTCCAGGCGGAGCTCCTGCGCGCCGCGCACACCGCCCGGCTCGCCGGCCTCCCACGAGCCGGCGCCGCGGCGGTCTCCGTGGTCACCGGGGTGCGCGCGGCCCGCTCCGCCGACCCCGGGTACCGCCTCGCCGATCTCGCCGGCGCGCTGGCCGACACCCTGGGCACCGCCCACCGTCTCCCGCACGCCACCGGCCCGGAGCTGGCCGGGCTGCGCGGCAGAGCCCGGCAGCCGTACCGCCCGGACGGCTCCCTGCGCCTGTACGGGCTCTTCTGCGAGCCCGTCCTCACCGCGACCGGCTACGCGGGCGCGGTCACCTGGACCGCCGACGCGGACGGGCGCCTGTACACGGTGTCGGACGTGGCGCCGGGCGGACCCGCCCGGGCGATCGGCGCCGCCGACCGGTCCGTGCGGATCGGCGACACCGCCCTGACCCACCGCGAGCTGTCGCGTGCGGGGCTGGCCGTGTCCGGCGCCACCGTCTCCCCGACGGGCCGTCTGGGCGCGGGGGCCGGGGTGCGGGCGGTCCGCGCGCCCGGTGCCGCCTGGCGTGCCGAACCGCTGGACCGGCTGTGGGCCGTGCCCGCCGCCGAGCAGGTGGCCCGGGCGCTGGACGGCGGGCAGGACCTGCTGTTCCTCGATGTGGCCGTCACCGGCACGGTGCGGGAGGCGGCGGGCGACTGCCTGCTGGCCGACTGCGCGGGCCTCACCCTGCGGCTGGCCGCCGCCCACGACGATCCCGCACTTCCCTGCCGCGACAACCTCCGTCTGCTCGCCGCCGCCGGGGACGGTCGGCGGCGGATCGTCGCCCGGCTGGTGCCCGGACCGCTGCCCCGCGCCCTGCTGCTCGCCACCGAGCACCCCTGCGACCCCGGCGCCCGGGTGGACCTGGGCCTGGACCGCCTCCAGCGCGCGGACCTGCCCGCCGGAGCGGTCGCGCCGCGGGTCCCGGCCGCCCTCACCGGGGACCGCGACGCCTCCGCCCCGCTGCACCTGCTGCGCCGCCGCGTCCACCAGGCGGTCTCCGGGGGGCGTCGTGTCCTCGCCCTCCCCGGGGGCGAGTCGGGCGACGGCGCCCGGCTGCGCCGCCTCGGCCTCGCCACGGGGGCCGATCTCCTGGACGGCCTCCACGCCGCCGCCGCGGACCGCTCCCGCGACGCCTTCGGCCGCCTGCTCCCGGCCGACACCGGCCGTTTCGCCCGGGCCTGGCTGGCCGCCGCGGTCTATCTCGGCACGGTGGAGCGGGCGTTGTGCGCGAGCGCCTGGAAGACCACCGCAGCCGGTGCGCCCTCCCCGGGCCCCGCCCGCTCCGTGGCGGCGGGGCCGTGACGCCGGGCCCGGCGGCGGGGCCGGCGGCGGGGCCGGCCCGATAATTCGGTGGCCCCGGCCCCGGCGGGCACCGACTCTGGTCACCGTGACAGAACCCAGACACCGGATCCGCGCCCTCCACACCGCCTCGACCGTGACCGTGTACCAGGCGTACGCACCGGAGATCGGCGTGCCCGCCGCCCGGGACGGACGCTTCCCCGCGGCGTGGAAGAGGGACCGGATGACGTGGGTCAAGCCGTCTTTCCTGTGGATGATGTACCGCTCCGGGTGGGGCACCAAGGACGGCCAGCAGACCGTCCTCGCCGTCGAGATCACCCGCGAGGGCTTCGAGTGGGCTCTGGAGCACGCCTGCCTGAGCCACTACGAACGCGGGCTGCACCCCGATCCCGCCACCTGGAGGCGTCGGCTGAAGCGGGCCCCGGCACGGGTCCAGTGGGACCCCGAACGCGACCTGCGCCTGCGGCCGCTGCCCCACCGTTCCCTGCAACTCGGCCTCACCGGCGAAGCGGCGCGCAGGTACGCGGACGAGTGGACGGTGTCCATCACCGACGTCACCGCGCTCGCGCACACGGTTCACGCCCATGTGCGTAACGGAGCGCTGGAGGCCGCCCGGCGACTCCTGCCCGCGGAGCACCCCTATCCCGTGGACGGCGGTCTACTGTCCCATCTGCGCGCCTGACGGGGGGCCGGTCGGGGCATCAAGGCGCCGGCCCGGGCTGGACGGTCCTGCCGCGACCCGCCGACGGCCCCGTCAGCAGCGTCGGCGGGAGTTGGGCCGGGCGGCCCGGCGCGTCAGGTGGTCGCGCTCGGCGAGGCTGGGGGCCTTCCCTGCCGCCTCGGCGTACAGCCGTGCCGCCGTCGCCGTGTCGCCGTCGCGCTCGTGGAGGTACGCCGCCACCGCGGCGCGGCGGGGCAGGGAGTCGTCCAGCGCGGCGAGTGCCGCCAGGCTGGCGCGCGGCCCGTCGGCCTCGCCGACGGCCACCGCGCGGTTGAGTTCGGCGACCGGGCTGCCGGTCAGGCGCACGAGTTCGTCGTACCACTGGACGATCTGCACCCAGTCGGTCTCCTCCACGGTGGGCGCGTCGGCGTGCAGCGCCGCGATGGCGGCCTGGACCTGGTACTCGCCCGGTCGGCCGCGGACGAGGGCCGCCTGCAGGATGTCCACACCTTCGGCGATCAGTTCGGTGTCCCACCGGCCGCGGTCCTGCTCGGCGAGCGGCACGAGGCTGCCGTCGGGTGCGGTCCGGGCGGCGCGCCGGGCATGGTGGAGCAGCATGAGGGCGAGCAGCCCCGACGCCTCCGGGTGGTCGGCGGCGGCCACGAGCCGCCGGGTGAGCCGGATGGCCTCGGCCGCGAGGTCGACGTCCCCGGAGTAGCCCTCGTTGAAGACCGGATAGAGGACGCGTAGCACGGTGGCCACATCGCCGGGCCGGTCCAGGCGTACACCGGCCACGGCGCGCTTGGCCCGGCTGATCCTCCCCCATGGCCTTCGGCATGGGAGGTGCCCCCTGGCCATGGTCGCCTCGGGCACCAGGTAGGCCCGGGCGATCTGGCGGGTGGTCAGTCCCCCGACGGTGCGCAGCGTGAGCGCGACCGCGGACGACGGTGTCAGCGACGGGTGGGCACACAGGAGGTAGAGCCGGAGGGTGTCGTCCACCGCGGGCGCCGGCCCGGGCTCCGGTTCCCGCCCGAGCAGTTCCTCGCGCCGGTGGCGGGCGGCGTCCGCCCGGGTCGCGTCGAGGAACTTGCGCCAGGCCACGGTGACCAGCCAGCCCTTCGGGTCCCGTGGCCGGTCGACGGGCCAGACGCGGAGCGCCTCCAGAAGTGCTTCCTGTACGGCGTCCTCGGCCGCCGCGAAATCGGCTCCGCGGCGGCCGAGGATCGCGAGCACGCCCGGTACGAGGCTCCGGAGCAGCGTCTCGTCCACCTGGGGGTCACTCCGTGGTGGGGGGATGTGCGGCCAGGAACGGGCGCACCTCGAGCCACTCGTGGAGCGGATTCCCGCCCGCTCCGGGTGCGGCCGACAGTTCCCCGGCCAGCTCGACGGCGCGCTCGTGGCTGTCGACATCGATCACCATCCAGCCGGCGATGAGGTCCTTGGTCTCGGCGAAGGGGCCGTCGGTGACCGGCGGGCGTCCCTCGCCGCCGTACCGGACGAAGGTCCCCTCGGGAGCGAGCGCCTGGCTGTCCACGAACTCGTCGGTCTTCTCGAGCCGGGCCGCGAAGTCCTGCATGTACCGCACGTGGGCCGAGATCTCCTCCGGCGTCCACCGGTCCATGGGCACGTCGTTTACCGGGGCCGGGGCGCCGCGGTAGTGCTTGAGCAGCAGGTACTTGGCCATCGTGTCTCTCCTTGGTGCCGGTGCGGCCCATTGTGGCCGCGCTCACCCCGGGGACGGAGCCGGCCGCGGGTTCTCGACATCACCGCGCGGGCTTTCTCGACCCGTGCGGGCGAACCCGGAGGAGCCGTCCCTCACCGGCCGGGCGGCCGGGCGCTCACCGAGCGGGGCGCTCGGCGATCCAGCGGGCGGCCAGCAGACCGGAGGCGGCGGTGAGCACCGCGGCGGCGACGACGGTGGCCTCCAGCCCGAGTGCGTCTGCGAGGACTCCTGCCACCAGCGCGCCGGCGGCGTAACCGATGTCCCTCCAGAAGCGGTAGGTGCCCAGGGCGTTGGCACGCCAGGCGGGATGGGCGTGGTCGGAGACGGAGGCGATCAGGGCCGGGTAGACCATGGCGGTGCCGATCCCGAGCGCGACCGCGGACAGGACTCCGGCCAGGAGCGGACGGTCCAGCAGTGCGAGGGCGAGGACGAAGCCCGCGGCCTGGACGAGCATCCCGGAGACGATCAGGGGCTTGCGGCCGACGCGGTCGGCGAGGTGGCCGGTGGCGATCTGGCCTATGCCCCACAGGATCGGGTAGAGCCCCTTGATCAGCCCGACCGCCGCCAGCCCCAGACCGCGGTCGGTGAACAGCAGGGGGAAGACGCCCCAGGTCAGGCCGTCGTTGAGGTTGTTGACCAGGCCCGCCTGGCTCGCGCCGCGCAGGGAGCGGTCGCGCCAGGAGGTGCGGGCGAAGGTGGCGGCCGGGGCGGTGTTCTCGCCGTCGGGCAGGGGCCTGGAGTGCCGGGCGACTTCGAGGGCGACGTGGGCGGCGGTGTCGCGGACGACCAGGGTCAGTGCGAGGCCGGCCCCGACGAAGACGACGCCGATGAGTTCGGGGACCGGGCGCAGGCCGTAGGCGGTGGCGAGATAGCCGGTAAGCAGGGCGGTGACGCCGACGGCGGTGTAGCCGGCGGCCTCGTTGAGACCGGTGGCCAGACCCCGGCGGGAGGGGCCGACGAGGTCGATCTTCATATTGACGGTCATCGACCAGGTCAGGCCCTGGTTGAGGCCGAGCAGGACGTTGGCCGCGACGATCCAGCCCCATGAGGGCGCCCAGGCCAGGGCGAAGGGGACGGGTACGCCGATCAGCCAGCCGGCGACCAGGAGCTGCTTGCGGCTGAAACGGGCGGTGAGCGCACCGGCGGCGAGATTGGTCATCGCCTTGGTGAGGCCGAAGGCGATGATGAAGGAGAACACCGCCAGGTCGCTGGTCAGCCCGAAGACGTCGGTGCCGATCAGCGGGACGGTGGTGCGTTCCAGGCCGACCAGGCCGCCGACGCAGACGTTGACGATGACCAGCAGGGTGAACTGGAGCCGGTTCTCCGCCAGGCCCAGCCGGACGGGGCGTCCGGCGGCGTCGGGCGGCGCTGCCGGGTGGTCGTCAAAGAACCTCACGGCGCTCCTCCGGGTCTCGGTACGGAAGGGTGGGCCGGTGCGCCCACCCTCGTCTACGATATTCCATGGAATTATGGAGGATTTCATGGAGGGAACTCCGAAGGCCCGGGCCAAGGCCCGGCTCTACGACGCGTTCGCGGCCACAGGCAAGGCCCTGGCCAGCGGAAAACGTCTGGAACTGCTCGACCTGCTCGCCCAGGGGGAACGCACCGTCGACGCGCTCGCCAGGGCGGCCGGACTGAACCTGACCACCGCGTCCGCGCATCTCCAGACCCTCAAGCAGGCCGGTCTGGTCTCCACCCGGCGCGAGGGGGTGCGCGTCCACTACCGGCTCGCCGGCGAGGACGTGGCCCGCCTGTTCGCGCTGCTGCGTGAAGTCGCCCAGGCGCATCAGGCCGCCGTCGAACCGGCCCGCGCCGCCTACCTCGGCCCGGAGGCGGACCGGGAGGTCACCCGGGAGGAACTCCTGGCCCGGGCCGAGTCCGGCGATGTCGTCGTGCTGGACGTGCGCCCCGCGCAGGAGTACGCGGCCGGGCACATCCCCGGTGCGATATCCGTCCCCGTCGGCGAGCTCGCCGAGCGCGTCGGCGAGCTGCCCGACGGGGTCGAGGTCGTCGCCTACTGCCGCGGCGAGTACTGCGTGATGGCCCATGAGGCCGTACGCCTGCTGGCCGGACAGGGCCGCAGGGCGATCCGCCTGAGCGACGGCATGCTCGAGTGGCGCCTGGCCGGCCTGCCCGTCGCCACCGGAACCGGCGCCTGACCCCTCCCCCGGCCGCCGCCCCCCACCCATCACCTCGCCGGTCCCCGGGCACCGTCGGCGTGGCTCTGCAGGCCGCGCGCTCCGAACGCGGACTCGTCGCCGCCGGCGTCCCCGTGCGCGACGCCGACGGCACCGCGCCGGCCGGTCTGTCGGTGTCCATGCCCGGCGTGCGCCACGACCCGCACGACCTCCAGTCGCTGGTGGCGGCCCTGGGCGCCGCGGCGCGGGCGCTGGAGGCGGATCCGGCCGGACGCTCCTGACCGCCCTGCCCGGCGCCCGGTGCGCGCCCGCCGGTGCCGCCCGCTACCGCCGGATGAGGCCGAGTTCGGTGGCGGTGGCGACGGCGGCGGTACGGGACTCGACCCCGAGCTTGGCGTAGACACGGGCCAGATGGGACTTGACGGTCCCCTCGGTTAGGTGGAGCCGGGCGCCGACGGCCTGGTTGGACAGGCCCTCGGCGACCAGGGCCAGCACCTCGGTCTCCCGCCGGGTCAGGGCGGTGCCGGGGGTGCGAAGCCGGTTCATCAGCCGGTCCGCGACGGCCGGGGCCAGCGCGGTGCGGCCCGCGGCGGCGGTGCGTACGGCGGCGGCCAGCTCCTGGGGCGGGGCGTCCTTGAGGAGGTAGCCGGTCGCGCCGGCCTCGATGGCGGGGAGGGTGTCGGCGTCGGTGTCGTAGGTGGTGACGATCACCACCCGGGGCGCCGACGGGCGGGCGGTGATCGCGGCGGTGGCCTCGGCCCCGTTCATCCCCCCGCCGAACTGGAGGTCCATGAGGACGACGTCGATGTCGCCCCCGGCGGCGCGGGCGACGGCGGCCTCGGCGGTGGCGGCCTCGGCCACCACCTCGATGCCGGGTTCGGTCTCCAGTACGGCGCGCAGCCCCGCCCGCACCACGGGGTGGTCGTCGGCCAGGAGCAGGCGGATGGCGGGATCGGTCACGGGCGTGCCCCGGACGAGGTGTCGGGTGAGGGATCGGGGCCGGGCTCGGGCGCGGTGCCGCCGGACCGGCCCAGGGGCAGCCGGGCGGTCAGGACGGTGCCCCGGCCAGGGGCGGAGTCGACGGTGAGTTCCCCGCCGAGGGCGTGTGCGCGGGCGCGCATGGCGGCCAGCCCGAACCCGCCGGTCTCCGGATCGGGTGCGGGCAGGCGGGCGGGGTCAAAGCCGCGTCCGTCGTCGGCGACCTCCACGGTGACGTGGTCGCCGAGCAGGCCGAGGGTGACCTCGGCTGTGGTGGCACCGGCGTGGCGGACGGTGTTGGACAGCGCCGACTGGGCGATCCGCAGCAGCGCGACCTCGTGTGCGGTCGGCAGCGGTCCGAGGTCGCCGGTGGTGCGGAGGCGTACGGCGATCCGGTGATGGGCGCCGGTGGTGGCGCACAGGCGTTCCAGGGCTCCGGCCAGGGTGGTGCCCTCCAGCGCGGGCGGGGCGAGGGCGGCGACGAAGCGGCGGGCCTCGGCGAGGTTGTCGACGGCGCTGCGGCGGGCCTGGCCGACATGGCGGGCGGCGGTCTCCGGCGCGCCGGGCAGGGCCCGCTCCGCGGCCCGCAGCAGCAGCTGGATGCTGGTCAGCCCCTGAGCGAGGGTGTCGTGGATCTCGCGGGCCAGGCGTTCGCGCTCGGCCAGCACACCGGCGGTGTGCTGGGCCGCGGCCAGATCGGCACGGGTGGCGGTGAGCTCCTCGATCAGCTGCCTGCGCCGTTCGCTCTCCCGGTACAGGGCCTGGTACCCCCACGCCACCGCCACCGCCACCGCCGCGCCCAGGGACGGCCCGATCGCCATCGCCGCGCCGAAGGAGCCCTGATGGACGGCGAAACCGCCGGTGGCGGCCGCCGCGGTGGCCGCCACCGCGGCCAGACCGGCGCGGCGGGGCAGCAGATGGAGCTGGAGGAAGTACAGCGGGAACGCCACCCACACCCCGTCCGCGGAGAGGGCCAGCAGCACCAGCCAGGCGGCGCCCACGGAGGCCAGCCACAGCGCGGCGGCCCGCCGCGAGCGGCTCACCCGGGGCAGCAGCGGGCCGGCCGCGTACGACAGACCGCACACCGCCGCCGCGGCGACGACCCACCCGGCGTGCGGGCGGCCGCCGGTCACGGCCCGTCCGGCGGCGAGCGCGAGCAGCCCGACGACCAGCAGATGCAGGCACCAGGTCAGTGCCCGGGCGGTGGGGGTCGGGGCGGGGGCGGCGGTGTTCACAGTCCTTCCATCCTAGGGAGACGGCCCTGGCCCGGCCTCTGTCGAAAGTTGGAACCGGCACGCCGCCCTTCGGCCCGCCGATTGCCGCCCTGGGCCGGATGCCCGCCCGGGGGGCGGCGGCCGAGAGTGGGGGCACACCGCTTTCCCCCGGTGTCCTCTGAAAGGGCGGGCAGCACCGTGTTCGTAGCGTGGAGAGACCTGAAGTTCGCCAAGGGGCGCTTCGCCCTGATGGGCGCCGTCATCGTGCTGATGACCCTGCTGGTCGGGCTGCTGTCCGGCCTGACAGCCGGCCTGGGCCGGCAGAACGTCTCCGCGATCACCTCCCTGCCCGCCGACGCGATCGCCTTCGCGGCGCCGGAGGAGGGCGGGGAGCCGTCGTACGCGGACTCCGCCGTCACCGAGCGGCAGTGGCGGCGGTGGGCCCGGACGCCCGGCGTGAGCGGCGCCGAGCCGCTGGGCATCACCACCACGAAGGCGGCCGCCGGGGGAAGGAGCGCCGGGGTGTCCGTCTTCGGCGTCCGGCCCGGCTCCGCGCTCGTCCCCGACGGCGGGCCCGGCGGCGGGCTGAACGGCGGGCCCGGTGACGCGGTGGTCCTGTCCGCCACCGCCGCCCACGATCTCGGCCTCGCGGTGGGCGACGCGTTCACCCTCGCCGGGCGGCGGGCGACCGTCGCCGCCGTGAGCGGTGACGCCTTCTTCAGCCACACCCCGGTCGTCTGGACCGGCCTGGGCTTCTGGCGGGAGATCACGCCTCCCACGGGCGGGGCCGACGGACCGGCGGCCACCGTCATCGCCCTGAACACCACCTCCGCCGCCGATGTCGAGGCCGCCGACCGGGCGGCGGGCACCAGGACGGTCGCCAGGGACGACTCCCTGTCCGCGATCGGCTCCTACGCCTCCGAGAACGGCTCACTGCAGCTGATGCGCGGCTTCCTGTTCGTGATCTCCGCTCTGGTCGTCGGGGCCTTCTTCACCGTGTGGACCATCCAGCGCAGCGGTGACATCGCCGTCCTGAAGGCCCTGGGCGCCTCCACCGCCACCCTGCTGGGGGACGCTCTCGGCCAGGCCGTCGTCCTGCTGGCCTGCGGCACCCTGATCGGCACCGGCGCGGCCGCGGCCGCCGGTGCCCTCGTCTCCGGCATGGACGTGCCCTTCCTGCTCACGCCCGCCACCGTCCTCGTCCCGGCCGCCGTGATGACCGCGCTCGGGGCGCTCGGGGCCGCCCTGTCCATCCGCCGCATCACCTCCGTCGACCCGCTGACCGCCCTGGGGAGCGCCCGATGAGCCTGCACCTGACCGACGTCACCCTCACCTACCCCGACGGCGACTCCCGCCTGACCGCCCTCGACGGTGTCAGCCTGGACGTGCCCGGGGGCAGCATCACCGCGGTCGTCGGCCCCTCGGGCTCGGGCAAGTCCAGCCTGCTGGCGGTCGCCGCCACCCTCGTCACCCCCGACCGCGGCACCGTCGCCGTCGACGGCACCACGACCACCGGCATGACCCGCGCCGATCTCGCCGGGCTCCGCCGCCGCAAGATCGGCATCGTCTTCCAGCAGCCCAACCTGCTGCCCTCCCTCACCGCCGCCGAACAGCTCCAGGTCATGGCGCGGATCGACGGACGGTCCCCGTCCGGGGCCCGCGCCCGGGCCATGGAACTGCTCGACGCCGTCGGCCTGGCCGACCGGGCCGACCGGCGCCCCCATCAGCTCTCCGGCGGCCAGCGCCAGCGCGTCAACATCGCCCGCGCCCTGATGAACGACCCCACCGTGCTCCTGGTCGACGAGCCCACCAGCGCCCTGGACCACGAACGCGGCGCAGCCGTCGTCGACCTGATCACCCGTCTCACCCACCGGCAGACCACCGCGACCGTCCTGGTCACCCACGACCGCGCCCACCTCACCGCGGTCGACCGGGTCGCCGAGATGCACGACGGGCGTCTGCGCCTGCCCTCCGCCGTCCGGTAGGCCGCACGCCTCCCGCAGGCCCTGGCGCCGGGGGCGATTACCCGGCGGGTAATCGCCCCCGGCGCGTCCGGCTGCCAGGATCGTCCGCGTACGGAAGAACCCGGCCGAACGGAAGGACCCCATGCCCGCCTACGCCATAGCCCATCTGCGGGAAGCGGCCCCGCACCCGGAGATCGCCGAGTACATCGAGCGCATCCCCGCCACCTTCGAGCCGTACGGCGGCCGCTTCCTCGTGCACGGCGCCCAGCACGAGGTGAAGGAGGGGAGCTGGCCCGGGCACGTCGTGGTGATCGGCTTCCCCGGGATCGACGAGGCGCGGGCCTGGTGGGACTCGCCGGCCTACCGGGAGATCGCACCGCTGCGCTCCCGGCACATCGCAGGCGACATCATCCTGGTCGAGGGCGTCGCCGAGGGATACGACCCGGCCACCACCGCGCGGGCGATGCGGGAGGCCCTGCCCGCCGGGTGAGCCGGGACGGCCGGGAGCCGGTCAGGTTTCGAGAAGCGCGGGCCGCACGACCGTGCCTAGCCTGATCACATGGACATCACCATTCACACCGTCTTCCTTCCGCACGAGGACCCGGAGGCCTCCCTGGCCTTCTACCGCGACGTCCTCGGCTTCGAGGTCCGCACCGACGTCGGGGAGGGCCGGATGCGCTGGATCACCGTCGGCCCCGCCGGCCAGGCCGGCACCTCCGTCCTCCTGGCCCCGCCCGCCGCCGACCCCGGGATCACCGAGGACGAGCGCCGCACCATCACCGAGATGATGGCCAAGGGCACCTACGGCTGGATCCAGCTGGGCACGCCGGATCTCGACGGCACCTTCGAGAAGGTGCGGGCCAAGGGGGCCGAGGTCGTCCAGGAGCCGGTCGAGCAGCCGTACGGCGTCCGCGACTGCGCCTTCCGCGACCCCGCGGGCAACCTGGTCCGCGTCCAGGAACTGCGCTGAGCCGGCCGGCCGCCGACGGGAACCGACGGGAAGGAGTTCCGCCATGTGCCGCCCTGCCTGGAGACGCGCGCTCGTCCAGGCGCAGCGCCTGAGCGAGTTCACGCGAATGCGCCGCGTCCGCGACCGGATCGACCGGGAGTACGCGCGACCGCTGGACGTCGAGGCGCTCGCCCGCGAGGCGGGCGTGCCCGTCGCACACCTCGGCCGCTGGTTCCGGCTGGCCTACGGCAGATCGCCGTACGCGTACCTGACGGCACGCCGGGCCGAACGCGCGGTGGCGGCGCGGCGCCGCCGGACGCTCCCGCCGCGCGCCGGAAACGGTGCCGGGGGCGCCCGGCGCTGTGGGATGGTGGACATGTGACGCTGGAGGATCTCGTCCGGCTGCGCCGGGCCCGTGACCTGATGGACCGCGACTACGCGGAGCCGCACGACGTCCCGGCGCTGGCGCGCGTCGCCCTCATGTCGCCGGGCCACTTCTCCCGCAGCTTCCGCGCCGCCTTCGGCGAGACGCCGTACAGCTATCTGATGACGCGCCGGATCGAGCGGGCCAAGGCGCTGCTGCGGCGTGGTGACCTGTCGGTGACGGAGGTCTGCTTCGCGGTCGGCTGCACGTCGCTGGGGTCGTTCAGTTCACGGTTCACCGAGCTGGTCGGCGAGAGCCCGAGCGCGTACCGGGCCCGTCCGCACGACGAGGGCGCCGCCGTCCCGGCCTGCATCGCGAAGATCCACACGCGGCCGGTCAGAAACGGAGAAGCGAAACCCGCTTCCCGTCCGTAGCGTGAGCCCCATGGACATCAACCTGGCACAGTGCTTCATCGCCGTCGACGACCACGACGAGGCGCTCGCCTTCTACCGGGACGCCCTCGGCCTGGAGGTCCGCGACGACGTCAGGTTCGAGGGGATGCGCTGGGTGACCGTCGGCGCGCCGTCGCAGCCCGGTGTGGACATCGTCCTGGAACCTCCCGTCGCGGACCCCAACGCCTCTCCGTCCGACCGGCGGGCCATGGCGGAACTGCTGGCCAAGGGCATGCTGCGCGGCGTGATCTTCTCGACCGAAGACTGCGACGCCACCTTCGAGCGCATCAGCGCCGCGGGCGGCGAGGTGCTGCAGGAGCCGGTCGACCAGCCGTACGGAGTCCGCGACTGCGCCTTCCGCGACCCCGCGGGCAACATGCTGCGCTTCGTCCAGCCCCGTACGCGGTGAGCTGCGGGCCCTCACCGGCGAACGGAAGAAAACACCACACACTCGGATCCGGCCGGGACGAGCCGGCCGGCAGATGGGGGACACCATGAGCACCACCGCGAGGACGGGCACGCGGGCACCCGAGCCGCACGCCGCCGACAGCCACGACCTGATCCGTGTGCACGGCGCGCGCGTGAACAACCTCAAGGACGTCAGCATCGAGATCCCGAAGCGCCGGCTGACGGTGTTCACCGGGGTCTCCGGCTCGGGCAAGAGCTCACTGGTGTTCGACACGATCGCCGCCGAGTCGCAGCGGCTGATCAACGAGACCTACAGCACCTTCGTCCAGGGCTTCATGCCCACGCTGGCCCGGCCCGAGGTCGACGTGCTCGACGGGCTGACGACCGCGATCACCGTCGACCAGCAGCGGATGGGCGCCGACCCCCGCTCCACCGTCGGCACCGCCACCGACGCCAGCGCGATGCTGCGCATCCTCTTCAGCCGGCTCGGCAAGCCGTACATCGGCCCGCCCTCCGCGTTCTCCTTCAACGTCGCCTCGGTCTCGGCGAGCGGCGGGGTCAGGGTCGACCGCGGCGCCGAGAAGACCCGGACCGAGAAGGTGACCTTCAACCGCACCGGCGGCATGTGCACCCGCTGCGAGGGCCGGGGCACGGTCTCCGACATCGACCTCACCCAGCTCTACGACGACTCCAAGTCGCTCTCCGAGGACCCGTTCACCATCCCCACCTACACCGGGGACGGATGGGTGGTGCGGATCATCACCGAGTCGGGCTTCTTCGATCCTGACAAGCCGATCCGCGAGTACACCGAGAAGGAGCGGTACGACTTCCTGTACCGCGAGCCGACCAAGGTGAAGGTCAACGGCGTCAACCTGACCTACGAGGGGCTGATCCCGAAGATCCAGAAGTCGTTCCTGTCCAAGGACCGGGAGTCGATGCAGCCGCACATCCGGGCCTTCGTGGACCGGGCGGTCACCTTCACCGAGTGCCCCGAGTGCGACGGCACCCGCCTCAGTGAGCAGGCCCGGTCGTCGAAGATCGAGGGGATCTCCATCGCCGACGCCTGCGCGATGGAGATCCGCGATCTGGCCGAGTGGGTCCGCGGCCTCGACGAGGCGTCGGTGGCACCGCTGCTCACGGCGCTGGGGCAGTCCCTCGACTCCTTCGTGGAGATCGGGCTGGGCTACCTCTCGCTCGACCGGCCGGCGGGCACACTGTCGGGCGGCGAGGCGCAGCGGGTGAAGATGGTCCGCCACCTCGGCTCCTCCCTCACCGACGTCACCTACGTCTTCGACGAGCCCACCACCGGCCTGCACCCGCACGACATCCAGCGGATGAACAACCTGCTGCTGTGCCTGCGCGACAAGGGCAACACCGTCCTCGTCGTCGAGCACAAACCCGAGGTCATCGCCATCGCCGACCACGTCGTCGACCTCGGCCCCGGTGCCGGGACGGCCGGCGGCACCGTCTGCTTCGAGGGCACCGTCGCAGGACTGCGGGCCTCGGACACGCTCACCGGCCGCCATCTCGACGACCGGGCCGCCCTCAGGAAGACGGTGCGCGAGCCCTCCGGCACCCTGGAGATCCGCGGCGCGGCGACGCACAACCTGCGAGACGTCGACGTCGACATCCCGCTCGGGGTGCTCTGCGTGGTCACCGGCGTGGCGGGCTCCGGCAAGAGCTCGCTGGTGCACGGATCGCTGCTGCGCCAATCGGAGGCCGACGGCACCGGTGTCGTCTGCGTCGACCAGACACCCATCCGCGGTTCCAGGCGGAGCAACCCGGCCACCTACACCGGGCTGCTCGACCCGGTCCGCAAGGCTTTCGCCAAGGCGTGCGGTGTGAAACCGGCGCTGTTCAGCCCCAACTCCTCGGGAGCCTGCCCCGCCTGCAACGGCGCCGGCGTCGTCTACACCGACCTGGCCATGATGGCCGGGGTCGCCACCGTCTGCGAGGAGTGCGGGGGCAAGCGGTTCCAGGCGTCGGTGCTGGAACACCGCCTCGGCGGGCGCGACATCAGCGAGGTCCTCGCGATGCCGGTGGCGGAGGCCGAGGAGTTCTTCGGCTCCGGTGAGGCCCGCACCCCGGCCGCGCACCGGATCCTCGGCCGGCTCGTCGACGTCGGACTCGGCTACCTCACCCTCGGCCAGCCGCTCACCACACTGTCCGGCGGCGAACGGCAGCGGCTCAAGCTGGCCACGCACATGGGCGAGAAGAGCGGCGTCTACATCCTCGACGAACCGACCACCGGTCTCCACCTCGCCGACGTCGAGCAGCTGCTCGGCCTGCTCGACCGGCTGGTGGACTCCGGGAAGACGGTCATCGTCGTCGAGCACCACCAGGCGGTCATGGCGCACGCCGACTGGATCATCGACCTCGGCCCCGGCGCCGGTCACGACGGCGGCCGGATCGTCTTCGAGGGCACCCCCGCCGACCTCGTCGCCTCCCGCTCCACCCTCACCGGCGAGCATCTGGCGGCCTACGTCGGCGCCTGAGTCGCGAGGCTCCCGCCGGCCTCTCTCCGGAGCGGTCGGCCGGAGCCGCTCAGCCGGTCCCGGTCCGGCCCGCCGCAAGCCGCGGCGGGCCGGACGGCCGTTCAGAAGGACACGTCGATGTAGTCGATGTCGGTGAAGGCGACATCGAGGTGTTCGGCTCGGCGGCCGCCGTCGCGGAAGTACTCCTCCCGCAGGCCCTCGGCGACGATGTCGCGCAGCTGCCGGTCGTCGGCCCCCTGCTGGCGGGCGGCGAAGAGGCGGTCGGCGTAGGCGGGGGGAAGGTGGACGGTCAGGCGGCGCAGGCGGGGATCGTCGGTGGAACCGATGGGGGCCGAGTAGCCGAAGCGGGCGCGGGTCTCGATGGTGATGCCGCCGGTGGTGGCGGCCTCGCGGCGGCGGCGCCTGCGCACCAGGGGCTGCCAGCGGGCGCGGACGGCGGCGTCGATGCGGTCGGCGATGTGCCGGGGCGGGTTCTTCCGGTCGCCTCTGCGGTAGCGCTCCACCGAGCGCTGGCTCACGCCGAGTTCGGCGGCCACGGCGCGGGTGGTCTTGAGCTTGCCCAGCAGGAAGTTGATCCGGGCCTGGAGGGACTTGGGCGGGTTGCGGGTGAACGTCTCCGCCTCGGCGCGCTCGATGGCGTCGTCGATCTCCCCCACGGGTCACTCTCCTTCGTCCAGGACGGCGTCGACGCCGTCCTTGATGTGGCGGGCGGGGTTGTAGCCCTGCTCCATCAGATCGACCGCCCAGGCCAGCTGCGCCACGCCCTCGACCTTGCACAGGCCCGGGCTGGGGCCGAGGCGGAAGGAGCCGGGCAGGGGCTTGCCGGAGGCGGTGCGGGGCAGGAAGTCCAGCGGTGAGTCGCCGGGGCTGGGGTAGACGACGCAGTCGGAGAGCACGGCCAGGGGGTACAGGCCGGTCGCCTCGGCGGTCCTGAGCATCTTGCGGTGCATGTTGACGCGGGCCCTGGAGATGACGGCCGCGCGGATGTCGGGGCGCCAGGTCGGGCGCTGAAGGGCCGGCCAGCGCTCCCCGTCGCGGTGGTGGCGGCCCTGGGGGCGCTCGCGGAGCTTGCCGATGCCGCCCTTGACGGTGGCCTTGATCGCGGTGAGGACCATGGCCAGGGCGGGATCGGTGTGCCTGTGGCGCTCCATCGCGGCGAGGTAGGCGGTGTCGTTGAGGTCCCGGGTGACGCCGAGGTCGGCGAGGGTGTCGAGGTAGGCGGCCTTGAGCCGGTCGTGCCAGGGGTCGAGGTACGCGCCGCTGTCCCGGCGCAGATACGCCTCGGCGGGCCGGACGTCGTACCCCAGTTCCTGGGCGTAGGCGACGGTGGGGGTGGCGTACCAGGCGGGCCCTTCGGGGCGCTCGCCGGTGGGGGTGAAGGGTGAGGGCAGGCGCGGGTCCAGGTCGATGTGGGACAGGTCCACGTACCAGCAGCCGGGGATCTTCTTGTCGAAGGCCGGGCGGATGACGTGCTCGGGGCCGGACAGGCCGACGGCGAGACGGGCGGCGGCGGCCAGGAACGCGGTGTTGATGTCCAGGCCGACGGCGAACGGCAGCAGGCATTCGGCGTCCGACAGCAGGTCGACCCCGCGAACCCACTGGTAGACCTCCTCGTCCAGGAACCCCCCTTCCCAGCCCTGGGCCACGGGATGCCCGGCGGGCGCCTCGGGCGGGGCGGGGTCGACCGGTTCGGTGCCCAGTGATCCGGGGTTGCGGCCGGAGACCCAGGCGCCGCTGCCGGCGTCCCGCACGGCGCGGGTGGGCGGGCGCAGGGCGGTCATCAGCTCCAGGCCGGTCACGGCCGTGGAGCCGCGCGGGGTGATGACCCGGGTGGCGTAGAGGCCCAGCGCGTCGGCGAGCCGGGCCGGTTCCAGGTCGGCGGCGCCCGGCCAGGCCCGTGGGTCGAGCGCGTCCCAGGACAGGATCGCCAGCTGTACGCACTGCCGACGGCCTTCGGAGGCGGGGCGGTAGACGCGGGCCCAGGGCCCGAAGCCGCGTTTGGTCAGCTTCCACCGCGCCTTCGTCAGCTGTTTGACCACCGGGTGGTCGTCGGGCAGGCGCAGGGTGCGGCGGGCCTCGTGTCCTTCCAGGCGCTCGGGCAGGCCGAGTTTCACCGCCGCGGCCGCGGTGAGCACGATCAGCGGATCGGAGTCCCGGCCCGCGCGGTGCAGACGGGGTGCTCCCAGGCCGGATTCGGCCAGTGTCCACTCCACCAGCTCGGGGATGGTCGTGGCCGGGCACTCCAGGACGATGCCCTGCGCGCCGTACGCGAGGCCGTCGCCGTCCAGGACGGCCAGCGGGCCGTGCCGGCAGGACCGGTAGGAGGTGTCGGCGGCCGAGGCGGCGGTGTCCGGCGCCGCTGGCCGCTCACGCGCCGGGCGGGACGGCGGCGCGGGCTCGGGGGGCCGCTTCGCGTCCGGCACGGCGGCCGGCCCCGGCCCGGCCGGAGGCTCGGAGGGCGTCGCGGGTGCGGCGGGGACGGCGGCCGGCTGCCCGGAGCCGGGGGCCGCGGTCGGTGCCTGCGGTGCCTGCGGTGCCTGCGGTGCCTGCGGTGCCTGCGGTGCCTGCGGTGCCTGCGCGGACGGGGGTGAGGCGGCTTCGGTTCCGGGGTACTTCGCGGCCCAGCCCTCCAGCAGCCGCTGGTACGCCTGCAGCCGTGGCGGCCTCGGCTCCGCGCGCCCGTTCTCCCAGTTCTTCACCGTCTGCAGCGTGGACTTCATCGCCTGGGCCAGACGGGCCTGGGTGATTCCGGCGGCCTCCCGCAGCCGGGCCCGCTCCGCCGGGGGCGGCAGTTGCGGCTCCTCCTCCAGCAGCGCGTCCACGGACGCGAACAGCTCCTCCTCGGTGGGCACGCCTTTCACCTCCGCCGGGAAGTTATCAGATTCGCCTCTTTCCCATGTCGCCTCCAACCAGCGCTTTCAACCCCCTCCCCGCTCCCCCCGGGGGGCACCGGGCGCCCGGTACCCCGCGCTGCCCGGCCCTGAGCTCGCGCCCCCGTATCCAGGTGAAGGCGGGTCCTCACCGGCAGCCCCCGAAAGACGGGAGAGGAGCCGCAGTGGCACCCGATGGCACTCCATGGCGCCACGTGGCTCCAGTTGGCACCCAATGGCGCCAGAACACACCCCCAAAGCCCCGCGTGCACGTATGAAGCCGCAGCCAAACAGGCCATCGAAGCGGCGTTTCCGCAGCTCAATAAGGATTCCCTCGCCCCTCCCCCACACAAGGCGCCATCCGGGCTTGCGCATGGCACCACATGGTGCCATCATGGCGCTATGGACCTCACTCCGTATGTCGACACCCTCCGCCGCGAACTCGCGGTGGCCGCCGAGGCCGGTGGCGGTGAAGCCCGTGAGCTGGCCGAGAGGCTCACCACCCCTCTGGAGTCGGCGGCCCGGCTGACCATGCTCAACGTGCTCTCCGCCGCGATGGACGAGATCACCCGCGAACTCGCCCCCGGCTCGGTCGACGTACGGCTGCGCGGGCTCGACCCCGAATTCGTGGTGATGCCGCCCTCCGACATCGCCCCCATGGAGCCCTCCGCACCTGCCGAGCCACTCGCGCCCCCAGTCCCGGCCGACGGCGAGGAGGGCGGCACCGCCCGCGTCAACCTGCGCCTTCCGGCCCATCTCAAGGCCCGGGCCGAGGAGGCCGCGAGCCGCGAGGGCCTGTCGGTCAACGCCTGGCTGGTGCGCGCCGTGTCGGCCGCGCTCGACGGCCACCACCCCCGCCCGGTGGAGAAGACCCGGACCATCGGGCAGAGCTACACGGGCTGGGTGCGCTAGCCCGCGCCCGGCGCTCGCACCACCTCACCCACACCACGTCCCACCAGCGGGGACGTCACCAAGACCCAGGAGAACGGGACAGCCATGCCTTCTTTCGACACCCCGGAACCGATCTCGGCCACGGCGCACGTGGAGGCCGGTTCCATCCGGTTCACCGCGGGCGACCGCCTCGACACCGTCGTCGAGGTGCGGCCCCGCGACCCGAAGCGGGAACAGGACGTACGTGCGGCCGACCAGACCGAGGTCGCGTACTCCGGCGGCGCCCTGACCGTCAGGACACCCAGGCGGCGCCACATCGTCGGGCGCACCGGCACCGTCGACGTCACGGTCGAACTGCCCGCGGACTCGCACGTCGACATGACCGGCGCCTGGGCCCAGGTGCTCGGCGAGGGCCGGCTCGGCGAGGTCCGGGTGAAGACCTCCTCCGGCGACGTCCGCCTCGATACGACCGGGCCGCTGAAGCTGACGGCCTCCCACGGCTCGATCACCGTCGACCGGGTCGAGGGTCCGGCCGAGATCACCACCAGCTCCGGAAGCCTGCGTGTCGGCGCCGTCCGCGGTCCCGCCGCACTGAAGAACTCGCACGGCACCACGACTGTCGGCACCGCGGCGGACGAGCTGCGGGTGAGCGGCTCCAACGGCGACATCGACATCACGCGCGCAGAGGGCCCGGTCGTCGCCACCACTGCCCACGGCACCCTGCGCGTCGCCGAAGTCGCTCGCGGGACAGTCCAGTTGGAGACCTCCTACGGAGCCATCGAGGTCGGCGTCCGTGAAGGGACGGCCGCCTGGCTCGACGTCAGCTCCGCCCGCGGGCAGGTGCGCAACACCCTCGCCGCCTCCGAGGCCCCGCAGAAGACCGAGGACACCGTCGAGGTACGCGCCCGGACCCGCTACGGCAACATCGACATCCGCCGAGCCCGGGCCTGAACACCGGCCCCGCGGGCCGGCTCGCCCCACCACTTCACCGTTTCACCGCTTCGGCCTCCGAGAGGGAGGACTCCATGCCTTCATCTGTCATGCCCACATCCAAAAGGAACGGTGGTTCACGACCACCCGCCGCCGTCTCCGCCACCGGGCTGCACAAGTCCTACGGCGGCAAGACCGTCCTCGACGGCATCGACCTGCACATCCCGGCCGGGGCCGTGTTAGCGCTGCTCGGACCCAACGGCGCCGGCAAGACCACCACCGTCAAGATCCTCTCCACCCTCATCGGCGCCGACGGCGGCCGGGCCCTGGTCGCGGGCCACGACATCGCCAGGTCACCGCAGTCCGTGCGCGCCGCGATCGGCGTCACCGGGCAGTTCTCCGCCGTCGACGGCCTGATCACCGGCGAGGAGAACATGCTCCTCATGGCCGGCCTGCACCACCTGTCCAGGCGCGAGGGGCGGCGGGTCACCGCCGAACTGCTGGAGCGTTTCGGCCTGACCGACGCGGCGAAGAAGCCCGCCTCCACCTACTCCGGCGGTATGAAGCGGCGCCTCGACATCGCCATGACACTCGTCGGCGGCCCGAGCGTCATCTTCCTCGACGAACCGACCACCGGCCTCGACCCCCGCGCCCGTCACAACATGTGGGAAGCCGTCCGTGACCTCGTCACGAGCGGCACCACGGTCCTCCTCACCACCCAGTACCTGGAGGAGGCCGACGAACTCGCCGACCGCGTCGCCGTGCTCGCGGGCGGCAGGATCGCCGCCGAGGGCACCCCCGACGAGCTGAAGCGGCTGGTGTCCGGCGGCCATGTCCGCCTCCGTTTCACCGACCCGGCCGCCTACCGGTGCGCCGCCGGCGCACTGCGCGGGGCCACCCGCGACGACGACTCCCTCGTGCTGCGGATCCCCAGCGACGGCAGCCAGCGCGAGGTGCGCTCCGTTCTCGACCGGCTGGACTCCGTCGGTGTCGAGGCGGACGAGCTGACCGTGCGCACTCCCGACCTCGACGACGTGTTCTTCGCCCTGACCGGCGGCACCGACCAGCCTTCCCAGGAGACCTCCCGATGAGTTCCCTGCCCCTCGCCGTCCGCGACTCGTCCACGATGGTGCGCCGCAACCTGCTGCACGTGCGGCGCTATCCGTCCCTGACGCTGAACCTCCTGCTCACCCCGATCGTCCTGCTGCTGTTGTTCGTCTACGTCTTCGGCGAGGTGATGAGCGCGGGCATCGGCGGCGCCGACCGCTCCGCGTACCTCGCCTACCTCCTGCCGGGCCTGCTGATGATGACCATCGGCAGCACCGTGGTGGGCACCGCGGTGTCGGTGTCCACGGACATGTCCGAGGGCATCGTCGCCCGTTTCCGCACGATGGCGATCCACCGCGGCTCCGTGCTCATCGGGCACGTCGTCGGCAGTGTGCTGCGGTCGGTCGCCAGTGTGGTCCTCGTCGGCGCCGTCGCCGTGGCCATCGGCTTCCGGTCCTCGGACGCGACCGCCCTGGAGTGGCTGGCCGTTTTCGGGCTGGTGACGCTGGTCGCCCTGGCGCTCACCTGGATCGCCGTCGGAATGGGTATGGTCAGCCCGAACGCCGAGGCGGCGAGCAACAACGCGATGCCGCTGATCGTCCTGCCGCTGATCTCCAGCGCTTTCGTCCCCGTCGACGCGATGCCGGGCTGGTTCCGGCCGGTCGCCGAGTTCCAGCCCTTCACGCCGGCCATCGAGACCCTGCGCGGCCTGCTGCTCGGCACCGAGATCGGCCACAACGGCCCGCTCGCCGTGGCCTGGTGCCTGGTCCTCGCCGCACTCGGACACCTCTGGTCCAAGTCCCTGTTCAACCGCGACCCGAGGTAGCGCGACGACCGCGCGGGCCGTCCTGTGGCTCCGCCCCGCGCGGCGCGGTGTCCCCCCGGGCCGGCAGCCGCCGGCGGCCCGTCGCACTCCCGCAGGAGCACATCGAACGCCTCGCCAGCGGCGCCGGCGGGGATCGTCCGCAGGACGGTGGCACGGCCGGGCGAGGTGATGGCGTAGTGCCGGGCCGAGAAGGAGAGGCCTCCCCACCGCGCTGCCGGTCATGGGCTCGCAGCAGGACCTGGCCGCATCCGTCACAGGCGGTCCACGGCAGGAGGACGTAACCGGCCGGGCCTGGACCGGCTCCGGCCGCCGGCCCGCCGACGGAACCGCCCTCCTGTTCGACCAGCCTCACGGTGGACACGCCTCCGTCGCCGCGGCACCGCAGGATCCGGGGTGTGAGCGCCTCCCGCTCACCCCGGTCCTCCGCGAGCACGGAGATCCGGGCCCTGACCGTCTCGCTGATCGGTACCCGGTGGGCGAGAAGGCCGGAGACGAGCAGGCCGAGTCCCGCCTCCTGCTCCCCGATCTCCCAGCAGTCCCTGACCTCCCGGGCGCCGGCCTCCGGCAGCAGGGCGGCGAGCCGGTTCCAGGTGTCGGCGTCGTCGATCACCCGGCAGACGCTGCCGACCGGGGAAGCGGGCGGGGGTCAGGGCCGGTGGTTCGGCCGATGAGGCCCCCGCCCGCACCGGCCATCCTGTCCGGGGACGGGCGGGCACCGCAGCCCGCCCGGGAAAAGGAGCCGGACGCGTATGAGCACATGGCGCAGAACGTCGCGGATCTTACTGGCCGCCCTGGTCACCGCCACCCTGGCCACGGGAGCGGCCGAGGCCGCCCCGCGGTCCGCCCCGGCGGCGGAGGCGGCGCCCGGGGCGGTGGTCGGCACGCCGGTCGTGCGGGGGCCCGTCGCCGGGACGGTTCCCGGCGATCCCTCGGCCCCGGACGTGGAGGACACCTATCCATGGCTGTCCACTTCCACGGACCTGGCCGCCGCCGGGTACGTGGAGGAGGAGTTCCTTCTGTCCGGCGAGGCCGACGGCTACAGCACCACCGGCGAACTCCTGGCTTCCGACGTGCCGTACACCACCCGCGTCATCGTCCGCCGCCCCGCCGACCCCGGGGACTTCAACGGCACGGTCCTGACCGAGTGGCAGAACGTCTCGGCCGGGTACGACCTGGACGCCCTGTGGTCCCCCGAGCAGATCCTCCGCGGGGGCTACGCCTGGGTCGGCGTCTCCGCCCAGCGGATCGGGGTGGAACAGCTGCGCGGCTGGAGCCCCGCCCGCTACGGGCGGCTCGATGTCACCGGCCGGGGCCGCTTCACCGCCGACGAGCTGTCCTACGACGTGTTCGCGCAGGCTGCCCGGGCCCTGCGGACCCGTGAGGGTGCCGCCCCCCTCGGACCGCTCCGGGCCGAGACGGTACTGGCCGTCGGTGCGTCGCAGTCCGCCGCGCGGATGACGGTCTACTACGACCGCGTCCTGCCCCGGACCGGGCCCGTCTTCGACGCCTACGCCCACATCGTCGGTCCCGCGCCGTCCCGGAAGGGCGCCGAACCGGTGTTCCACGTGCTGTCGGAGACCGATGTGCGCACCCCGGAGCGGCGCGCCGACGATGACCGCTACCGGCGCTGGGAGGTCGCCGGCACCGCGCACTCCGGATGGCACGGCCAGGAGTACCGCCGGCCCCTCCTCGACCGCGACCTGGGCTCCGCGCCCACTTACGCCTGCGACCGTCCGGCGTTCAGCAGGGTTCCGCTGCACCACGTGATCGCCGCCGCCTACGGCCATCTGGTGCGCTGGGCCGAACGCGGTGTCCGGCCGCCGACGGCGCCGCCGCTGGAGTTCGCCCCCGACGGCACCAAGGCGCGCGACGGGTTCGGCCTGGCACGCGGCGGCATCCGGCTGTCCCAGGTCCAGGCACCGACCGCGCTCAACACCGGCGACAACTCCGGGGAGACCTTCTGCGTCCTGTTCGGCACCCACATCCCGTTCGACGAGGGCCGTCTCGACCGGCTGTACCCCTCACACGCCGGCTACGTGTCCGCCGTCCGCCGCGCCGACACCCGCAACGTCCTGTCCGGCCATCTGCTTCCCGGCGACGCGCTGCGCAACTTCCGGGAGGCGGTCGGCTCCGGCATCGGAAAGCACTGACCACCGGTCACCGTCCGCCCGCCGGGGCTCACTCCCCCGCCGGGCGGGCCAGCGCGTCGACGGCGGCGGAGAACAGCCGGGGCAGCCGCTGCGCCGCGGGGACCAGCGCCGCCCGGGCGGGGGGTGGCCCGGTCGCCGCGAGCAGTGCGCGGGTCAGCAGGCGGTAGCGCCGGGTGAGCCGCCGCCAGTCCCGCTCATAGGCTCCCGGATCGCCCCCGGTGACCGCGCGTACCGCCGCCTGCGCCTGCGCCAGTGCCAGTGCCACACCCTCACCGGTCAGCGCGTCGACGTAGCCGGCCGCGTCGCCGACGAGCAGCACCCGGCCGGCGGTGCGCGCTCTCGCGCCGCGGCGCAGCGGTCCGGCCCCGCGCACCGGTCCGGCCGGCCGGGCCCCGGACAGCCGCTCGCGCAGACCGGGGAAGGCGGCGAGGTGGTCGTCGTAGGAGCCGCGGCCGGCGGTGAGCACCGCCACGCCCACCAGTCCGTCGGCCACCGGGGTCACATAGGCCTCCGCGCCGCGGGCCCAGTGCACCTCGACATGGTCGCTCCAGGGGTTCAGTTCGAAGTGGCGCCGCAGTCCGTAGCGCGGGCGCGCCCGGTGCGGCCGGTCCAGGCCCAGTGCCCGGCGGATCGGCGAGTGCAGGCCGTCGGCCGCGACGAGGTGGGCGGCCCTCAGGCCGCCGGCCACCACGCCCCGCCCGTCCTGCTCGACACCGCGCACGGTTCGGTGCTCGATCCGCGCGCCCGCGGCCAGCGCCGCCTCGCGCAGCGCCGCGTGCAGCACGGTGCGGCGCACCCCGCGGCCCGGCCCCGCCCGGAAGGCGGCGGCGGCCCGGCGGGGCCCGGCGACGTACCGGATGCCCCGCAGTTCGTGTCCGGCCGGGTGCACGCCGAGCGCGGCCAGTGCGGCGACGGCTCCTGGCATCAGCCCCTCGCCGCACGCCTTGTCGACGGTGCCGGCGCGCTGTTCGAGGACGGTGACCTCAAGCCCTGCCCGGACCGCGTACAGGGCGGTGGCGAGCCCCGCCGGGCCGCCGCCGACGACGAGCAGGTCCACGGTGGCCCTTCCCCCGGGCATCTCAGGCCAGTCGCGCCAGTGCGGCGTCCTCGGTGCGGACGCGGGCGGCCAGCAGCAGGGCGTTCAGCACGGTGAAGACGGCCGCCGTGATCCAGGCCGAGTGGACCAGCGGCAGCGCGATCCCCTCGACGGTGACGGCGAGGTAGTTCGGGTGCGACAGGAGGCGGTAGGGACCGCCGGTCACCCGCGCGGCGCCGGGCACGACGATCACCCGGGTGTTCCACTGCCGGCCCAGGGTGGCGATGCACCACCAGCGCAGCGCCTGTGAGGCCGCGACGAGGACGAACATGCTCCAGGCGAGTGGCGCTACGGCGTCCGGCCCGCGCGTCCACACCTCCACGAGCACACCGGCGAGCAGGCCCGTGTGCAGCGCCACCATGAACGGGTAGTGCCCCCGCCCGAGTTCCACACCGCCGCGCGCGAAGCTCCAGGCGGCGTTGCGGCGGGACACGGCCAGTTCCGCGATCCGTTCCAGACCGACGGCCACGACCAGGACGGTGAACAGCGGCTCACTGCTCATCGCGCACCGCCCGGTGCGCGCAGGAGGACGAGTTCGGAGCAGAAGCCCGGCCCCATGGCGAGCATCAGTCCGTAGGAGCCGGGCCGGGGCGGGCGGGCGGCGAGCGTGTCCGCCATGACGTGCAGCACCGATGCGGAGGACAGGTTGCCGATCCGGCGCAGCGATTCCCAGGTCACGCCCAGGGCCTCCCTCCCGACCCCGAGCGCGTCCTGCAGCGCGTGGAGGACCTTGGGGCCGCCGGGATGCGCCACGTACCAGCCGATGTCTCCGGCGTTCAGCCCGTGGTCGGCGAGGAATTCGCGGACGTCGCCGCCGACGTACCGGCGCACCAGGTCGGGGACCGAGGCGTCGAGCACGATCCTGAACCCGCCGGGTCCGACGTCCCAGCCCATCGCGCGCTCCGAGTCGGGGTAGAGGCGGCTGCGCGAGGCCAGTACGAGGGGCCGGGCGGGGTCCTCGGAGTGCGCGAGCGGATGCTCGGGGCCGACGGCGACCACCGCCGCGGCGCCGTCCCCGAACAGGCCGGCGGCCACCAGGTTGGCGACCGAGGCGTCGTCGCGCTGGAGGGTGAGCGAGCACAGCTCGACCGACATCAGCACCGCGACCCCGTCCGGCCGGCCGCGCAGCAGGTCGTGCAGCCGGGCGAGACCGGCCGCGCCGGCGACGCAGCCGAGGCCGACCAGCGGCAGGCGCACCACGTCGGGGCGCAGCCCGATCTCCGCCGCGACGCGGGCCTCCAGCGAGGGGACGGCCAGGCCGGTCACCGTGCACGACACGACGCAGTCGACGTCGGCGGGGGCGAGGCCGGCGTCCTTGAGCGCTTCGACGACCGCGCGGCCGCCGAGTTCGGTGCCCGCCCGGATGAAGGCGTCGTTCGCCCGGCCGAAGTCCCCCAGCCGGGCGTACTCCTCCAGGGGAAGCGCGGTGTGCCGGGTCTCGACGCACACGTTGCGGTGCAGCCGCTCGACGAGGCCGCGGTCGGCGGCGCCGGCGGTCGGCATGGTGGTGAGGAACTCGGTGATCTCCTCCTGCCGGTGACAGTGCTCGGGCAGGGTGCCGCGAACGCTGAGGACGCGCGTGCTCATGCTGGCTCCCGGTTTCGGCCGGTCGGGCGGGCGGATGCGGCGAGCGCCCGGCCGAGGCCGAACGCGAGGGCGGGTGTGAGGCGGCCCCGGGCCAGGCCGATTTCGACGAGGTCGTCGAAGACGCGCTGGTCGGCGGAGCAGGCGCGCAGGGCCACCTCGACGGCGTGGCGGCTGCGGGCCAGGCGGGCCGCCAGGGCGGTGTGCCGCAGGTGGGGCAGCAGGATCCGGCCGGTGGCGCGGGCGTACCGCTCCCCCGCCCGTTCGGGCCTTCGGTCCCGGCAGGCCGCGGCGGCGGCACGGCCCGCCGCGATGCCGGTGGCCACCGCGTAGTAGATGCCCTCGCCGGTCAGCGGGTTCACCAGCCCGGCGGCGTCGCCCGCGAGCAGCACCCGGCCGGGCGGAGGGCGCCAGCGCGCCGTCGAGAGCGGCAGGTGGTGTCCGACCCACTGCCGCCCGCCCTCCGCCGCTCCGGGCAGCAGCGCCTCGAGCCGTTCGAGCAGCCGGGCGCGGACCGGTGCCTTGCGGCCGGTGCGGAGGGTCTCGCCGTACCCGACGTTCGCCAGGCCGTCGCCGCGGTCGAAGGACCAGGCGTACGACGGCTGGTGCAGGGTGCCGAACTCGATGACCTGCGCGCCGCGCCGTCCGGGAGGGACCGGGGCGTAGCCGCGCAGCGCCAGGGCGGTCGGGCCGCCGGGCAGGCCGAGCGCGCGGCGGACGGCCGAGTGGGCGCCGTCGGCACCGACGACGACCGCGGCGCGGATCCGCCCGTCCAGGACCACCGCTTCGGTGTCCTGCCGCAGGCCGCGGACTCGGTGTCGCAGGAGGTGGGCGCCGGACGCGACCGCCGCGTCGGCCAGCCGGGCGTCGAGGACCCTGCGCGGTACCACCCATGCCGGGCGGGCCATCGGCCGCTCGGTGGTCAGGCCGCCGCGGCCGAGGCGGAGCCGGCCGACCGGGATCCGGTCGTCGAGGAGGCCGGTGACGCCGACCTGTGCGAGGAGGTCGAGGACGTGCGGGGCCACCGCGTCTCCGCATGCCTTGTCCCGGGGGAAGTCCGCCCGGTCCAGGAGGGCGACGCGCAGGCCGGGATCGGTGTGCAGCGCGCCCAGGGCCGCGGCGGCGCCGGCCGGCCCGGCGCCGACCACGGCGAGGTCCCAGTGCGCGGATGGTGCCGGTGGCGCGGATGCCGGCGTCATCGGCCGGCCGCCACGAGCAGTACGACGTCGAGCAGGGCGACGGCCACCGCGGCCCGGAAGGGGGTGCGGCCGTGTGCGGCCAGGGTGAGCGCGGTGAGGGCGGCCACCGGTACGAGGGCGGCGAGTGCCCAGGCCGGAGGGTCTCCGGCGGGGCCGAGGACGGCGAGCAGCGAGGCGGCGGCCAGCAGAGCGGCGGCCAGGGCGCGCGAGGGGCGTTCGCCGATCCGGTGCGGCAGGCCGCGCACCCCGGCGCGTTCGTCGTCGGCGAGGTCGGGCAGGGTGTTGAGCAGGTGCGCCCCGACTCCGAGCGCGGCGCCGGCGCCGGTCGCCCACGGCGCCGCCCAGGTCTGGGCGGGTCCGGCGAGGGTGACCACCGAGGGCAGCGCCCCGAAGGCGCAGGCGTACGGGGCCCAGGACCACCGGGTCGCTTTCAGGCCGAGGTTGTAGGCGTGGCCCGCGCCGGTGACGAGGACGATGTTGACCAGTGCGGCGCGCGGGCCGGTGAGCGCGGACAGCACCAGGCAGGCGAGCGCGGCCGCGGCCAGTGCGCGCACCACCGCGCTCACCGGGAGGTCCCCGGCGGCCAGCGGTTTGCCGGCGCGGCCGGCGGCGCGGTCGCGGGACAGATCGCGCAGGTCGTTACCCCAGCCGATCGTGAGCTGGCCGGCGAGCACCGCGGCGGTGACGGCGGCGGCCGGTGCCGGGCGCAGCCCGCCGCGGAGCGCGAGCAGGCCCGCGACGGCGGTGACCGCCAGGGCCGGCCCGCCGTGGGCGGCGGTGAGCAGCGCGAGCGCGGTCGGCGGTCCGGGGCGTGCCCGGACCTCTCCGGCGGTCACGGGCGCCGCCGTGCCGCGACGCGGTCTCCGGCGGGCCGGCCGCGCGGCGGGCCGGACAGGGTGGGTGGGCGCCGGGCCCGGCCGGCGCCGCCGTACGCGCCTTCGGCGCGCGGGCGGCCTTCGACGGTGGGGCCGGTGCTCCCGGCCGCCCCGTTGATCACGGTGCGCATGCGGGATCGGTGCCCCCGCCGCCGCCCGCTCACACGGGGCCCTCCGGCATCCGGCGGACACCGGCGGCACCCGGATGGCGTGTCACGAGCCGGCCGGTCGCCGGCGCTACCGCGTCCGCTGCCGCGCGAGCGCCCGTCCGACGGCGCGCGTGCCGTCGGGGAAGGCGCCGGGGTTGGGGCCCGAGTAGTTGAGCCGGAGGTAGGCCCCGGTCGGTTCGGCGGGGAACCACTCGCCGCCGGGGGCGACGAGGACCCCGTCACCCTCGCAGTCCCGTACGAGCCGTGCCAGGTCGGTGGCGTCCGGCAGCCGGACCCAGATGTTCAGCCCGCCCCGCGGCACCGCCTCGAGGCGGGCGGTGGGCGCGTGCTCCCGCAGCGACGCGGTCAGCAGGTCCCGGCGGGCGGCGAGCTGGTGGCGGAGGCTGCGCAGGTGCGTGCGCCAGGCGGGCTGGGTGACGACGTCGAGTGCGGCGGCCTGGAGGATGCCGCTGACGTACATCGACTCGGCCTGGGCGTCGGCGAGGACGCGTGTGCGGGCCGGGCCCCGGGCGACGACGCCGGCGATGCGGACGGCCGGGGAGACGCTCTTGGTCAGGGAGCGCAGGTAGACGACGTGCCCGCCGTCGTCCCGGGCGGCGATCGGGGCCGGGTCCTCCTCGATGCCGAAGTCGTGCGCCCAGTCGTCCTCGATCAGGAACGCGCCGTGGCTTCGGACGGTGCCGAGGACCCGGTCCGCCAGATCGGGCGACCACCGGGCGCCGGTGGGATTGGCGAAGTTCGGCTGGGCGTAGAACGCGCGCGCCCCGGTCTGTTCGAACGCCCGCGCCAGTTCCTCCGGGTCGGGGCCGCGCGCCCCGCTGGGAACGGGCACGACCCGCACGCCCGCCTGCGCGGCGGCGAGGATCGCGCCCCAGTAGGTGGGCGACTCCACCAGCAGCGGGCGGCCCGCTCCGACGAGGGAGCGGAAGACGGTGCCCAGTCCACTCTGGCTGCCGGGGAAGACGACGACGTCGCCCGGTGTCGGCGGCGTGATCCCGGCCGGTGTCGCGGTGGCGAGTTCGGCCGCGAACCACGCCTGGAGTTCGGGCAGCCCGGCGGCCGGGGGTCGGCTGACGGCGGCGTCGCCGCGGGCCGCACGGGTGAGCGCGGCCCGGACCAGGCGCTCGGGCAGCAACTCCCGGTCCGGGTAACCCGAGTGAAGCGCGATCACATCGTTCGGGGTGGTGCGCAGCGCCGTGGAGAGCTGCGGTGCCCGGTTGCGCGGCGATCCGAGCGCCGCGGTCTGCCAGCCGTAGTCGTTCGGGCGGGCCACCCGGACCGCGCGGACGAAGGTCCCCACACCGGAACGGCTCTCCACCACTCCCCTCGCCGCCAGGGTCCGCAGCGCCTTCTGGACCGTTACGGGGCTCGCCCCGTAACGGGCGACCAGTGTGCGCGTGGAGGGCAGTCTCGCGCCCGGGGCGGCCGACGCGATCCATTCGCCGAGGTCGGCGACGATCCGCGAACTGCTATCGTTGTCCATGAAATACGACAGTAGCGCTACCGCGCTCGAAGCCCGTCCGCTATCCCCGTCCCGCTCCGGTCTCGGGTGGGGTCTGCTCGGGGTCGGGGCGTTCTCCTTCACCGTCCCGTTCACCCGGGCCGCCGTCGAGGACGGCGGGATGTCACCGCTGTTCGTCGGCTCCGGCCGTGCTGTGGTGGCCGCGGTGCTGGCGGCGGTCGCGCTGGCGGTCACCCGGCAGCGTCCGCCCCGCGGCGCCCAGTGGGGCCGCCTGGCGGTCGTCGCCGGGGGCGTGGTCGTCGGCTTCCCCCTGCTGACCTCCTACGCCCTGACCAATGCCTCGGCCGGCCACGGCGCCGTCGTGATCGCGCTTCTGCCGGCCGCGACCGCGGTGATGGCCGTGCTCCGCGGACACGAGCGCCCTCCTGCCCCGTTCTGGGCCATGGCGGCCGTCGGCGCGGGCGCCGCGGTCGTGTTCGCCTCTCCAGGGGGGCGGGTTCGGCGGGCTCCACTGGTCCGACCTGCTTCTGCTCGGCGCCGTCGCGGCGGCCGGCACCGGCTACGCGGAGGGCGGGATCCTCGCCCGTGAACTCGGGGCCTGGCAGACCATCTCCTGGGCGCTGGTGCTCTCCGCGCCGCTGATGGCGGCCCTCACCGCCCTCTCGGCCTCCTCGCACCCCCCGGCCGGGAGTCCGGCCGAGTGGTCCGCCTTCGCCTACCTCGGGGTGGTGAGCATGTTCCTCGGCTTCTTCGCCTGGTACCGGGGGCTCGCGATCGGCCCGATGGCGCAAGTCGGCCAGGTGCAGCTCGTCCAGCCCGTGATGAGTGTCTGCTGGGCCGCGCTGCTCCTGCGCGAGCAGATCACCTGGCCCACCGTCCTCGGCGGCGTCGCCGTGATCGCCTGTGCGGGCGCCACCGTGCGCACCCGGACCGGGCGTGCCTCGGGCGCGGGCTGAATCCCCTTGCCGACCTGCCCGTTTCGCCGCGGGCCGCGGCGTGCCGTACAGTGGTGTCACCGCCGCGGGGTGGAGCAGCTCGGTAGCTCGCTGGGCTCATAACCCAGAGGTCGCAGGTTCAAATCCTGTCCCCGCTACTGGAAGGTCCGGCCCCGGTGCACTCAGCGCCGGGGCCGGACCTCTTCCATGCCCGCGGGCGTCCGCCGGCGCCGTGCCGCTACCGTCCGGTGCCGAAGTTCTGGGTCCACCACGGGCCGCCGTCGCCGAGGTGGACGCCGACGCCCAGCTCCTCGAAGGCGCAGTTGAGTATGTTCGCGCGGTGGCCGGGGCTGTTCATCCACGCCTTCATGACCGAGGCGGCGTCCGGCTGCCCCTGGGCTATGTTCTCGCCCAGGTTGCTCCAGGCGTACCCGGCCGCCTCGACCCGGTCGGCCATCGTGGAACCGTCGGGTCCCGTGTGGGACAGCACGCCGGAGGCGGCCATGGTGTCGCTGTAGTCCTCCGCGGCCCGTGCCAGCCGGGCGTCGGCGGTGACCGGGCGGCAGCCGGCCGCGGCCCGCTCCCTGTTGACGAGCGCGAGTACCTGCGCCTGTGGCCCGCCGTCCCCCGGCGCGTCCGCCCCGGGGGCGCCGGTACCCTTCCCGCCGCCGGACTCGGCGGTGCCTTCGGAGCCGGCCGCGCGGCTCTGCCCGCTTCTGGCCATCCTGTCCTGTTCCGCTCCCCCGGCGGTTCCGGAGGCGGGTGCGGAAGCGGAGGGGGCGGCACCGCGTGCGGGCTTCCCCGACTCCTCCGTCTCCCCGGACTCGCCCGGTTTCCCGGACTTCTCGGGCCCGTCGGCACCCGGTGAGGCGGACGCACTCTTTCGCGGGGCGGGGGAGGCGGGAGGAGATACGCCGCCGGCCGCCCCGGCCTCCGTGTCGTGCGCGGTACCGGATGCGTCGGCCGCCACACGGTCGGCCGGTCCGTCCTGTCCCCCGCCCGCGGCCACGGTGAGGCCGGCGCCCGCCGCCATGGTGACCACGCTGAGCGCGAGGACGATGTCGCGCGCCGACGGGGTGCCCTTGGAACGGGCGTGGGAGCGGTGGCGGGAACGGTCGGCCCGGCGGGAGCTCATGCGGACGGCACCTCGGGGAGTCGGTAGGGGGGATCGGTCGGCCCGGAGAAGGGGCCCGGCGGACGCGGTCGCGCCTGCCGGGCCCCTTGGAGGGGGCCGGGCGAGAGCCTAGGCAGGCCCGGGGCCCGCGAGGCGCCGGGGAAGGGCTTCTTCAGGAAGTCCTAAGGAAGCCATGAGGTTCCGCCCGGGCGCGAGGACTCCCCGCGGTGACCGGCCGGGGAGGTGGAGCCTCCCGTATCCGGAAGCGTCGCCGGGCGGAAAGCTGCCGCATCGTGCACATGAGACCCCGGCCGGACGGCGGCAGAATTGCGCGCATGACCGATGTCCGGGAATTGACCTGCCGTTCCCCCTACCGGCGCGCTCTGTGGATCTTCACCGTTCTGGGAGCGGCGGGGGCGGCTGTGACGGCCGCGGCCGCGGTGTACTCGGCGGATCGCGGCGGACTGTGGGGGGTGTGGTCGGGGATCGCCCTGCTGTCGGCGCTGACGGCTCTGGTCTCGCTGCGCGGCGCCGTCGCCCGGGTGAGCGCCGACGCGTACGGCCTGCACGTCCGGACGCTGCCGCGCCGCCGGAGCATGCCGTGGTCCGGCATCGCCGACCTGCAGATCCGCATGGGGAACGAGTGGAACCACAAGGCCCCGGACACCCGCCGCGTCGGTGTGGTGCTGCACGACGGGCGCAGGCCGCTGCTGCCCCTGCCGCGCAGTTGGTCCCCCGAGGACCCGGAGTTCGACGCGGCCTTGGAGACGCTCCGTGCGCTGCACCGCCGCCACGGAAACCCCCGGTCGGACCACTTGCCGGTCGTCTCCCGCAACACCGCCGGGCACGGCTGGACCGGGTCGCTGATCCTGTGTGTGCTGCTGCTGTCGGGGGCGGGCCTGGCGGTGTGGTCCATATCGGGCACCGCCGCCGAGGAACGGGCGTGGAAGTCGGCCGTCCCGTGCACCGCCCGGGTGCCCGCGGCGGAGCGGAGCGAGTGCCTGAGCACCCTGCCGGCCGAGATCGAGCGGACCGAGGCGGGCCGCCCCAGGAACCCCAGCCATCTGTACTTCACCGGCGGCCGGCCGCTGGAACGGCTCTCGGTCTCCCAGGAGGCCGCCCGGGAGTTCCGGCCCGGCGACAGGGTCGAGCTGACCCTGTGGCGGGGCGAGGTGATGGAGGCCGCCGGGGAACGCCATGTGTGGCGCAAGCACGTCGTCACTCCGGGGAGTGTGGCCGTCGTCGCGGCCGGACTCGCCCTCGCCGCCGGCTGGCCCGGTACGCGGGTGCTGCTGCGGCTGCGCTGGCGGCGGCTGCCCGACGACGAGGCCCTCCCGTCGGAGCTTCCGTTCGTGGGCGCGCTCGCCGGCACGGCCCTGTGGTTGCTGCCGCTCTGCTACCTCCACCCCTCGGATCCGTTCGCCTCTCCCGTGGCGGTCGTGTGGGCGGCGGCGGGGTCGCTGGTCACGGTGGGCCTGTTCGCCTGGGCCTGGCGCGCCACCCGCCTCCGCGCACCCGGCGAGGTCCCGGGAGCCGAGGAGCCCGCCGGACAGGGCGCGGAGGTGTTCCTGACCGCCCGATTCCTGGAGCCCACCGACTACAACCCGCACCACTTCGGCACCCACATCGTCATCGGCGGCGGGCCGCCCGCGGTGACGCCCCACTCCGGTCCCGGCCGGTTCGCGGCCAAACCGATTCCCGTGGAACGGCTCACCGTCAAGGAGGTGCGGCGCGTCCGCGGCGGTGACCGCGAGGCCGTCCCCGGCCACTGGCACATCGCCGAACTCGACGACGCCGGCCGCCCGGTCCGTCTCGCCGCCGCCCCGGACGACCTGGCCCGCATCCTGCGGGAACTGGAGCACGCGAGAACCCCCGCGAGCTCCGGCGAGGCCACGGGGGGCGTTCCTACCGCGCGGTGAGCAGTAGCTCGGCGCCCACCGGCCGGAACCCGGCCGCCTGGAAGGCCCGCACGCTGCGCGCGTTGCCCGCCGCCCGCCGGGCCCAGACCGGCTCACAGCCGCCCTCCCCCTCAGCCCTCCGGTGATCCCCGGCCAGGCGGCCGCACGCCCGGACACCACGGCTCACGAGCACACCGGAAGCCGGGGTGGACGGACCGGGGCGGCCCGGCGCAGGCGGCCCGCGCGGCGGTGGAACCGCTCCCCACCGATCCGCGCGCCTGGCCGGCCCACGGCACCGGGACGGGCGGCCCCGACGCCGGGAACGGCCGGAAATAATTTTTACAGAGCATGCATTTTTGCCTAGCATGCAAGATGTGGTGGAGAAGAAGGCCGCGGGGAGCGGGCTGCGGGAGCGCAAGAAGCGGGCCACGCGTGCCGCTCTCACGGAAGCGGCGGTACGGCTCGCGGCGGAGCACGGGGCGGAGCACGTCACCGTCGAGGCCATCAGCGAGGCGGCCGGCGTCTCCCCCCGGACGTTCTTCAACTACTTCGACGCCCGTGACGACGCCTTCGTCATGGTCGACGCGGAGTCGGGCGCGCGGGTCCGTCGCGGTGTGCTCGAAGCACCGGCCGGCCTCTCCCCGCTGGAGGCGCTGCGCGAGGCCATGGCGGCGGAGCTGGCGGAGATCGAGCAGCGCCACGAGGTGTGGGATCTCCACGCCAGGGTGCTGAGCGCCTCGCCGCATCTGCTCGCCCGCAGCCTCGCCGCGCATCTGGCCGACGAACTCGGCCTGGCCGAGGCGCTCGCCGAGCGCCTCGGCGGTGGTCCCGCCGCCGGCCCGGCGCCCTCCGCCTCCGAGAAGGAACGGCGCGGAGCGCTGGACCTGTACCCGCGCCTGCTGGCCGCCGTCGGCGGCACCGCCGTCCGGGTCGCCGTCGAGCACTGGTGCGCACAGCAGGACCGGCTCGCCTTCACCGACGTCTTCCGGCAGGTCTTCGAGCACCTGGCCGCCGGACTGCCGGCCCCGTCCGGCGAGAACCGGCGGCGCTGACCCGACCCGCCCCGCCCCCGGCAGGACCCGGTGAGAAGGCCCCGCGTTCCGCGGCCGGCTCATGAGCGGCCCATGAAGCCCCCAAAGCCCCAGAGAAGGACGTTGTGACCGCATCACAGGCGCCTGACCAGGCGCCGCCCACATCCATGACCAACCGGCAGATCCTCCAGGCCATGTCCGGCCTGATGGCCGGCATGTTCGTCGCCATCCTGGCGGGCACGGTGGTGGCCAACGCGCTGCCACGGATCATCACCGACCTGGGGGCCAGCCAGTCCTCCTACACCTGGGTCGTCACCTCCGAACTGCTGGCCATGACGGCGACCGTGCCGCTGTGGGGCAAGCTGTCCGATCTCTACAACAAGAAGCTGCTGCTGCAACTCTCCCTGGGCATGTTCGTGGCCGGCTCACTGCTGGCCGGTTTCTCCCAGGGCGTCGAGCTGCTGATCTTCAGCCGGGTCGTCCAGGGCATCGGCGCGGGCGGCCTCACCGCCCTGGCGCAGGTGGTGATGGCCGCCGTCATCCCGCCCCGCAGGCTGGGCAAGTACGCGGGCATCTTCGGCGCCGTCTTCGCCGTGGGCACCGTGGCCGGGCCGCTGATCGGCGGTGTCCTGGTGGACACCTCGTGGCTGGGGTGGCGCTGGTGCTTCTTCATCGGCGTACCGTTCGCGCTGCTGGCGATCGTGCTGCTGCAGCGCACCCTGCGGCTGCCCACCGTCCGGCGCGAGGTGAGGATCGACTTCCTGGGCGCCTTCCTGATCGTCGCGGGCGTCTGCGCGCTGCTCATCTGGACCTCGCTGGCCGGGAACCGGTTCGACTGGCTCTCCTGGCAGACCGCCGTTCTGACCGGTGGCGGCGCGGTGCTGCTGATCGCCGCGGTCTACGTCGAGTCGCGGGTGCCCGAGCCGGTCATCCCGCTGGACATCTTCCGCAACCGCACCGTGACCCTGACCACCGTCGCCAGCCTGCTGGTGGGTGTGGCCATGTTCGGCGGCACCGTCTTCCTCTCCCAGTACTTCCAGATCTCGCTGGGCAAGTCCCCGACCGTCGCCGGTCTGATGAGCCTGCCGATGATCCTGGGGCTGCTGGTCTCCTCCACCGTCGCCGGCCAGGTCATCAGCGCCACCGGCAGGTGGAAGGTGTACCTGGTGGCGGGCGCGGTCACCATGACCGCCGGTCTCGGGCTGCTCGCCACGATCGACTCCGATACGGGCTTCGGCCTGCTCGGCGTCTACATGGCGGTGCTCGGCATCGGTGTCGGCATGCTGATGCAGAACCTGGTGCTGGCCGCGCAGAACGACGTTCCCGCCGCCGAGCTGGGCGCGGCGACCTCCGTGCTGTCCTTCTTCCGCAGCATGGGCGGCACGATCGGCACCAGCGTGCTCGGCGCGATCCTGGCCAACCGGGTCGCGAGCGAGATGACCCGGGGGCTGGAGCAGGCGGGCGTTCCCGCCGCCGGGGCCCAGGCCCCCGGCGGCCCGGAGGGCGGCGTCCCCGACGTCACCGCCCTGCCCGCGCCGATCCGGGCGATCGTGGAGCACGCCTACGGTGTCGCCACCGCGGACCTCTTCCTCGTCGCGACGCCTTTCGCCCTGCTCGCCCTGGTCGCCGTCGTGTTCATCAAGGAGAAACCGCTGAAGACCACCAGCGGCATGGAACGGCTGGCCGAGGAGGCCGGCGCCCGGGCCTCGGACGGCGGCCCGGAGCAGCGGGCGTCGGACGGTGACGGTGCTCCGCGGGCCGGCGGGGAGCCCGGCAGGGAGCCCGCGGCCCCGGTCGGCTGAGCCCGGCAGGGCCGACCGGAACCGGGGGCACGGCCTGCGACGCCTGCCCCGGCCCCGGTCGCCCCCGTGGTCCCGTGGACGCGGTACGGCCGGGACGGCGGTGAGGCGGGTGTTCCGGAGCAGCGGGGTCCGGCGGGTCAGAACCCGGCGGCGAGGGTGCGGATGGCGTCCTCCCCCTGTTCCGTCCCGCTCTCCGCCTGCGGCCGGGCC